>DASUGI010000113.1:0-107532 GCA_036274115.1 Verrucomicrobiia bacterium
AATCTACCCATCAAGGCTTCGGCTGCGCGTCACAAAGATTCCCGCGGGCCGCCACTGCAGGAAGAGAATGATTGCCGCCAGCACGATGATTTTGCCCAGCACTGCGCCCAGCCACGGCTCAAGAAGCTGGTTCGTCACGCCCACTCCCAATGAGGCACTAACGGTGCCGACAAGATTCCCCACGCCACCCAGCACCACGATCATGAAGCAGTCCACGATGTAACTTTGACCGAGGCTCGGACCGACATTTGCGATTTGCGACATGCAACAACCCGCCATCCCGGCGAGCCCTGAGCCCAGCGCGAAGGTCATCATGTTCACGCGATCGGTGCGGACGCCGACACAGGAAGCCATGGCGCGGTTTTGCATCACGGCGCGGATTTGCAATCCGAGCGAAGTCTTGGTGAGCAGCAGATAAGTGCCGTAGACAATGGCGATCGCAAAGCCGATGACGAAGATGCGATTAAAGCCGATGGGCGAACCGTTGAACGTGAAGCTGCCACTGAGAAAAGAGGGTGAATCCACTTGCACGTTGGCCGCACCGAACGTGTGGCGGAAAATTTGTTGAAACACCAGACTGACACCCCAGGTGGCCAGCAGTGATTCAAGGGGGCGTTTGTAGAGAAAGCGGATGACGCCGCGTTCGAGGGCGAGGCCAACCAGCGCAGCCGTGAAGAACGAAGCGATCAGCGCAACCGGAAAATACCAGTTGAATCCACTGCCGGTTAATCCCAGGCCCTTGATGTTGACGTTGCCAAAAAGAGTAAACATCAGCCCGCTGCCAAAGATTCCCTGTACCATGAACGCCGTGTAGGAGCCCACCGCCATCACTTCGCCATGCGCCATGTTAATCACCCCCATCAAGCCGAACGTAATTGCCAGCCCGAGCGCAGCGATGAGCAGGACCGAAGCGAGACTCAAACCCCGAAAGGCAGTGCCAACGATGTTGCCGAGCTGAATGTGGTTTTCAATAGCCAGGATGGCCGCACCAAGCGCCCGGATCGTCTCCTCACCGTATTTGGCTGGTTCTTTTTTGGCAGTAGTTTGCAGTTGCTTGAGAAACTCCAGCGCGTTGATGGACCGCATTTCCCCAAGTGCTTTGATGGCAGCATCGCGAACCTCCGCTGATTCGTCAGCGGTTTGCGTGAGGTAAATCGCCTCGTTCAGCGCCCGGACGACTTCAGCATCGTTCTCCGTCTTCAGGCGCGCCTCAAAGTGCGGGAGGTACTCAGCATTCTGTTCCTGGCCAAGTTTCACCACCGCATCACGCCGCATCTTTGGCATGGGATTGCCGACCGCGAAGAGGTCCAGCGTGGTCTTGATGGCTTTGCGCAGCTTGGAGGTCGTGTCCGCTGCGGTCAGTTCGGAGGCCAGGAACAGCAGCGCCTTGCCGTTCGTATCCGAAAGGAACTGCCCGTCAGCGACGCGAATTCCTTTCGCCTTGCCGTCGCTATCCTGCTGGTTGTCCAGGAGGAAAGGCGTTTTCGTGCCATCGTCGGCTGAATGGATATACAACTCACCAAGTCGCCACGCCACCAACCCGCGTGAGACAGTCTCGTCACTGCTTCCGACGAGCTGTTTGATTAATTCGATCTGCGCCCCGGCATCCTCCGCGATTGCGGCTTGCGCCAGAATCTTCCGAAGGTCATTGGTCGTTTCGCCCGGCGCGGAAGCAACAACGCCCAGCATGACCAGGAACGCAAGAAATCGTTTAAGAAAGGAAGCCATTGTCCATTTAGAAAAGGAGGCGGGCCGCAACCGACCCGCCTCCGAAAAATCGGCCACCCGCTTATTTCAGGAACTTCTCGCTGAACGGCTCGCCGGGAACAGCGTTGAAAGTCTTGATGATCTTGAACTGGCCGTTCGGCAGAGTTTCACCGATGAACACATTGTTCACCAGGTGATGATTCTCCTGCATCGTGGCCTCACCGGCGGGACCTTTAAACTTCTGTCCGATGAGCGCTTCGCGCACCTTGTCCACGTCAAACGAGTCAGCCTTTTCCGCGGCTTGCTTCCACAGGTTCACGCCGATGCGGGAAAGATTCATCGGGCTGCACGTGACGCGGCCTTTCGGGTCAACGCCAGTAACCTTGTAGTCGACACCCGCGACCTTCGGGTCCTTCACCCAGGCCAGAAAGTCATCCACGAACTTCTTGTTTTCGGGAGTCTTGATGGACATGAAATAGGTCCAGCAACCGAGATGACCCGCGAGTTGTTTCGCCGGCAGCCCACGGAATTCGTCTTCCGAAATGGAGAACGAGACCACTGGACAGTTCTCTGAGGTGAGACCCGCGTTGGCGAACTCTTTGAAAAACGGAATGTTCGTATCGCCGTTAAGCGTGCTGATTACACAGGCCTTGCCGCCCGTGGCGAACTTCTTGATCGCCGCGACAATCGTTTGGTAATCGGTGTGACCAAAGGGAGTGTAAATCTCTTCAATGTCAGAGTCTGGAATGCCCTTCATCTTGAGATACTGCTTGAGAATCTTGTTCGTGGTGCGCGGATAAACGTAGTCAGACCCGAGCAGATAGAACTTCTTCTTACCTTCCGCGAGCATGTAGTCCACGGGCGGAATGGCCTGTTGATTCACCGCTTCGGCCGTGTAGAAGATGTTCTTGGAGAGTTCCTCGCCTTCGTACTGCACCGGGTAGAAGAGCAGCCCATTTTGACGCTCCACCACGGGCAGCACAAACTTGCGACTCACCGAGGTCCAGCAGCCGAAGATGACGGCGACTTTATCTTTGACCAGGAGTTGTTCGGCTTTTTCCGCAAACAGCGGCCAATCCGATGCGGGGTCGACCACCACTGGCTCGATCATATAGCTCTTGCCGCCCACCTTGACGCCGCCGCCCTTGTTGATTTCATCAAAGGTGAAGAGCAAAACGTCTTTGAGCGAGGTCTCGCTGATGGCCATGGTGCCGCTCAGCGAATGCAGCACGCCCACTTTGACCGTGTCTGCGGCTTGTGAGTTGAGCGTCAGCGCACCGACAAGCGCGCCGAGCGGCATCAGCTTCTTCCAATTCGAGAGATTGATTTTCATTCAGGGTTTCCGGTTTGTTGAGTTGAGTTCAGACGTAGGCGCTCACGGGGAGCGATTTTGTTCCTGCTGGTTTCGCGCATTGGCAGCCACCAAACCATTGATGACTTCTCGCACTGCGCTCAACGGAATTTCAGCACTCGATATGCCACGCATTTCTTGGCCGGTCGCGCTGTGTGAATTCTGCTCAAAGATGCGCGCACAAAAAATTTTCAACGCGTGGGAGACTTAACTCATCAGAAAACTTTTTTGCGCAACGCGAATAATTTTCAACAGCGGATTTACGATGAAAATATTTCAACATCATTTGTGATTTGTTTCATCGATTTCATTCTCGATGGCAACGAGCGTCTCCCTCGCGACAGGACGTCACCGTTTGCTCGCGTGCAAAAACGTCGGGGCGTCACTTCGGCGTTCGCATCCAGGCGCACGGTGTTTGTGCCCGTCGTTACAGGATGATTTGAATTCATCGCCCGCAGAAAGAACCTGCTGGCTCACGGCGTATTCTCCCGACGCGCTGTTAAGACATTTTCTCAGAAAAACTTCGCGATCGGAGTGCGCTGCAAAAAGCGGGTTCATCGTGACGTTCAAACTGAAGCTTCGCCCGGGCACCGTCTCTGCTTGGCAGCCGCAATCGCGTTCGTGTGTTTCAGTTGCACACGTTTCGAAAAACCAACCCGGTCAAGACAGGAAAAAACAAAAACAATGAAAATCAATAAATGGACCCAGATGCTTCTCGGCGTGGGGCTGATCAGCATCCCCGCTGTGGCGTGCGCAGAGGAAAAGCAACAGAATTTTGTGCAGACGGCACTAAGCTCCACCACGCTGAGCGGCTACATCGATACCAGCGCTACCTGGTCATTTGGCACCGGCAACGCCAACCTGCCCGGTCGTGTTTATGACGGCCCGGATACTCAGGACGGATTCAATCTCAACGTGGTGAGCCTGACGTTGAACAAACCACTGGATGAGAGCGAATGGGCCGCCGGTTACAATGTGCAAATGCTCCTTGGCCCGGGCGCTTCCAAACGCGGGACGGCTCTCACCGCCAGCTTCTTCCCCACCGGGGTTTCCTCCAGTGAGATCGCGTTCAATGAAGCCGTCGTTCTGCTTCGCGTGCCCGTGGGAAATGGCCTGGACCTCAAAGTCGGTCAGTTCGGTACCTTCAATGGCTACGAAGCCTATGACACCTATAAAGACCCGAACTGGAGCCGCTCTTATGGCTTTTACCTTGAATCGTCGGCCCATACGGGTGTCGCTGCTACTTACAAGTTCACCGAGTGGCTGACCGCCCAGGCTGGCGTCGGTAACATGGCTGGCTTCAATAATCAGGTGGATGCCAGGTATCCGGGTGCCGAGTCCAAGAAGGCGTATCTCGCGCTGGTCACCTTGACGGCTCCCGAGAGCTTTGGCTTCCTCAAAGGCGCTACGCTTTCGGCCGGTTACACCGGCGGCGTCAACGGTGGCGTGACTTCTACTCCGACCTACGGAAACAGCTGGATGCAGGACAATTTCTACATTGGCGCGAGCATCCCCACGCCGGTGACGGGACTGAGCGCGGGCATTGCGTTTGATTACACGACCGGCAGTGCTTTCGCTGATTCCTATGCGGAAGCCCTGGCCGTGTATCTTTCGTATCAAGCCACCGAGAAGCTCAAAGTCAACACCCGTGCCGACTGGGCCAACGGTAGCAACGGAGCATTCGGTTATACCGCGGCCACCGCGGGACACAACGAGCTGTTCTCGCTCACCACGACGGCTGACTACTCGCTCTGGGCGAATGTTATCTCGCGGCTGGAACTCCGTTGGGATACCGCTCTTACTGGCGACAAGCCATTCGGTGGCGAAACCGCGGCAACCCCCGGGGTTCCCCTGGTCGGCGGCAAGAAGAACTTCGTTTCGCTCACAATGAACATTATCTACATGTTCTAAAATGCGCTAAGCTACTCTGATCATTGGTTCCTCCGATGATCAATACGGAGGCGGGGGTCACCCGATCGTCCATTTCGGGTCCTCGCCTCTACTTTTGCCTCCACCGGCCTGAACTTCCACGCTCGCTTTGCGGATTAATTCCTCCATAGTGCTTCAACGCCGCGCTGAAAAGCGGCGCTGATTATGGAAGAACAGATTTTAGGATTATTGGGCCGCAAGGATTACTCACCCGCCACTGAGACGGAATTGCTTGGCGCCCTGAATTTGCCGCCGGATCGACAGTCGCAGCTGAATCGCATCCTGCGCCAACTGGAACGCTCCGGTGAAATCACACGAACCAAAGGCGGACGTTACATCAAATCGCGCGAAGCGGATCTCATCCCGGGTCGCATCCAAATCAATCGCGCTGGCAAAGGTTTTCTGCAACCGGATGATGCCGGCTTAAAGGAAATCACGATCCCTGAGAATGCGACCGGCACGGCACTGCACGGCGACCGCGTCCTGGTTCGGCGTGATGCGCGCCCTCGTGGATTGCGACCCGGCCGCGGCGCTGCTCAGGAAACCGGCTCGGTCATTCGCATCCTGGAACGCAAGCGCACCCAGCTGGTCGGGACGCTGCAACGCGGACGGCAATTCCTCTACGTAATCCCCGATGACCCGCGAATGCCGCATGACATTTATGTGCCGGAGCCACGCGATGTCGGCCGCAAGCCGCACATCGGTGACAAAGTCGTCGTCGAGTTGCTGGAATGGACCTCTCGACACAATAATCCCGAAGGCGAAATCATCGAAGTGCTGGGCGCGCCGGACGCCGAAGGCGTGGACATGTTGTCGGTGTTGCGTCAATACAACCTTCCCCTGCACTTTCCCAAGGCCGTGCTGGCCGAGGTGCGTGCCAACGGCACGACCGTGTTGCCCCATGAACTCGCGGGACGCGAAGATTGCCGGGAACATCACGTGATCACCATTGACCCTGACGATGCAAAGGATTTTGACGACGCCATCTGTCTGAAACGCATTTCCCACGATCAATGGCGGCTGTGGGTTCACATTGCGGACGTCTCGCATTACGTCAAGCCCGGCAGCGCCCTCGACACGGAAGCACGCAAACGCGGCAACTCCACTTACCTGGTGGACCGCGTCATTCCGATGCTGCCCGAAGCATTGAGTAATGAACTTTGCTCGCTCAAGCCCAACGTGGATCGGCTGACAAAATGCGTTGAGTTCCTGATTTCAAATGAAGGCCGCGTGCTGAGCGCGAAATTCTATCCGGCGGTCATTCACTCCCAACGTCGCTTCACTTACCAGGAAGTGTTTGCGATCCTGCAACGGCAGCCCCATCCCGGCGACTCGATTGAGCGCATGCTGCACGATGCGCATGAACTGGCTCAAAAGATCCGCCGTCTGCGCTTCAAGGCCGGTTCGCTGGCGCTGGATTTTCCGGAAACGAAAGTTCGCCTCGACGAGCATGGGCGCGTGTCTCGCATTGAGAAAGTGGAGAACGACGTTTCGCATCAATTGATCGAGGAATACATGCTGCTCGCCAACGAAGCCGTGGCCACCCGCCTGATGAGCCAGAACCAAAAGGCCATCTATCGGGTGCACGAAGAGCCCGACGAGCAGCGGCTGAACGAATTCCGCGAGGATGTTCTGAGCCACCACATCCCGTGTGGCAATCTCACCAAACGACCGGAGGTCGCGAAGCTCCTGCAAAAGCTCGACACCATTCCCATTGGCGCGGCGCTCAAGATTGGTTTTCTGCGCTCGCTCATGCGCGCCCGTTACGCGATTGAGCCACTCGGTCACTATGGTCTCGCGAAACCCAAATACACGCATTTCACCTCGCCGATCCGCCGCTACGCCGATCTGGTTGTCCACCGTGCTTTGTTCAACTCCAGCCACGGCTCCACCCATTCACTCAAAGAAACCGCGGATCACATTTCCGATACCGAACGCAATTCCGCCGACGCCGAGCGCGACAGCAAGGATGTAAAGATGTATGCGTTCCTGAAGGCGCAGTTGGAAATGGACCAGCCCCCGGCATATTCCGCTTTGGTCACCGATGTCCGCAATTTCGGTTTCTTTGTGGACGTGCCCGGGCTGGCGATGAGCGGTTTGGTTCACCTGTCCAGCATCGCCGATGATTTCTTCGAGTTCGACGAGTCGCGCGGCCAACTCACCGGCCGTCGCACTCGCCGCAGCATTCGATTGGGCGACAAAGTTGAAGTGCAAATCGCCAAGGTGGATAGCTTCAAGAAACAGGTGGACTTCCGACTGGCTCACGAAAGAAAGGACCGCGACCGGCCCCCGGTCGCAGCGGGTGAACCACGCGGCCGTCGTCCGCATTCTCCGAAGCCTCACGGCTGGCGACGCGCTGCGGACGGTGACCGTCCGCGCTCCGAACGGCAGCAGCAACGCCCATCCCAGCGCTTTCAAGACCGGCAACAATCGCGGGATCAATCCCGCCCGCCGCAGCAGAAGTCCGGGAAATTCAAATCCCAATCGCACTCGCGCCCGCCGTCCGGCGGCGGAAACTTTCCCGCTGGCTCATCGCGCCCACAGATCCCCTCCTCCCATTCGCGCTCGAAGTTCGGTCGGAGACGGCGGAGATAACGAGCGTCGTTCAGATTGCGACCGAGCGTCTTTTCGCGTAGGGCCAGCAGGGAAATTGCATCCCGCACAGTTACGGGTTGTGCTGGTGTCGCGTGGGAAATATCGTTTTCCGAAGATAACCGCAGCATGAAACTCGTTACCGCAATCGCCCTCACCCTCTCTTTTCTGGCATGCTCAATTGCTGCTGGCGCGGGTTTCAAACTCACTCCCACGGGCGAAAGCACCGATCCGGGTTTCATTGAGATCACGGGAGTCGAAGCGGGCGAGTTCGACCCGGGACTCTGGCAGGCTGGTTCGTTGAATCTGTTGCCGGATATCCGCTCGCCATTGATCGAACCGCTGCCGGGAAAGTTCCGGAACATCTACGCGCCGTCCGCGGTCGAGACGCCCGGGGGTTGGCGCGTTTTCTATGGCGCGTGGGATGGCGTGCCCACCAGTAACGACCGTATTTACAGCGTCAACACCAGGGACTTCTTGTCATTCACCAAACGACACACGGTCATCGAGCATGGTGTTTTTCAACACGTGTGCAACGTGTCCGCGGTGACAACAGCATCGGGTGGATTTGCCCTGCTCTGCACGGTCTACCCTGATGCTCGCGGCTTGAATAAGCCGGCGTTCTTTACGAGCCCCGACGGCGATACGTGGAATGGCTCGCCCACACCCTGCATCGCGACGAGCAATGACATCATTCGCATCCACGGCTACGAGAAATATGCCGACGCCGACATCAACGGGATGAACGTTTTGCTGCGCGAGGGAGACCGCTTTCGGACCTACTTTTCAAATTTCAAAGACTTCGGCCGCGTCTATCGGGCCAGTGGAACGAACGGGCGGGATTTTCAATTCGAAGGAGTGGCGCTGTCAGCCAAGGCAGTGCCAAATGACGTGAAGGTTTTCCGGGTTGGCACTACAAACTGGTATTTGATGGGACTGCACCTGAATGGTGCGCAGACCTGGTTCAGCTTGTCGCCAGATGGATTGAACTTCGCGCCGATACAACCGCTCTTTACGAATGCTTCCCCCGCCGAACGCTACATTGTGGCCGTGGGCTGGGTCACGCGCGGAGAACAGGAGCAGGCCGGTCGGCGGTTGCTGGGCGTGTTGCATGGCGCGGGGGCAAAGCCGTCACTCGATGCGAACCGCATTTTCGCCCGCTGGCTGCAGCCTCGGATTATCCTTCGCACGGCCGATGGCCGGGCGTTTTCCGGAACCCACGCTCGCGGTCCGGCTCGGCAGTTGATCCCGCTGACGGAAGCAGAAGTGTCCAACGTCGAGCTGTTCGATGAGAGCGGCACTCAGGAATGCGGCCAGCTAAAGAGCCAGCATCTGCAACCCGGCCGCGTCTATCGCCTGGAGCGGTTCACCAGACCAGGCATTAACTAAACCGACTGAAACTGCGCTCCCGCTCTTTCTCCTCTTCGAGTTTGCGACGCACGAGCAGCAACGTGGCCTTGGTCAGTTCGCGCACGGATTCGTCCTTCGAAATCAGTTCCTTTTCCAGGCCCGCAATGCGTTCCTCGTAAGCGCGAATCCGGTCCTGCAACGGGAGTTGAAGCTGTCCGAGCCACTTCTCGAGTTCCGCCAGACGTTGCTCCGCCAGCTTCTGCGTCTCAATCAACGCCTGCCGTTGCGAATACAGACCCTGCACCAGTTCCTGTTTGGCGAACTCGGTGAGTTCAGCGGAAACCTGGCTGCGATCAATGGCTGGTTCAACGGTAACGACCGCCTGACCTGCCACGGTCCGGCTGATCGATGGGCTCGCTGGCACGGGAAGCAACGACGCGTTTCGCCCCATTCGTTTCAAAGCCAGGATCAATCCCAGCAACAGCAGAATGATTACTCCCAGCGCACCCACAATTAACCATTCGGGGCCCAAACTGCCAGAGCTGGTGGAGGTGGGTTCTGTAGACGGAGATTCTGTCGGTAAAGTCGTCGTCGCACTTGAGGGCGCTGAGGGTGCGGAAACGGCTTTGGAAATCACCGGATCAACAACCGTCGCTGTCATGAACGCCAAATCATCCACGGACGTAAACGCGCCCGTGTCCGACAAGATCAAAACACTGGTGATGAAATAGCCTACGGGCGCGCGGAAACCGAAGAATACATCATCCGTCCGGTTACCCTCACCCGTGTTGAGATTTGTTACCCGGTTGGTGATCGTGCCAACGTTGCCCGCCAGGTCTCGGATGAGCGCCACGCCGGTCCATTGCGAGCGCGTGTTGGAATTGTTCCGACCCAGAACCGTTAGTCCCACCGCCACCACCTGTTCGTCCGTAGTGCCGCCGCGCAGGCCGCCGATCGCAAACTCAAAGTGAGACGAACCCATCTCCTTGGCCAGGGCGCGCGTGCCGGATATCGGCGTCCGCACTTCGTTCACATAACTTCGAATCACGTAAGCGGATTCCGTGTTTTGCTGGATGACCAGGCTCTTGCTGCCGTTGTTGAACGAAATCGTGAACGCGACCGGCGTGTCCAGCTCGCCAGACTCAAAATCGACGACGCCACCGAACCCGTTCTGACACGCGGTCGCAATCGCGGAACTGAACGAACGCAGGTCCGGAATCAGGCTGGGCTTGTCCCCTGCTCCACTGCCGCCGAGGAAGGCTGCGGCCCGATCAACGACGTTCGAGGAAATCGCGTTTTCATCGTAAACGCACGTCGTTATCAATGCGGCCCGGGCGCTGGCGAACATCAGACCGGAAAGTGCGACCGCAAGAACGCATTTGACCAAAGAAGCTAAAAGCACTTTGGCAGTGATGAACGTCGGAATCCTCGAAGGCACGCGACGTTCTGTATTAGACGCATCGCCGAAGCTCAAGAAAATACTTCCGGCGATTCCTGGCCGCCAAGACTCATTGCCGAAGCCATTTTCATTGCGGGACGTGAAGTGACCTAAACCGCGCGCTACAGGGCGCGGCGTTTACTCCGCGAAATCCTGTTCAGCGCTTTGATGGGACAGGTGTAAGTGGAGCGTTTACTTGAGTTGCAGCAAATCCCACAAGTTGCCATAGAGATCTTCGAATACTGCTACCGTGCCGTAGTCCTCTTCCTTTGGTGGTCGCACGAAACGAACGCCGCGTGCGGTGAAGTCCCGATAATCTCGCTGCCAATCATCCGTGTGCAGAAAGAGGAACACCCGCCCCCCGGTCTGATTGCCAATGCGCGATTCCTGTTCGGGCGTGACGGCCCGTGCCAGCAGCAAATAAGGCGAGTTAGTCCCGCGCGGAGCTACCAACACCCAGCGCTTGTTCTCGATGGGCTTGTCTTCAATCAACGTGAAACCGAGCTTCTCGGTATAGAAAGCGATCGCCTCGTCATAGTCGCGCACAACGAGAGCGATGTAACCGATGGCTTGAGACATCGGAGAGGATTCTTACTTGCTGGATGAGCCTTTCGTCAACTCTGTCATGCTTTCAAAGCAACGGGATTCATGGCCTTTGATAAGCCTTGAAAGAAATCTGCGACCGCGCTTTCATGGGTGCATGGTGAAAGGCGAACCGGGAAAGTCACCAGTCGTATGATGAGAGGTCGACAGTACGTGCCATGAAGCGCCGTCACAAAATCGCGATCCTTGCGCTAGTGATTGGGGTGTTGGTCGGCCTTCGCCTCTTTCATTTAGGGCCGTTTGGCATCCGTGCGGGAGATGAAGTTGTTCTCGCCAGATTCGCAGCGACGAACGGAGTTCGTTTATGCGTTGTTGCGCGCCGAACAGAGAGCATCGGAGAACCATACGTGGTCAGGTTGTACCGCACCGAAGCGAGCGGTGAGGTATTCATGTATTATATGGGCTATGAGGATTCTTATTGGTGGGCCTGCTCGATACGTCCTACAGCCGACCCTCGCGTCCTGCATATTCGAGCCGACGGTTCAGTTGCTGCGATTTTCCGCTTGAACGACAACAGTCTGATATTTCCTAACGACTATTATAATTACGGAACTCAGACTGGCCGCATGGCTGAGAGCAATACTGTGCCGTTCGTCGTCCACGCCGGAATGGAATAAGGATGCTATTTAGTATCAAACTGTAGTGCGACAAAAATGGTCGGCAATAGACTTCGTCGAGAGTCTTGAAATCCAACAGAAGCAGGGACATGACCTGCGCACGGACACTGGTATAATGAGAGAGGCCGATCAGCATGAGAAAGCTTACGAATAAATTCCACGCGCTGGGTTCAGTCATCGGGTTGCTTTCTTTCCTGGCCGCTGGTCCTGGATGTGCGTCCTATTTCCGAACTGGCGAAAGATCTGGAGAAGAGCTGGACCAGAGAAACAAGGAGGAGGAGACAAATCGGAATAACATGTGGGGATCAGGGCCGTACCCCATTTATAGCAAATGACGTAGTTTAGTTTCACATTGGGGTGCACCAAAATGGTTAGTAGTAGACCCCGGTGGAGATCTTGAAGCCCAGTCCAAGTCGGGGGACGGTTCTTTAACTGTGATCACTCGTATCGTAGCGCCTGAATTGGATCGAGCCGCGCGGCTTTGAACGCGGGATAAAGCCCGGCAATGACGCCCGTCGCCGCGCTGAAAAGCATGGAGACAATCATGGGCAATGGCGTAATCACCGGTGTGTTCTGCGTTGGAGACAGGAAGGCGATCAGATTCACCAGGCCGTAAGACGCCACCAGTCCGAGCAGTGCGCCAACAATGGCAATAACGATTCCCTCCGTCAGAATCTGCGAAAAGATAGCCACGCCGGACGCGCCGATCGCCTTGCAAATCCCAATCTCGCGAATGCGTTCGTTAATACTGGCCAGCATGATGTTCATGATGCCAATGCCGCCAACCAGCAATGCAATCGCCGCGATGATGCCGCCGCTCAATCGGGCATTGCGAATTTGCTTGGCGATGTTTTCCAACTCGTTCTCGCGCGTGCGGAAGTTGAAATCCTCGATCCCATTGTGCGTGATCATCAAAACGTTTCGCGCCTGCTGCAACGCGGCCTCCATCTGTTCGAGGTCGGCCACCTTCAACTCCACATCTTCGAGGCGGGGATCGGGAATCCCATTCGTGTTGCTGCTACTGCCGAAGCGCACCCACATCGTGTTCAGCGGAATGTAAACCGTGTTGTTCTTGCGCCAGAACGCCCAGTTCGCGCCACCGCCTCGTCCCCAGCCGCGCGCGCGCGCTGGACCCGTTTCGGCTGCCCGGGTTCGGGATTTTGCCTGTTCCCGCTCGCGACGTTCCGACTCGCTTTCGTAGTGAGTGAACATTCCAATCACCGTGAACGGTTGCCCTTCGATGCGGACAGTTTCACCAATCGGAATAATCTCATGGCCCACCTCTTCCGGCGAACCGAACAACGCGTCGCGAATGCCCGTCCCAATGACACAAACCGCACGGGCATTCTCGTCATCCACATCGTTGAACATCCGTCCATGCCCGATCGTGTGCGAATTCATCTCCAAGGCCGACGGCCACACGCCAATGCACTCCGGCGACCGAATGCGTTTTTCACCACGACTGATTACGGCATCATCAAACGGCTCCATCTTTGGCGAAACCAGACGGAACAACGGCGCGCTTTCGCGCAAGGCTTCCACATCCTTCATCGTCCGACCGGTGGCCTCATCGGCGAGATGTTCCTGTTCGGGCGGCACATCCTGTTCCTGCACGATGACTTTGTCCGCACCACCCATCGTGATCATGTTCTCCTTCATCCCATTCTCCATGCCCTTCACGATGGCGGCCATCCCCACGAGACTGGCGACGCCGAGGATGATTCCGAGCATGGTGAGCAACGAACGGAGCTTGTGCGCCCAAACGTCCTTCAGCCCGATGAGAATGGAATTCAACAAGCTCATTCGTAGCGCAACGCAACCATCGGACTGAGCTTGGCCGCCTTGAACGCAGGAATCAGCCCGGCGACAATCCCGATACTGACACTCGAAAGAAATGCCACCCCCAATGCAGTCACGGTAACGATCGGTTCATTCTCGGTGGGCGAAAGTGACCCCAGCAAATGCACCAGTCCATAAGCGGCCACCAACCCGGTCAAGCCGCCGATGACCGCAATCACAACGCTTTCCACGAGCACCTGGGTAAAGACGTTCTCCGTCGTCGCGCCAATGGCCTTGCGAATGCCAATCTCCCGCACCCGCCCCGAAATGCTCGCAAGCATGATGTTCATGATGCCAATGCCGCCAACCAGCAGGCTGATGGCCGCGATGGTGCCGCCACTGACGCGGGCATTGCGCACAAAGGTCTCGATGTTGTCCGCCCACTCCTCCTGAGTGCGAAAGGAAAAATCTTCGATGCCCTTGTGTGTGCTGAAGAGGACGTTTCGCACCTGCTGAATCGAGGCGTTCATGAGACTGACATCATCAATCTTCACTTCGATGGACGTCAGTTGCACCGCCCCAAAGTCGCCCACCGCACTCGCCGCGGCACTGGCTGCTCCGCCTCCGCGTTGCGGCGTGACGTTACTAAACTTGATCGTGGCCGTGCTCAGCGGAATGTAAATGCTGCCGTTCTTCAGCCTGAAAACAAAATTACCCCGCCCGCGCCGCCCGCCGCGCGCCGGAGTATCCTGCACCAGCCCCAGCTCTCGCTCCTTGCGCTCCTGCTCGGTCTCGTAATGCTTGAACATGCCGATAATCGTGAAAGCCTGCCCGTTGATGAGCAGCGTCTCGCCGAGGGGAATGATTTCGCGTCCCGCTTGAGTCGGTGAGCCAAACAACTCGTCACGGACATTCGTACCGATAACACACACGCTGCGCCCCTGCTCTTCGTCGATTTCGTTGAACATGCGCCCGTACGCGATTTCATGTTCGAATAGTTCCAGCACCACCGGCCACGCACCCGAGCAAACCCAGGGACGGAAGGTTTTGCCATTCGCCGCGATGGTGGGGCGCGGCACGCGATATTCCGGGGAAACTTTCGTCACCAATGGGGCGCTGGCCTGGAGCGCGTAAACGTCATTCATCGTCAACCCGGGCGCCTGGTCTTGAAGGTGGCGTTGCTCGACGGGCACCTCGCCGGGTTCAATGCGGATTTTTTGAAGCCCGCCAATCGCCACCAGCGCCTCCTTTGCTCCCGTTTCCATTCCTTTCACCAGGGCCGACATCGCCACGAGACTGGAAACCCCCAGGATGATGCCGAGCATCGTCAGCAACGAACGGAACTTGTGCGCCCAAATCTCCTTCAGTCCGACAACGATCGCGTTCCAAAAGTTCATGGCGACACGCTTGCAACTGCCGGCTTGATTCGATTCAGTCCAGCCAGCGTTTCGTCCACCTTGTCGGCAATCTTGCCATCCCGAATCTCAATGCGCCGCGGCGTGATGGCCGCAATTTCGGGATCGTGCGTGACCAGAATAATCGTCCGGCCTTCCGTGCTCAGCTTGCGAAAGAGTTGCAGGATCAATTCGCCCGTATGCGAATCCAGATTACCCGTCGGCTCGTCCGCAAAAATAATCTTCGGATTGTTCACCAACGCGCGCGCAATGGCCACACGCTGCTGTTGTCCGCCGGAAAGCTGCGAGGGCCGATGCTTGCTGCGATTGGCGAGGCTGACGAGTTCCAACGCCTGAATCGCGCGCTCGCGCCGCTCGCGCCCGCCGATGCCGCCATAAACCATCGGCAATTCCACATTCTGAAGCACGGTCAGTTTCGGCAGCAAATTGAAGAACTGAAACACGAACCCGATCTTCTGGTTTCGAATGGCCGCCAACTGACGCGGCGACGCGTCCTGAATCATCGTGCCATCCAGCTTGATCGTGCCCTTGCTCGGTGTATCAAGGCAACCCACGATCTGCATCAGAGTGGATTTCCCGCTGCCCGACGGCCCAATGATGGAAATGAATTCGCCCGACTCAATGTCCAGCGATACGTCGTCCAGTGCCCGGATTTCCTCGCCGCCAAGATGGTAAATCTTGCTGACGTTGCGGATTTCGACCAGTGCCATGACGCAGAGTTGAAGGATGACCGGCTACGACGCAGCGGATGAAGCCTGGCGCTTGGTATCTTGCTTTTCGGAAGGCTTGTCCGTCGCCTCGACTTCCGGGACATCAATCTTGTCCTTGGGCGGCTGCTCCAGCGAAACCGTTTCTCCGGATGACAGGCCTTTCGTCACTTCCGCGTAGAAGTAATCCGAAACACCGATTTGCACGGGCCGTCGCTCGAAGCGTTTGTTCTTCGAAACATAAACGAACCGCTCCGTCTCCTGCGTGCCGGGATTGCGCTCCGTGAACACCGCCGCCAATGGCACAGCCACGACGTCCTCCGCTGCGGCCACGGGAATCTGGATGTTTGCCGTCATACCGGGACGAACGCGTGGGTCCACATTCTGCAGCAGGATGCGCACGGCAAAGCCTTTGATATTGTTCTTGATGGTGGCTTGCGGTGCGATGCGCTCCACCTTGCCAATCATTCTCAATCCAGCCACCGCCTCCACATGCACGTTCACTTCCTGCTTCGGGCTCAAACGCGCCACGTCGGCCTGGTTGATATGCGCGTTGATAATCATGTCCGTCAGGTTCGCAATCGTGAGCACTTCCGTGCCGCTGTTGAAACCGCCAGAACCCGACACGGCTTGACCCACCGACACCGGCCGAGTCAACACCGTGCAATCAAAGGGCGCGAGGATGCGGGTCTTCCGCAATCGGTCGTCCACCAGTTCCATCGTCTTCTCCGCACGGCCCAGCGTGTTCTTGGCAAGTTCGTATTGGGTCTTCGTGTCCTCGAACAACTCCTTGGAGATAAGATTCTCCTCAAAGAGCGCCTTGCTGCGCATGTAGTTTCGCTCCGCCTGTTCGATTTCCAGCTTCGCGCGTTCAATCTCCTTCTGCTGCGATTCCTTCTCAATCTGAAGGTCGCGATCATCCAATTGGAACAACACCTCCCCTTTCCGCACGCTGTCACCGATGTCCACGGGCAATTGAAGGATTCGCCCATTGACTTCCGGCCTCACCGAAACCTGGTCCGCCGGGCCAATCTCGCCAGCGGCATTGATGGAAAAGTTAATGTCCCGCGATTCCGCCATCGCGCTCGTGGGTCGGCTCGACTTGGCGGAAGCGGTCTTGTCGCCGCTCTTTTTCTCACGCAACCACCAGCCGCCGCCCGCGATACAGGCGACGACGACAATAACAGTAAACCAGGTTTTCACTATAATCGGCTAAGAATAGAACCTCACCCGCTGCGCGCAAACAGGAAAATACCGCAGCTTCCGAACCAGCACTCGCGAAGACGACGAACGAACCAGCGAATTTATTCAATCCGCAAGCGAAGACCTGCTACTTCGG
The DNA here is from genome assembly GCA_036274115.1 of Verrucomicrobiia bacterium. Classification (GTDB taxonomy): domain Bacteria; phylum Verrucomicrobiota; class Verrucomicrobiia; order Limisphaerales; family JADLHS01; genus JADLHS01. Next base: position 16,828 of record DASUGI010000113.1, read on the forward strand.
CAAAACAAAATTCCTACTGTCGACTGACCTGCTATGCCGGTCTTAACTGCCTTTGACGTCGTAGCAGTAAATTAAATCCTGATCCCGCAGGTAAAGTTTGCCATCGCAGATGACCGGATGCGTCCAGATGCGCCCCTGAGGACTGCGAATCTTAGACTGCGGGTCCAGTTTGAAACGCCCTTTTTCAGTCCAACCTTTGGGCGATGCCTCCACTAGAGCCAGCGTGCCGCTGCCTTCTTCGAGGCAATACAACATTCCATCCGCATAACCCACCGCGCCCTTCTTGAAGTCACGATGCGCCCAGACTTCCGCACCCGTTTTGAAGTCCTGACAAACCCAGGCGTAACCGTCCGAGTGACCATAAACATGATCGCCCACCAGGATCACTCCGCCGTGGTGGTTTTTCATGACGGCATTTTCGTAAACAGTGGTCACTACGTTCTGGGGACTAATCGCCACCATCTTGCAACCGGCACCGTAGCCGGCTGTGACATACACGTTGTTGCCTTTGATGATGGGCGTGGGAATGACCGCAACCCGGCCCTTGGGAAAAGCAGCCTTCCACAGCACCTTGCCGTCCTTGGGTGAAATGCCGACGAAATTCTTTTCAACGAGTTGGACATACTGCGGTGCGCCATTGATCTGCGCCGCCATGATCGAAGAATAGTGCGCACCGTCAGTAAACTCCGTGCTCTGCCAATTCTGTTTGCCAGTGACTTTATCAAAGGCCGCAATCGTGCCTTTCGACCCTCCCGGCGTGCACACGACCTGATTGCCATCCACCAACACGGATTCGCAGTATCCCCAACCCGGAACTTTCCCGCCGAGATCCGTCATGTTGGTTTGCCACAAAACCTTTCCGTCCGTGGCGCTGAAGCAAACCAGATCGCCCCGTCCGCTCAATGCATAAATGCGGTCACCATCCACAGTCGGAGTGCCGCGTGGACCGTCACCCCAGCCGTTCTGAAGAATGCTGCCCAGTTTGGCCGTCCAGAGTTCCTTTCCGGTATTCGCATCCAGCACGAGCAGAACCTCACTGCCATCGCGCGTGCCGAGCGTGTAAAGTTTGCCCTTCACAATGGCCGGACCGGAATACGCCGATCCGGCATTCTCAAACAGCCAGACCCGCTTGGGCCCACCCTCGGGCCAGGACTTCAGCAATCCAGTTTCTTTGGAAACATCCGTTCGATCCGGTCCCCGCCATTGCGGCCAATCGGCAGCCGATAGCGTCAAGGTGGATACAACCGTCAGCGCAGCAAGTATGAGTTGGTGGTGTTTCATCGTCGCAGTTCTTTGGTTTTCAGGTTTGGGCCGCGTTTTTGGACGCCAGTCCGTAGCTTGATATTGAATGAGTTTTGCGGAAAGGCAAAACCAGTCGGCCGGCGAAAAGCTGAGGAAATCACTTTAGCGCGGTCCACTGGATGCCTTGGGCCAGCAACTTTCGGTAATTCTCGTTGCCGAATGCTTCCTTGCCGTGTCCCGGTTGCAGATAGACGACACGCGACTTGCCTTGAGTGCGCGCCCAGCCCAGCGGCTTCCCGCTCTTCGGATGCGTGGTCGTGATGAGTGGCGTTACGTCGTTGCTCACCCGGAAGCCCCAGTAAATCTCATCGTGAATGTCGAAGTCCTTCAGTCCCGCAGTTACCGGGTGATTCGTTGCTGCGATCACAACGCGGAAATCCACATCATGTTCCCAACCGGCCGCCTCCGTAACCGTGCCTGGCTTCTTCGGATCTGGTTCCTGATAACGCCCACCGATGATCTGCTCGTATTCGGACCAATCCTGATACGACACCAGCGCGTGGTGCAGCACCACCAGGCCGACTCCCTTCTCGAACAGCGCCTTGAACCTGGCCTTTTGCGCGTCGCTGATCTTCTGCGGCATGTCGTAGAGGACCACCACTTGATAGTTCAACAGATCGCTGCGGTCATAGACACTCGCATTCGTCTTGGAATGTTCCGCCACCGTAAATTCAATTTGCGCGTTCTCCGAAAACATCTGGAAGAACGGCTCACGCTCGAAGCCATGCCCGCCCGTCACGACGAGCACTTTGATCTTCTCGTCAGCCGCCCTTGCGTGATTCGTTGCAAGCAAGGCCACCGCGAACCCAACAAGCAGGAAAATCCACTTCATATCAAAAACCCCTTTCATTTAATGCGCAGTTAAAAGGAACCTCATCAAATCCCGCTGTTGCTGCTCGGTCAACCCCTTCAACAGACCTTCCGGCATCAACGAAATCGCCGACGCTTTCATGCTCGCCACTTTCGACTTGGGAATCTTCCGGCTCTTGCCGGTCGCCTGCCCGAGTTCAATTTCATCATCTGCATTCTTCAACAAAACGCCAGTCTCCACCTCCCCATCCGTCAATTGAACGTGGTACGCGATGTGATCGGGATTGATCGCCGCGCTGGGTTCGTTGATGTCCTTGAACACCGACGCGTAATCGCGATAGATCAAGTTGGAGAGGTCTGCGCCAATCGTCCCACCTTCACCACGAATCTGATGGCACTTGAAACAGCTGGCTTGTTCGCTGAAAAAGATCTCCTTGCCGCGCTGCCAACTCGCGCTCTCCAGTTCGGGAGCGCGATTCACCACCGCCGTCGCGAGATATGGCCTGGCCCATGGCAGCAAAACGCGGCGTAACGGCAGCGGTCGCGGACGCGGGTCTGCCGCCGTAAACCAACTCACATCCAACCGCGGTGGAGCGCCGCCCGTCGCCAGCACAACCTCCAAGGGCAACCAACGATTCTCTTTGGGCTGTGTCGTAATCCGCGCCTCGCTACTGCCGGTGCTGATGATATTGGTCCCGACCTTCAAATCCAGCGCCGCGTTTGCCTTAAGCACGAGGGTGACAGTCTCGGGTGGATACTCGTAATCGAGCTTCGATTCCGGTTGAACGGCGGGATGCAACATCGAGAACAAATCCAGTTGCGCGCGCAGCGTCAACTTGCCGTTCCGTTCAATGCACTTGAAGAACTGTTCATGACCGCGGCTGCCTCTGGTCAACCCGCGTGTTGCGACTAAATCCAGGTGCGGCAACCAACCGCTCCACCTCCCATCACCTCGCGTTGGCCGCCAAATCGCTTCCACGCCGGTCAGGTCAGTCTGCAAATCGATGTCAGAATTGCCACCTGCGATCGCGCCAGGCAACGTCCAGGCGTAGTTCACGCCCTCCGTACGCGGACTTGTCTCGATCAGAAACGAGGCATTGCCGTCAACACGAACTGACTCGACGGCTAATTCAAATCGCGGCATGGTTCGCTGATTCTTGACGACCTGGTAGCCCGGACGGAAGGACTCAAAACGCTCACCCGCCGTGGCATATTTACCCATCGTGACCGAGTACTGTTCGGGAATCTCCAACACTTTCTTCAATCCAAGCGGGCGATCAAATACGATCTTTGTTTCAGTGGGACTCGTCGCATACGTGAGCACCGGCTGCGGCGCAGCCTTGTCGGTGTAGGAAATCTTGAACAACTTCCCCTTCCCTTGCGGTCCTGTGCCCCAATCCGGCTGGCCCGTGTGGCAGGCCACCAGCAAATCACCGTCCGGCGTCGGCACCGCGTCAATCGTCAGATACGCCGCGCACGCGATCAGATGATTCTGCGCCACGTAGCCCGCCGCTGTCTTGACCAATGTCGTGCGCCAGATTTTGCCGCGCGATTCTCCCGCCACAATGGCATCGCCATGCCACCAATCCGGACCAAATACCTTTTTGCCCTCATTGAAATGCAATCCGCACGTGGACTGGTGCTGCGGTCCGTAATCAAACGTACTCGGTTCATCAATTACGTCGGGAAGATACTTCGGGTGACGCGGCGGAAAACCATAGTGTCTCCCCGGCTGAATGTGCAGCAGTTCGTCAAAGGGATTTCCATTCGGAAGCCACGTCGCTCCCTCCTGGTCCGTCGCAAACAAATCCCCAGCAGCGTTAAAGGCCATTCCCACGGGAAACCGCATGCCCGTGCAGATGATTTCGCGCCTTTTCCAATCGGGTGAAATCTTGATCACCGTGCCACGCTCACTGTGAATGTTGTAATCCGATTTGCCCGTGACCTTGTTAACGCGATATGCCTCATTCCACGCATCAACTCCCAAACCGAAGAAGATGTAGCCGCCTTTATCCACGGCCACACCAATCGCGTCGAGATTCGAGCCCGCCGCCGAACTCGGTGGTTGCCAGCCACCCGTCACCGTTCGTAGTTCCGCCGTGCCGTCGCCCTTGTCGCGCAGATGAATAACGCGTCCTTGCCCCGGGATGTAAAGCCCATTCGCCCCCCAACACATGCCGATGCTGGGCAGAATCTCGTTCTTGTCATTCTTGTAGAAATGAGTAGCCGTATCCTCCAATCCATCGCCATTCGTATCCTTGAGTTGAAGCACATTCCCGTCGTAGCAAAGGGCGAAGAGCCGGCCATCCGGCGCGAACACGAGATTGTTGATGTTATTGACCTCCAGCGGCAATTCACGAACGGTGAATCCGGGTACGAGCATCTGGATCGGAGGCGGATTGGAGACAATCACCAATTGTTTTTCGATGCGCCCCACTGCGGCATTCGCGCTAACGGCAATACCGCCAAGCAAGCCGGAAACAATCAGCAACGCGCGCAGGTTCATGCCCGATAATCTCAGGTCCCGTTCCTCGAATCAACACTCTGCCCGAGCGCACGGGAGCGAGTGAAGCGTCAACATCGTAGCGCAGATTTGTAATCTGCTGTATCGCCGAATTACATTCGGCTAACCGCCATTTGCGACGACCCAAAGAGATTTCGAAGCCATGCGGATTCCAAATCCGCGATACAGCAGAATGCAATTCTGCGCTACAACCGCCGCATCTACCTGGAAGCTTTCTTGAACTCCAATGGCAACGAAGCTCCGCCCTGCTGCCATTCACCCTTGAGAGCCGCACCATTGGTGCTCAACGTTCCCTCGTAAACGCCGCCAAACCCTCGCGTCTCGAAACGCACTTTGTCCTTCTTGAGTGTGATCGCGCTGATGGGAATTCCATTCGCACCCTGATCCAGACTATCCATCGTGCCGGTCGCGCCACCTGACGCGGTCTTCGTGAGGTTCACCCGCAAACGCAGTTCACCCGCGCCAGTGGACAATGTCCCGTTCCACGTGCCTGCCAGTTTCTCCGCCGCCTGCTTGTTTGCCGCCAATTCCTCGGGCGACAGTTTTTCCTCCGACAACTTCGTCCCGCCCTTTTCCAGACTCAAAGGCAACACCACTGGCCCTTGCGACCACAGACCAGTCGCCTTTGTTCCCGTTGCATCCAGTGTTCCCACATAAAGTCCCTGCACCGACTTCACTTCCATCCGCAGCGTCTTGTTGCTCACCGTGGCTGGGTCCGCCGGGATATCACGCGCGCCCTGGTCAATGCTGTCCATCTTCGCGGACAGTCCACCACCAGCCCGCTTTGTGATTTTGAAAACCAAACGCAGCTTGGCCGCGCCAGTGTCGAGCGTTCCCTGCCAATTACCCGTGACATCGTTGGTCGTCGCCGTCAGAAATTGAACCGACAGCAACATTCCCAGTGCGATAAACAATTTTATTTTCATTCAAATGCCATCGTTTTAGCGCCTCACCCACCGGATCATTTCCAGCAGCTTCGGCGGTTGGCCGGTTCGCAGAATGCCGATGCGGAACACCTTGCCCGCCATCCACAACGCACCGGCCGTGGACGCCAGCAACAGCAGTGTCGTTCCAATCAAGTCGATCAACGGCGGGTCAGCCATGGTGCGATTCATCATGATGAATGGAGTGTAAAGCGGAATCCACGACAGCACGCGCGCGAGCACACCGTTCGGGTCTTTGGGGATAAACGTCAGGGTCAGCAGCGGCACCATCATGATCATCGTAATCACGCCCATGTAGCTTTGCGCCTCCTTGAGCGTGTTGCAAACGCTCCCCAGCGCCAGGATGCACGCGGCATACATCATGTAACCGAGCACGAAGTAAACGCCGAACATCGGAATCAGGCTCGACGAATGCAGCACGGACAACATCTGATTCGTTATCATCGCCGCTCCGCCCGTTCCGCTGGTCTTCCACAACAGAATTCCCACCAACGCCAGCATCCACGAACCGACCATCGTCAATCCCACCGCCGCAATGCCGAACAGTTTTCCCATCATCAACTCACCCGGCGTCACCGACGACAACAAGACTTCGATGATGCGATTCGATTTCTCCTCGATGATGTTGCTCAGCAGCATCTGGACGATCGCGAAGATGGCCACCCACAGCAGGTAAACAAACGCGCTCGGCGCCCATTGCTTGATAATGTCCGTGGCGCTGACCGCTTCCTTGCCGCTTTCCTTCTTTGGATTCAGACTGGCAAACGGCGCGTAGGTTTGCTCCACCTCGCGAATCACCGCGGCGTCCAATCCGCGCGCCAGATATTCCCGGCGACGAATCTCCGTGTTCACTGTCTCCTCGACTTCCTCGCGCAGCTTGGTGTCCGCGAGATTTCCGGCCCAATACTCAATCCCCTGCCCGGTCGCGGACTTGTCTTTGGGCCGCCTGATTTGCTGGTCGATGTCTCGCGGAATCAGAATTGCCGCCGCCAGACCGACCTTCTGTCCATCTGCTTCGGCCTGTCGTTCTCCACGCAGATAAGGCTTCAATTCCTGCGCGAGCGTGGCAATCTCCGCGTCCGCGTTCAATCCGTCTGGCAACGGCGCCATCTGAAAGGCGCGGCGCGGTGGCTTGAAAGGTGGCGCTCCGGGTTTCAAGCGCGATTGCAGTTGCGCCAGGTAATTCGATTGCCCGCCCGAGCTGATGAACTCGTCGAGTGAACCTGGCGCGTTGCCGGGATCCGCATACTTGCGCCCATACTCTTTCAAGGCAGCGAAAACCTGGCCCTGATAGGAACGCTCAAGCTTCGCCTCGATAATCGGCGCAAGCGTTTTGGATTGATCCACGAGAACGAAGTGACGCGTCGGCGTGCCTTTCTTCTCCAACCAGATCGGCACTTGCACGCTGAAGAAAATGATGAGCGGCACCAAAAGGATGCCGAGCCAAAAGCCCTTGGTCTTGGCATTCTCGGCGTATTCGCGAAACGCAACCAGGAAGGCGAATTTCATCGGAACGATGCCTCCTTTGCTTCCGGTCCGACCAGTCGCACGAACACCTCGTGCAGCGTCGGTTCGGATTGATTGAAACTCCGCAGCCGGATGCCGCGGGCAAAGCAGGCTTGCAATACTGCCTCGGGCTCGGCTGCATCGCGCAACTCGAGTTCCCAGTGCCCGGCCAATTCCGGCTTTGCCGAACCATTCACCGGAACCGGCGGCAACACTGAAACCACTCCCGGCAATTCGCGCAGTGGCGCAACATCGTCGCCCGTCTCAATTCGCACCCGGCGCGGCACGGTGCGTTTTGCCTCCGCAATCGTCCCGTCAAAAATCTTCCGCCCCTTGGCCATTAGCAGAATCCGGTCGCACAATCGTTCCGCGTGTTGCATCACGTGAGTGGAGAACAGCACCGTACGACCGCGCTTGGCCATGTCGCGGATGATTTCTTCCATCACCTGCTGATTCACCGGGTCGAGACCGGAGAAAGGTTCATCCAAGATGACAAACTCCGGGTCGTGCGCAATGGACGCCAGCACCTGCACTTTTTGACCCATGCCCTTCGAGAGCGCTTCGGTGGGCTTGTTCGCAAAATCCTTTAAGCCGTAGCGCTCGAGCAGTTCGAACGCCCGGCGCTTTGCATCACGCCGCCTCAATCCCTTCAGCGTGGCGAAGTAAGCGATCACCGCCCAGCTCTTCATCTTTTTGTAAAGCCCCTTTTCCTCCGGCAGATAGCCAATACGCTGACGCACCTTCAGCGCCGAAGATTCTCCCAGCACCGTAATCGTTCCGCTGGTGGGCTTGATGATCTCCAGGATCATCCGGATTGTTGTGGTCTTGCCCGCCCCGTTCGGACCAAGGAAACCGTAGATTGATCCCGCCGGGAGACTGAAGCTCACGTCGTCCACGGCCCGGAAGTCTCCGAATAGTTTGGTGACCCCGCGCAATTCGAGCGGGGTCGTTGAGGTCGCGTTCAGGTTCACAGTTGAGATCGCGTTGCTGCCAGAGACTATTCAGGAGACAACTCCAACGCCAGACTCTCACGCTTACAATTTCCGGCGATGATTCCAGCCGCTCACTTCGGCCCGGGCGCCATCATCTTGCGATTGATCGCCAGGTTCATGCGATTGCCGTTGATGGCGATGGACCGGAATTCCTTGAACTTCTCAATTTCCGGCGCGCTCAACACCGGTCCGAGCCGGCCCAGCACCCGTCCATAGATGTCATCCAGCAATTTCAAGTTCTTCTCCGCCTCGGCTTCCGACGCGATGTTGCGGAAATTCAGCGTCGGGGTGGTCTGGAAATCCGCGGGCAGACCGGCCTGCTCCAGCGCTGCCCGCGTCTCTTCCTGCATCAATTGATAAATCTGTTTCGCCTTTTGGTTCTTGGCGTCGCTATCGCCCGTCATCATCGACTTGAACTGTTCCGCCGTCAGATAGCTCGCGATGTTCTGGGTGTAATCCTTGTATTGGCTCAGTTCCTCCGGCGTGAGCATGCTCTGAAGCTTTTGCAAAAACGCCGCCTCCTGCTCGGCGAACACTTGATTGAGCGCCTCTCCTGTCTTCCCATCCTTCAATACCTCCGTGATGCGATCAATGTTCTCCATCACGTTATCCGCCAGCAGATCGAACATTTTCTCAGACATCTCCGGCGAAAGGTTGATCCGATTCGTAAAATCCTTGTAAATCATGCTCATGCCGGTCCGCTGCTGCTTGCGGATCAATTCAAACATCTCCGGATTGTCGGTCATCCCGCTCAATGGACTTGGTCCATTGGTTTTCGATGCGGCGATTTCGATGTTCTCTCGCCGCAATCGCCCGACCTCCCCGCGCAACTTCAACGTATCTGACGAAGGCGCAGCAGCAACCGTCGTTGTCGGCGCGCTTGCACTCGCAACGAGATTCGACAATCGCTCGTTCTCCGCGATCAGATGAGCCGACGCCTCCTGCTGCTGGCGCAATGCCGCCTTGACTTCGTTCAATTTCGTCTGCGTGTTGTGGTGCATCACCCATGGAACCGCGACCCCTGCCGCCACTACTGCCGTGACAATTCCGACTTTCAATTTGGTCATGCTCATGATTTCCAGAAGAGTTAAGGTTGTTCCCGTGCCCGCCGCTGCACTGGCGAGTGCAGCCGATGAAATGGTAACTGCAAATCCCACTGGCGCCGCCGATACAGTTTGCGTCGCCAATACGGTCGCCAGGGCCGCGCCCGACAACGCCACCCCGCGCACCTTCAACAGTGATTCCAACTTGTTCAGCGCCCGATCCACGCGCTTGCGCGCCGCTTCCTCGTTGCTTCCCAGCGCTTCGCCCACCGACCGAAAATCTTTTTGCTCGAAGTAGCGCAACATGATGGCCGCGCGATCCTCCGCGCCCAACTGGTTCACCGCTTCATCCAGCACCGGCGCAATCAACGCAAAGTTCGCCGCGGAATGATCTTCACTGGCATTCATTTCTACCGCCTGCCTTTCTCGCGCCAGACGCCGACGCTCGCTCCGCATCACGTTGCTGGCCACAAAACACGTGTGCCGATGCAACCAACCTCCCAGCATGGATTCGCGCGAAAGCTTTTTGGCCATGCGCGCCAGGTCCGCAAACACCGTTTGGGTGACGTCCTCGGCCAGATGCGCGTCCCCGTTCACCAACCGCACCGCCGCGGAATAAACCAGGTCCACGTAGCGCGACACCAACTCGCGAAACGCCTCTTCCGAGCCGGTTTTACCGTATTCTGCGAGCAATTGTTGGGTTTCGGTCATCGACTTAACACTAGTAAAGACCCACCAACCTGGAAAAGCGGACAAAAATCTTTGAGAAATTGAAGCGCGCTGGCCACTGGCCGGGCGACTGAATAAACTCCGCCAATGCCAACGCACGCCCAGCGCCTGATTCACGCGGTTAGAACTGGCAATCACGCGCGCCTGCGTGATCTATTGGCGCATTCGACCGACGTCGATGCCCGTTCGGCAGCCGGTCGAACGGCCCTGCACGCCGCCGCTGAGGAAGGTGACCTGGAGGCCGCTCGCATTCTCATCGAGTCCGGCGCCGAGGTGAATGCGCGGACGAACAATGGGCAAACCCCTTTACATTTGGCGGCGGGCTACGGCGGCTTCTGCGATCTGGCAGACCTGGATCGAGACCGAGCCGATCCTTGCAACCGGCAGCGGCATCACCCAACGCATCCCGAAGTCGCCGAGGCCATCACTTCAATCCTCAAAGAGCGAAACTCCCGGCTGCCGGACCAACTCGGGCCAACTGATACGATTCCTTCGGATCGGAAGGCGGAAATCTTTCTAGCCATGCTGGAGGCCTTCAGCGATTTGCGGGAACTGCATCGCGCCATCGTTTCGCGAGGCGTTGATGTTGATCAGGTTGATCCACACTTCGCTGAGTTTCTGCGCGGTCGCCCCCGCTATTTGCGGATGGTCGAGTATTTACTCGAGGCAAAAGCTGACATCAATGCGCTCGACGAAGCCGACAACTCACCGCTGCACTTCGCGGTGGAACTTGGACAGCCCGAGATGGTCGAACTGTTGCTGAAGCGCGGCGCGCGCATTCCTTCGCCATCCATGGATGACTCAACGCAGTGCCTGGTGTCGCTGGCTTTGGATTACAGCAAGGTTGAGGTTGCGGAAATCCTGGTTCGTCATGGCGTCCCATTCAACCCAGGCGGCCTTCATCTTCACGAAGCGACCGGCAACGCCCGAAAAGAAGTTGTCCTCTGGCTGCTAGGACACGGCGCGGATATCAATCACACTTCCGACGATGGCAACACGCCGATAATGGATGCAGCCATGAACGGCCACCATGAAATGGTGGCTTGCCTGCTGGAACAGCGCCCGCAGATTCATTATTGCAACCAACAAGGGGAAGGGTTGTTGCATTGCGCTGCACGTTGGTATCAATGCCTTGCAGTTGTGCTGCCACTCGGTCTGCCCCTGAACCAACAGAGCGCTTCCGGCGCCACCCCACTCCATGCCGCCGCGCAATCCGGCGACCCGAGTGCCGTGCAGGCATTGATAGCTGCCGGTGCCTCCGTAAACGTGCAAGACCATACCGGCAACACGCCGCTGCACTGCATCTTCATCAGTGACGAATTCCGGCCCGATATCGAGTTCCCCCTGTTCCTTCAATTGGTCGCAGGCGGCGCCGACCGCTCGATCCGGAACAAGGAGGGCAAGACGGCGTTCGATCTTGCGGTTCAGTGGAGGTATCCCGAGGAATATCACCTGCTGTTGCGGCCCGGACCTACCGCGATGTCCGCAGCTTCATTCGTCTGGTTGGGCGAACCCAAATACCGCGAGCTATTGCCGGACGCCATGGTCTCCGTGGAAATCGAGTCTCAGTTGTGGCCGTCGTGTGAGCATTATCTGCATGCGCTCAAGACCACAGATCTGGCAGTCCGCGAGCAAATCCGCCAGGCCGGCTCGGTCAGAGATGCCCTGCATCGGCTTCATGACTCCAAAGTGAAGCCGCCCAAGACGCTCGAGTGGGCGAGATTTCGTGACGACGCCATGCGGGCTGCGTTGTTGGCCAGGGCCAGACAGCATCCGGCCATTGGCGAGTTGCTCCTCTCCACGGGCGACGCGCAACTGATCTCCGATGGCCACTGCGATTCTTACTGGACGTCCGGACCAGACGTCCCGTTCAACGCCATTGGCAGGATGCTCATGAGCGTCCGCAATGAACTGCGCGACCGCAAACCCAGCTGACTTCCGGCTTTCGCGACTACGGTTCGCACCGGTATTCTCCTGACGTGAGACTCACGAGATGAGCGAGCGCCCCGAACCACGCCAGGAGCAACTCCGCTCCTCCCGCGAGCGCTACCGCCGCTTCGTCCAGGACTACAAGCACCATCGGCTCGACGACGCAGAAGACCAAAAGCCTGCCGATAGTTCTGCCAAAACCCCTGACACTCCACCGAAGGAATCCAAACAGGAACGCCGCGCCACCCGCCGCAAATACGTGCGTGAGTATCTGCGCTGGCTGAAACCGCATCGCTACGCCATCGGCGTGCTCTTCCTGCTCGCCCTGGTCACTGCCGGTTTCGAAATGATTGAGCCACTGTTCATGCGGTTCATCATCGACCGCGTTCTCCTGAACGACAAACTGGCTTCGGCATCGCGCCTCAATCATCTCCACATTGCGGGCGCGCTTTTTGTCGGCGTTATCGTGCTCACCCGGCTCGCCGATACTCTCAGGGATTACCGTCAGCGCCTCGTAAACGTCCGCGTGATGTTGTCCCTGCGCGAATCGCTCTTCGACCGCTTCCTGCACCTGCCCCTTCCCAAACTGTGGGACATGAAAACCGGCGGCATCCTCTCGCGCCTGACCGGCGATGTGGACACCACCACCGGCTTGTTGCAAATGGCCATTATGTCGCCGGTCGTTTCGGTCATTCGTTTGATCATTGCCGTCGCACTGCTCATGCACCTTAACTGGCGACTGGCATTCACGGCGCTGGCCATTATTCCCGGCCTCATCGTTTTAAGTTTTATCATGTCACGCCGCGTCCGGCCGATATATCGAGCGATGCGCAAGGACGTGGAACTCATCGATGGCCGCGTGGGTGAAACGTTCTCAGGCATTCGCGTCGTCCGCGCCTTTGGCCGCGAACTGCGTGAACTGTTTGACTACATGCTCGGTCGCCACACCGTGCTGCGCAAAGAGATGTTCGCGCACCGCCGCGAAATGGTTCTCTGGACGTCCTGGGGGTTGTTGCTGGGCGCCGTCAACGTCATCATCGTCTGGTATGGCGGCTATCTGCATATCGCAGGTGGCGCATCCATCGGCGACATTATGGCGTTTCAATGGTACACCTTCCTGCTGCTCAATCCGGTCTGGAACATCGTTAACACCTTCTCGGAACTCCAACGCTCCTTGGCCGCGATGGAACGCGTCTTCGAAATTCTTGGCATGGAACACGACAAACCCGACAAGCCGAATGCCGTCGATGCTCCAACCATCGTCCGTGAAATCCGCTTCGAGAACGTGCACTTCGAGTATCGCAAGGACCAGCCCGTCGTGCGCGACTTCAATGTTGTTGTACCCGCCGGTTCAGTCGTCGCGCTCGTCGGGCGAAGCGGTGCCGGCAAAACGACGGTCACCGATCTCGTCGCCCGCTTCCACGATCCCACTCAAGGCCGCATTCTGGTCAACGGAACAGACATCCGCGACTTTCGCCTCAGCACTTACCGGGATCTGCTGGCCATTGTGCAACAGGACGTATTCCTGTTCGACGGTTCGGTCCGCGACAACATTGCCTATGGCCGCCATGACGCCACGCCTGCTCAGGTCGAAGACGCCGCGCGCCGTGCCAATGCCCACGAGTTCATCATCAAGCTTCCCAATCAATACGAAACCTTTGTTGGCGAACGCGGTGTCAAACTCTCCGGCGGCCAGCAACAACGACTCGCCATCGCCCGCGCCGTGCTCGCCTCCCCGCAAATCCTGATTCTCGACGAAGCCACCAGCAACCTCGACACCGAAAGCGAACAACTCATCCAGGCCTCGATGGCGGACTTGCTCGCCGGACGCACCACCTTCGTCATCGCCCATCGCCTCTCCACCATCCGCCGCGCCAACCTGATTCTGCTCATGGAAAACGGACGCGTCATCGAACGCGGCACTCACGATGAACTGATGAACGCCCGCGGTGACTATTACCGCATGGTGTTGCGCCAAATGGAATCTCACGGCCACCAAGGCGAAGAAGTTCTGAAGGAATGAGCAAGAACATTGACGAGTTCTGGACAACCGTAGAACGCGCGCTTGTTGCTTCGGGCGGTGATATGGAACGAAAATGTGAATTGCTCACGGCAGAACTGGAGCGTCTGTCCGGCGAGAAATCAAAGGCATTTAACCAGCATTTGCGTGATTTGTTCCATCGCGCATATATCTGGGATTTGTGGGGAGCGGCATACCTGATGAATGAGGGGTGTCGCGACGATTCCCTTATGGATTTCAGATACACCTTGATTTCCCTGGGCCGAACCGTTTGCGAAAACGCATTGGCGAACCCCGATTCCCTCGCCTTGGTGAATTGGACTTGGGGTGAGCGGATTGGTGGAAACGCAGGTTCAGCAGCTCAGCCTGCCTTTGGGCGTTGAGCGCTCGCCAAAGTGACTGGCGGTCGCCATCCTGCGCGGGTGAGTGTTCAAGAAATCGCGGCTGAGGTAATCCGTCGTACGAATCGGGAGAAACCGGCAGATGCGGCGTTGCGCGAGGTGCTGAGGCGTCAGCGCAACTTGCCGCCATTTGATGCCGCAGAGGTCAGCCACATCGTTTTCCGGCATTATCGCTGGCACGGGTGGTTGCGACAGGAACGCAATTTGGAAGGCAAGTTGCGGTTGGCGCAGCGCCTTGAAGACCGATTCAAGGCCAATCCAGATTCCATTCCGCTGGCGGATTTGCGAGCCAGGGCGGTGCCCGCGTGGTTGCTCGACGAAATGGAAATCAATGAGGCGTGGCTGCGTGCGTTACAACGCGAACCAAAGCTCTGGCTCCGTGCGAAGCGAGGGCCGGAGAGATCGCTGGCGGGGAAGCTTGGCTTGATTGAGACGCCCGGGATGTCAGGGGCATTTATCTATGAAGGCGAGGCGGACTTGTTCAAGTCGCCAGAATTTCACGCGGGTGAGTTTGAGATTCAGGACATCGCTTCGCAGGCGGTCGGGTTGCTCTGCGATCCGAAACCGGGTGAAACCTGGTGGGACGCTTGTGCCGGCGAAGGTGGCAAGCTGCTCCACTTATCCGATTTAATGCAGAACAAGGGGTTGATCTGGGCCAGCGACCGGGCTGCGTGGCGATTGCAGAAGCTCAAGCGGCGTGCGGCGCGGGCGAAGGTTTTCAATTATCGCGCGGAACTTTGGGAGGGCGGAGCGAAGTTGCCAACAAAAACAAAGTTCGATGGCGTGTTGGTGGATGCGCCGTGCAGCGGCATTGGGACGTGGCAGCGGAATCCACATGCGCGGTGGACGACGGATGTGAAGGATGTGCTGGAATTGGCCGAGGTGCAGAAACGATTACTGGCGAATGTCGCGGGTTCGGTCAAACCAGGTGGGAAGTTGGTCTATTCCGTTTGTACTTTGACCGGGAAGGAAACGGTCGAAGTCGTGGAGGAGTTTAGCCGGACGCATGTGGATTTTGAGTCGATGACTTTGCCGGTGGAATTAGTTAGCCGCACTCCCACGAGTGCAGCCACCGTGACGATTGGGCCGCAGGATTTGGGCGGGAACGGGATGTTTATCGCGGGCTGGCGGCGCAGGAAATGACTGTCACCAGATTGTAACATTGCCGTAACGCGCTTGTTGCTGCGTTTGCGTTGTGTGGCGATGCGGCTCATGCTATCAAGCGACCGTGACAAAGCAGAAGATTCTGGTGGTGGACGACGAGCCGGAGGCGGTTGAACTGGTGGAGTTCAATCTGAAGCAAGCCGGCTTTGAGGTCGCCACGGCGGCTGATGGCGGCGAGGCACTCAAGAAAGCTAAAGCAAGTCTGCCGGCGTTGGTGGTGCTGGATTTGATGTTACCGGAGGTTGATGGGTTGGAGGTTTGCAAGCTCATGCGTCGGGACGCGACCACGGCGAAGATTCCCATTCTCATGCTCACCGCAAAAGCTTCAGAGATTGACCGTGTGCTCGGGCTAGAGCTGGGCGCGGACGATTACCTGACGAAACCCTTCAGTCCGCGTGAACTGGTGTTGCGCGTGAAAAAAATCCTGGATCGCAGCGGGAACAAGACTGAGGCGCGCGAATCCCTGCGGTTTGGCGATCTGGTGATTAATGTCCCGAAGCACCTTGCAGCTTGGAAAGGCAAGGCCTTCGATTTGACTGCGACGGAGTTCAAGCTGCTCACCGTGCTGGCGCAAAGGGCCGGGCGGGTGCAATCGCGCGACGCACTGCTGCGGGACGTTTGGGAGTATGACAGCGTGATTGACACGCGGACTGTGGATACGCACCTGCGACGATTGCGGGAGAAACTTGGACCGGCGGCAAGGCATCTCGATACCGTGCGCGGCGTTGGCTATCGGTTCATCGAGTAGTTGGCGCACCGCAACCGCCGTGTCGGCAGAAATCCTTCCCATTCACATCTCGTGCGGAGTAGCGTTTGTGAACATGCCAACCTCGCTCACCATCTTCTTCGGGGTCATTTGCCTTCTGGCGTTGCATTTCTGGTGGCGTTGGCGGCTCGAACGCGAGCGGAAGTCCTGGCGTGCCGAGTTGGGGCGGCGTGAAAATCAGGAGATGGTGGCGGAAGCGGAAGGACGCGCGCGGCAGGATGCCCTGTTGGACAGCATGATTGAAGGCGTCCTCGTTCTGGACGAAACGAATCGCGTGCAGTTTGCCAACCGCGCCTTTGCCGAAATGTTTGCCACGACGGGTATGTTAAGTGGCAAGCCCGTGTTGGAGGCGGTTCGCACCCATGAAGTCGCGGAGATTGTTGAACAGACGAATCAGGGCGGCCGCGTCATTGATCATGAGATGAAACTGCCCGGCGACCCGGAACGGTGGTTGCAAGTCAATGCGGCGGCGATCACGAATGTGGATCGGCGGCGTCTGGGCACGGTGCTGGTCTTTCATGATTTAACGCGGATAAAGCGCCTGGAACGCACGCGCGAGGAGTTTGTTGGCAATGTCAGTCACGAGTTGAGGACCCCGCTGTCGTTGATCAAAGGTTACGCGGAAACGTTGCTGGATGGGGCGCAGGACAATCCGGAGGTCGCAACGAAATTTCTTCAGACGATCGATCGGAATGCCCGACGGTTGGATTTGCTCATTCAGGATTTGCTCACGATCTCCGCGCTGGAGTCGGGGCGGATTGCAATCAGCCGACAGCCGGTCGCGTTGCGGGCGGTGGTTGAGCGCGGATTTGCCGATATAAAGTCTCAGGCTGAGGCGCGCCGGGTGAAACTGGTGAATGAACTCCCGGATTTAACTGGGGAGGCCGATGAAACGCGAGTGGAGCAAGTAGTGGGCAATCTGCTTGAGAACGCTGTGAAGTACGGTCGTGAAGGCGGCACGGTGACGGTCGGTGGGCGGGCAGTGGCAAACAATCAACTGGAAATTTTTGTGCGGGACGATGGTCCCGGCATTCCGGCCGAGGCGCGCGAGCGAATCTTCCAAAGGTTTTACCGGCTGGACAAGGCCCGTTCCCGCGAGCAGGGCGGGACGGGGCTGGGTTTGGCCATTGTGAAGCACATTGTGCAGGCGCACGGCGGCCGGGTTTGGGTGGAAAGCGAGCCCGGAAGGGGCGCGGCCTTTTTCTTTACCCTGCCGCAGCGCGCCAGTTAACGCGCGCCAGCGGATCAGGGATTGTCGCGCGTGCCGCCCGTGGCCGGTTGCGTCTGCGGTTGTTCCGCAGATTGGACCTGGTTGGCGTTTTCGTACACGGAGATGTTATTGATTACCTGTAGATTGCCCTGGGTGTTACGGGCGATCTGCTCGGCAGCATTCTTCTGGTCCTGGCTTGAAACCCAGCCGCTAAGCTGGACCTTGCCGCCGTAGGTCGACACCCTTACGCCGTCAAACTTGTAGGTCGGCGCATCCTGAAGCGCTGTTTCCACTCGGTGGGTGATATTCTCATCATCCAGCATCCTTCCCGCGGTACGGCCGCCTTCTCCGGAGGTTCGGCAGCCCACGACGCTTAATGTTGCGGCCAGCAGCACTGGCAGCCCAAGTAACTTCAGATTTGTTTTCATAGAATCATTTCCTGCTTGATGAAAGATGCGCTGCGAATTGTTGTCCCTTCCATAGGGCATATTACCCAAAATCAGTATGCGGCTCAGAAGCGCAAACGAACGCCGAAGCGCCAAAGGGCCAGATTGGGGCTGTCCTCCGGGAACACGCCACGAATGTCAATGAACACGCCCGTCATGCGGTTCAACCGGAACTCTGCGCCGCCGCCCACCTGGCCGGTCCATTGAGGTTCGTCATGAAATTGGCGACCAAACCCGATCAGGGCATAAGGTGCGAGCGACCACTTCTCAATCGGATAACGGGCGAGCGCACTGAAATCAATGTGGTTGGGTAAATCCCAATCATCGATATACGTTTCCGCGCTCGCGCCGAAGTAGCGGGTGAAATAGTAATTCACTCCCGCACCAAGGCCGATGGTATCATCGTCGGCAAAATTCTCCCGATTGCGGGTAGCGCCAACGCCAAAGAGATCGAGGCTGAATTCTTTTGCATCAAACTTGCGGCCTCCCTCCGTGTATTCGAACGAGTTTTGCATAGGGCCGCCGATTGCCGTGGAGGCGATCAGCAGCATCGAGGAAGCGAGAACGGTGAGTTTGTTATCCATAGCCAATTTTTGCGTAACTTGGAATAGACAAAGAGATTTCCAAGTGGGGTAAGTGCCCCAAGGCGCCAGGCACAAATGCTCAATCCGTTTACGGCTTTGGCTGAAGCTTCGCGAGCGAAGCGGAAGAGAAATCGCGTCACGATTATGTCAAGCCGACGGTGGCGGACCCTAAGGCACGATGCCGTCGACTGAGAAGACCTGATGAAGAACGGCGCCGCTGCTCCCGCCAGTGGAGGTGCCACCTCCGGGAAGATGAATCCAGCCATTCACCAGAGCGGAACCGGTCACGCCGTGCACCGCGATCGGCAAGGGTTCAAGGCGATACCACCGATTCTGCGCGGGCACATACATCTCCATTTCATCAAAGACGCCATTAGGTCCCTCGCCGCCGAAGACAAAGAAATTGCCGTTCGCAGCGATGCCGTTGATTCCGCCGCGCGCTGTGGGCATGGGAACGCGGGTGCTCCATTGATTCAAAACGGGATCGAACACTTCAAGAATGTTCGTCATCGCGCTTTGGAATCCGGCAGCCAGTCGCCCGCCCACGACGTAAATCTTCCCATCAATGGCGCAGGCGGCGATGTGATTGCGCTGGGTCGGAAGGTTCGGAAGTATTTGCCACGTGTTGCTGGTCGCATGGTAAACGGCAAAGTCATTTCCACGCGGGGGCCGACCGCCGGCAACATAGATGCGATCGCCTATCACGACCGCCGTGCCCGCGCTACGCGCCGTCGGCATGACCGCCCGATAGGTCCAGTTGCTGGTGACAGGATCGAATTCCTGAACGTTGTTGACGTAAGCTGAGCCCGTGTCGGTTTGCCCGCCAATGACATAAACTTTGCCGTTTGCGACCGCGGGCATCGGATGATTGACGCCCAACAGGAGTGGCGCACCCAGCCGCCAGGTATTCGACACCGAATCGTAAACCTGCACGGTGTTGACGGTCACTCGTGAGGCCGGATAGCCGCCGAGGACGTAGATTTTTCCATCCAACTCAGCGACTCCCATTTCGGAGTTGGCTTCAATCAGGTTGGCGCGTGTGCCCCAGCGACTGATGACCCGAAAGAATTGCCGCGTGTTGGTGGTCAGTATGCCATGGGGACTGCTTGCTTCGAGGACGTCTTGCCAGCCGCCGACTGCCACTGGTGATGATTGCAGTGTGCCGACGCCGGTCCAGGAAAGGAGGACGTTGCTGGAAGTCTTTGACAGCCTGGCTGGCCCATGAACATTTTGAGAGTTTGCCGGCAGGACGATCAACGCCATAAAGGCAACGAGCGTCAGGAGTCTGAGAAGACGGAAACGCGGGCTTTGTTGCGCGGGCATAACCGAGAGCGAAGGCATGCTTCCTTGTAAACCTGGAGCGACTAAAAATCCAGCCGCACGGTTTCGGGGACTGCTTGTGGCAACAAAAATCCCGTCCCCCTGCGAAGGTGAACGGGATGATGGCGTTGAAAGTTACTTGGCGGCGGCTTCGCGCTTGGCAACCCAGTCGCGCGAACGGGGTTGACCATCGCGTTGAGTCTCTGACTTGCCGGTAATAGTGTCACCGCTGATTTTGCCCGTGTATTTGGTGACCACTTTGTTGCCTTGAAATTCGCGGGTGACCTGGAAGGACACTTCGTCGCCCTTGATTTTGCCTTCTTCAATGGCGGTGTCGTTGTTGCGTCCGGAAACGGTGCCGGTCACCTTTTCGCCTTCGACTTTGAGCTTGAAGGTGGTTTCGCGCACCTGGCCGTTCTGGTTGGTGTTACTCGATTTCCATGTGCCGTTCAGGTCAGGTTTTTTATCCTGAGCACTTGCGGTGACGGCGAGCATCAGGAGCGCGCACGCGGTGAGTTGGAGGATGGATTTGAGAGTTCGTTGCATATGTTTGGTAGTTTTGTTGTTAATGGGACAGTGCCTTTGACGGCGTTTAAATGGGGACATTCAATGCTTCCTTTAGGCAACGGTAGCGGTTTTGTCGAGCTTCTTTCGGGAAGTGATGGTCCACAAATTGCGCACGAAAGCCCGGGGGAATAATTGAGACCAGCGGTGCACAAAGTAGTTGCATTTGAAGAAACCGAGTGCATGGTGCGTCGAGAATTCGGCGAATTTGTTGTGGTGCCAAATTTCAAGGAGCAGGGCGAACTTTCCTCACATGAGATCTCACTGACGAGAGCCTGGCCCTGAAGCGGAAGACGTAATGCGTATGGAGAGCAAATCAAAGCTGGGCAAAGTGCTGGCGTATCAGAACGTGGGCTTCCTGGTAATTATCTCGCTCGGGTTTCTGGATGAACTGACAAGGCTGTCGTCGCTGCTGTTTGGGGAGGCGCGTTGGGAGTTTCGCAAATCCACATTGGGGATGTTGATGGTGCTGGCTGTCTGGTTTCTGGTGAGCATGTCCACTCGGCGCATTCTGGACCGGCTTCGTTACCTGGAGAAGTTCATGCGCGTTTGCGCGTGGTGTCATAATATCGACTATAAGGGACAATGGATGCCCTTGGAGCGCTTCCTTCAACAAGGCTTCGATACGCCGACCACACACGGCATTTGCCCCAAGTGTTTGGCCGAACAAAAGGCAGCCATCGAGCGGGGCCGCCGGTCACAGGCCGAAGCCTCATTAAAGACCGCAAGTTCCTAGGGCGTTGGTTGTTCAAGAGATTTTTCGACAGGGCGCCTCCCATATTTTGGGGACTCGCCTGAAGTCCCGTTTCCTGCCAGAATAAGGCGTGATTTTCCCGGGAATTCGCACAGGGATGCGGCTCGCGTTCTTATACTGTTTTCTGGCGGTATCGACGGTGCATGCGCAATTGCGCATCACTGAATTCATGGCTTCGAACGCCAGCACTCTGGCGGATGAGGATGGTTCGTACGAAGACTGGATTGAAATCCAGAACAACTCTCCGATCGCGGTTAATCTCCTGGATTGGTCGCTGACCGATGACGATGGGGACCTGACCAAATGGAGGTTCCCCGCCACCAATCTGCCGCCGGGCCAGTTCCTGATTGTTTTCGCTTCTGACAAGAATCGCCGCAATCCCGGAGCGCCGTTGCACACCAACTTCAAGCTGGGCGCCGACGGTGAATATCTTGCCCTGGTGGATCCCATGGGAACGATCGTGACACAATTCGCACCCGAGTTTCCGGCGCAAGTGACCGGTGTTTCGTACGGACTCGCTTCAGTTGCGAGCAATGTGACCCTGGTCGCCACCGGCGCGACGGCGCAGGTTCTGGTACCTTCCATCGCGAATGGCGGAAGCGTTCTAAACTATAATTGGACTGGCGCCACGACGAATGAACCGTTCAACGCGTCCTCCTGGAGCAGCGGTGCGACGGGTGTGGGTTTTGGGACGGCGGATGTCGGGCTGAACGTTCAGGCGTCGATGCTGAACAATAATGCATCGGCCTTTATGCGGCTGCCTTTCGTGCTAAGTGATCCGACGAATGTTTCGTTGCTGACGCTTCGATTGAAATATGATGACGGCTTTGTGGCGGGGATCAACGGAGTCGAATTGGCCAGGGCCAACGCACCCGTCGAGGATCTTGACTGGAACTCTGTGGCAACAGCGGGGCACGGCGCAGGCACTTTCGAGAGCATGTCGCTGGGCGTCCCGACCAACATGCTGCGGGCCGGCACGAATATTTTGGCGATCCAGGGACTGAACGTGGCAGCGACAGACACTTCGTTTCTCATTTTGCCAGAGCTGATCGGGACGATGATCGCCGGGGAAAGCACCAGTGGGCTTTACTTTACGCAGCCGACTCCGGGAACTGAAAACCTGGGTGGCGCCACGATGCCCGGGCCTGGAATCGCCAATGTCACGCACACGCCATACCTTCCGCTCGACAACGACAATCTCGTGATTACCGCCAAGGTCTTTGCAACGGCCAATCCCCTGGCAAGCGTGACGCTTTTTTACCGGGTGATGTTTGTCTCGGAAGTCGGCGTGCCGATGTTCGATGATGGCCTCCATGGTGATGGGGCTGCGGGGGATGGTGTTTACGGCGCAACTATTCCGGCGAGTGCCAGCACGAACGGGCAGATGGTGCGCTATTACATTCGTGCTCAGGACAATGTCGGCAATGTCTCTCGTCTGCCGGTATTTACTGATCCAGCGAGCACGGCGCAATATTTTGGGACGGTGGTGAACCCCAACTACGTCGCCAGCGCGCTGCCAGTCGTTCATTTGTTCGCTCCGGCCACGGTCCTGCAACCGGGCCCGACCACGACGCAAACCGGCGCGGATTCGAATGCGGGCGGGCGCATTTCCCTCTATTTCGACGGCGAGTTCTATGACAACGTGTTCATGTTCCTTCGCGGTAACACGACTGCCGGTTACAACAAGAAATCCCACCGCATCCGTTTCAATGACGAGCACAAGTTCCGGAATCGGGAGACGGGCGAAAGGCTGAAGAATACGTCGTTCGTGGCCGATTATCCGGACCCGACTTACATGCGACAGGGACTGAGCTATTGGCTTTGCAATGAAATCGGCGCGTCGGGTCCGCTGTACGCGCCCTACCGGCTTCAGCTCAACGGGCAGTTCTATCAACTCGCAAATCACAATGACGTGCACGGCGAGGAATTGCTCGAGCGCCTTGGCTACGATCCGAACGGCGCTCTCTATAATGCGGCGGGAACGATTCAGCCCGGCGGCAGCAGCACTGGCGGCTTTGAAAAGAAAACCCGCCGTTGGGAAGGCAACACGGATTACGTTCAGCTTGCAAATGCCATTTCCGAGTCACTCACTGTCGCCCAGCGCCGCACCAATATTTTCGACCGACTCGATTTGCCACAAGTGATCAGCTACATGGTGGCCGCTCGTTTTGTTCACGAGAACGATGACGTCTGGGCGAACATGAGCATCTACCACGACAACGATGGCGATGATCTCTGGCGCATCATTCCGTTTGACATGAATCTCTCCTGGGGGGCGGCGTTCATGGATTCAGCCGAATACAGCGGCATTCAAGCAACGAACGACAATCTCAAGAGCTTTCCCCTCTATGGATCTTCCCAGGCGATACCGTCCAGCGGTGGGGGGAACTGGAACCGCCTTTACGACGTCATTTTCAGTGTCCCGCAAACACGCGAGATGTTTTTGCGGCGCATGCGCACCGTGCTGGATGAGTACGTGAAAGCTCCCGGAACGGTCACCAGCAACACGCCAGTTTATCAAAAAGTGGTGGCATGGCGGAATCTGATTGCGACTGACGCGTCGTTTGACCGCGCGTGGTGGGGATGGCCGGGCAAGGGAGGGCAATGCAACTTCGATCCGGGAATTAATCTCGCCAACGGCGTTACCAGCCTGCTCACGGATTTTCTCGATAATCGGCGGCGGCACTTTTATGGGAAGCACTCCGTGACGAACACCGCCCTGCCGACCGGGATTCATAAAAGCACGAAAGCCGGGATTCCGCTCGCCCAGCCCACCAATGCCGTGCTTTCCATCGTTGCCTGGGACTACAATCCGCTTTCCGGCAATCAGGACCACGAGTATGTGCAATTGACGAACTCCAATAATTACGCCGTGGACATTTCGGATTGGGAGATGAATGGCGGCATTTACTTCAAATTCAAGAAAGGCACCGTCGTGCCGGCGAACAGCTCCATTTATGTGTCGCCAAACGTCCGGAGCTTTCGTTCCCGAACCACCGGTCCTCGCGGCGGACAAGCACTGTTTGTTGTCGGACCTTACGAAGGGCATTTGAATGCCTGGGGTGAATCCCTGGTGCTCAACGATGCCGCGGGTCGCGGTGTTACCACGAATACTTTTACCGGCAATCCGTCATTGGCCCAGCGTTATTTGCGCGTCACGGAAATCATGTACAACCCGTCGCCCCTGCCGGCGGTCAACGGCGACGCGCAGCAGTTCGAGTACATCGAACTTAAGAATATTTCCACGGACACTTCTTTGAACCTTGCCGGCGTGCGTTTCACGAACGGGATCTATTTCAACTTTAGCGGCAGCGCCGTCACGAGTCTTGCCCCCGGGCAGACGGTGTTGGTGGTCCGAAACCAGGCGGCGTTTACGGCGCGATTTGGCCCTGGCTTCAGCATTGCGGGTCAATACTCAGGCGCGCTCAACAACGGCGGTGAACTGCTGCGATTGGAAGACGCCGTGGGCGAGAAGATTCTGGAGTTTGAGTACAACAACAGTTGGTATCCGCTTACCGATGGACTGGGTTTTTCGCTGGTTATCGTGGATGCGAATGCTCCCTGGGATTCCTGGGGACAAAAGAGCAGTTGGCGGGCGAGCACGCTGAATGGCTCGCCCGGCATTACTGATCCCCTTCCGCTCGCAATCGCCCCAATCGTCGTCAGTGAAGTGCTCACGCACACGGATTTCCCGCAGTTGGACTCCGTGGAGTTGCATAATCCCACCGGGACGAACGTGAACATCGGTGGCTGGTTTCTTACGGACGATTTTTACGCGCCGAAGAAATACCGCATACCCACCAACACCATCATCCCGCCGAACGGGTATCTGGTGTTCAATGAAAATCAGTTCAACGTCGGAGCGAATGCGTTTCGGTTCAACGAGCATGGCGAGTTCGTTTATCTGTTCTCTGGTGATTCGGCCACCAATCTGTCGGGCTATGTCCACGGTTATGAGTTTGGTGAGGCTCCCAACGGAGTGAGCTTTGGCCGTTACACCAACAGCCAGGGCGATGTGCAATTCGTGCTTCAGAGGGCCATCACCCTGGGAACGAACAACGCGTATCCCAGAGTCGGTCCGGTTGTCATGTCGGAAATCATGTACCGACCGCCCGATACAAATGGTTCCAACAACGACCTCGATGAGTTTATTGAACTGCAGAATATCACGGTCACCAACGTGCCGCTGTACTCTGTTGCCGCCCCCACCAACACGTGGCGGTTGCGCAATGCCGTGGACTTTGATTTCCCGTCCAGTCAAACCCTGGCTGCCGGGGCGCGCTTGCTCGTCGTCGGATTTCACCCCACGAACACGACTCAGCTTGCGGCCTTCCGCTCGAGGTACGGCGTTTCCAACACGGTTCCCATTTTTGGGCCTTGGTCCGGGACGC
Source organism: Verrucomicrobiia bacterium (assembly GCA_036274115.1). Taxonomy (GTDB): domain Bacteria; phylum Verrucomicrobiota; class Verrucomicrobiia; order Limisphaerales; family JADLHS01; genus JADLHS01. The sequence continues at coordinate 42,227 of DASUGI010000113.1, forward strand.
TGAACAATTCCGGCGAAACCATTGAACTGAAACAACCGGACACGCCGGACGAAGCGACCGGTTTCGTTCCATTCATCATGATTGACAAGGTCGCGTATCGTCGGGACGCGCCGTGGCCGGCAGGCGCGGACGGCATCGGCAATTCGCTTCAACGTGTCAACCACGCGGGATTTGGGAACGATCCCACCAACTGGTTTGCCGCTGGTATTACGGCGGGGCGGGCAACCCTTCCCAACGTTGCACCCGCAGTGTTGATTCTCTCGCCAGCGTCCGGCCAGGTTATCAACGGATCGAACCTCCTAGTCTCAGTCACCGCGGACGATCCGGACGGAAGTGTTACGCTCGTTGAGTTGTTTGCAAACGACGCGCTGATTGGCCAGTGGTCAGCGACCACCACAAACTTCAATTGGATGGGTGTTTCCTCGGGCACATACGAGTTGCGCGCGCGCGCGGTTGACAATCTCGGGGCGGTGAGCGTCTCCACCAACGTTTCGATTACCATGTTAGCGCCACCGCCGGTGGTGACACTGCTTTCACCGACCGACAATGCCGTTGTCGTTTCGGGTGCCACCACCAACTTGTCCGCGACGGCTACAAGCGGAGGCGGCAGCGCCGCGTTGGTGAACTATTTTGTGGACGGCAACTTGATCGGCGGTGTGAGTGAACCGTTCGTCTTGCCGTGGACGGCGGGCTCGCCCGGATACCACACCATTTCTGCCATCGCTTACGATAACCTGGGACAACCCAGCAGCGCGGTTTCCAATGTCGTCTTTGTTCAAGCCGTTGCCATCAATCCGGTGCTGATTGCGGCCAGCTCTGAGTGGCGTTATCTCGACAACGGCGTGGATCAGGGAACGAGTTGGCTGCAACCTTTGCTTGTGGACACCACTTGGAAAACGGGGGCAGCGAAATTCGGGTTCAACAACAACGGAAACTCCGGCATCGCAACGGTGCTGAGCTACGGCCCGGACAGCGGCAATCGCTATCGGACCTACTATTTCCGTCGCCCGTTTGTGATACCGACCCTGAGTGGAATGACCAATCTGCTTTTGGAAGTGCAGCGGGATGATGGCGTGGCGCTGTATTTGAATGGCGCAAACTTGTATCGCAATAACCTTCCCGCCGGTACGCTGACGTATTCTCAACTGGCTACCAACGCCACGGACAACGGCAACACCTGGCAATCCGCGATGCTGCCGCTGACGGGCCTGGTCGTCGGAACAAACCTCCTGGCGGCGGAAGTGCACCAATCCAGCGCCAGCAGCAGCGATAGCGCTTTCGATCTGAGACTCACCTTGCTGGGATATAACCTCGGTCCGGCATTGTTGGTGCAGCTCACCAATGCTTCGGTTGCTGCTGGAGGAAATGTAACTTTTACTGTCACTGCGACGGGCAGCGCGCCTTTGTCTTATCGGTGGTACTTCAACAATGTTGCGCAATCCAGCGTCACGAATTCGCTCACGATCGCGAACGCCCAGGCATCCGATGTTGGCAACTACTACGTGGTGGTATCGAACACCATTGGCGTCGTCACCAGCCGCGTTGCGACGCTCACACTGGCGAGTGCGGACACTGACGGCGACGGCATGCCAGACGAATGGGAATTAGCGAATGGCACCAATCCCGGTGCGAACGATGGTGGCGCCGATCCGGATGGCGATGGTCATTCCAATTTGCGCGAATACTGGGCCGGCACGAGCCCGACCAATGCTGCGAGCGCGCTGCGGTTTAATTCCGTTTCCAGCGTCGCCGCAAACCTGGTCTTCACCTTCGACGCCGTTTCCAATCGGGGTTATACGGTGCAAACGCAATCAGTGTTAAGTGGAGCGTGGCAAAAGTGGGTGGACATCAATGCCGTCGCGACGAACCGAACGCTTTCGCTAACAAATGGCGTTAGTGGAACAAATCGATTCTATCGACTGGTTACGCCGCTGCAACCGTAGCCAATTTACTTGCGCAAGGGGCGTGCTGTGTTCAGCTTGTCGTCACTTGAGCTTCACGCCATAGCTAAAATCCAAGAAGACCGTATGAAGAAACTCATTGCACCAATCTCGCTTGCCTTGTGCGCCGTTGTTCTCCTGAGCGGATGCGTGGCGGCGATTGGTAATCGCGGAACAAACCCCAGTAACGCTACGTTAGGGCAGCAACTGATCGACCTCCAAAAGGCCAAGGAATCCGGCGCCATCAGTGACGCGGAATACCAGGCTCAGAAAGCAAAGTTACTGGAAAACAAGTAGCGCGGACTCGCTTAATCAATAAGCAGTCGTCGTGATGCGTGGTTCGACCGGGCTGCTGCGGTATTTGCGGCAGCCCCAAGTCAGCTCACTCCCATTCCGATCAGGAACTCGATATTGCTGCCGGTTTTTTTGAGTTTGCCGAGCAGCAGTTCCATCGCTTCCACGGGCGGGACACCAGTCAGCGCCCGGCGCAACAGGACGATCTTGTTGAGTTCGTCCGGATGATAGAGCAATTCCTCTTTCCGCGTGCCGGAGCGTTCCACGTTGATGGATGGGAAAATGCGCCGATCCACGAGCGCGCGGTCGAGATGGACTTCCATGTTGCCCGTGCCTTTGAACTCTTCAAAGATGACTTCATCCATGCGTGAGCCCGTGTCCACCAGCGCCGTGGCAATGATGGTGAGCGAGCCGCCTTCCTCGATGTTGCGTGCCGCGCCGAAGAAGCGCTTGGGCTTGTGCAGCGCGTTGGCATCGACACCGCCGGACAGAATTTTGCCGGAGTGCGGTTGCACGGTGTTGTAGGCGCGGGCGAGGCGCGTAATGGAGTCGAGCAGAATGACGACGTCGCGCTTGTGCTCGATCATGCGCTTGGCTTTCTCGATGACCATTTCGGCGACCTGCACATGGCGCTCCGGCGGTTCGTCGAACGTCGAGGAAATCACTTCCGCGCCGACGCACGTGCGCTCCATGTCCGTGACTTCTTCGGGGCGTTCGTCAATCAACAGGATGAACAGATAGGACTCCGGATTGTTTTTCAGGATCGCGTTGGCGAGCTTCTGCATCAGCACCGTTTTGCCGGTGCGCGGCGGTGCGACGATGATGCCGCGCGTGCCTTTGCCGATGGGGCACACCAGGTCCAGCACGCGAGTCGATAACTCTTCCTTGCCGGTTTCGAGAATGAAGCGCTTGTTGGGAAACAGTGGCGTCAGGTTCTCGAAATGTGTTTTGTCCTTCGCTTTGTCCGGCTCTTCGCCATCAACGGCTTCAACTTTGAGCAAAGCGAAAAACTTTTCCTTCTCCTTGGGTGGCCGGATCTGGCCCGCGATCAGATTGCCGGTCTGCAAATCGAAGCGGCGAATCTGGGAGGGTGAAACGTAAATGTCCTCAGGACAGGGGAGGTAATTGAAACTCTGCGAGCGCAGAAAGCCAAAGCCTTCCGGCAACACCTCCAGCACACCTTCGGAAAACAGGACGCCAGCACGCTCGGCGTTCTTCTGCAGGATGTGGAAAATGACCTCGTGCTTGCGCATCGTGCCGAAATTCTCCACGCCGAGGTCCTTCGCCATCTTGTTGAGATCATTCATCTGCATCGCCTGGAGCTTGGCGATGTTCAGTGAATGTGCGATTTTGTCGCGCTCACCGCGGCGGGATTCGTAGCGCTCCGGACGTTCCGGCGCCGTGGGAACGTCGGGCTCTATGGGCCGCGTTGGCGGTTGCAGCTCGGCTTCTTCCGCCGGCGCTGGTTGAGGCGCGGGGGCCGCTGCCACGGATTCAGGCTGGGCCGGGGCAGTTGGCGGCGGCGTAAGTGGTGCCGCTTCGGCAGCATCCAAGGGCAGGTCTGCTCCCTCCTTTGCTTTGGCAGATTTGGTTTTGGCCTTCTTGGTGGCAACTCTTGGCATAAAATAGTTCCTCTCGGGTTAACTGTTCCGACCGGGCGAGACTCACATCGTCAAACGCAAGGTCCAATAAACTGCTTGGACGACCAACGATTGATTTAGTTCAAATTGGCTGGCTACCGGTCGGAGCGCGCGAAATTCAGACTTAATACGGCAAGGGGAATCTCGCGGTCAGTTCACGCACACGTTGACGCACCTTGGCAATCGCGTCAAGATTCTTTATGTCCAGCAACACCTCAGCGATCATGTCGGCAATGGCCGCCATTTCCGTTTCTTTCATGCCGCGAGTGGTGACCGCCGGTGTGCCGAGGCGAATGCCGCTGGCCTGGAAGGGCGACCGCGTTTCAAACGGAATGGTGTTTTTGTTCGTCGTAATGCCGGCTTCATCAAGCGCGATCTGACAATCCTTGCCGGTGATTCCACGCGCGCCGACGTCCACCAGCATCAGATGATTGTCAGTTCCACCACTGACGAGCCGGAAACCATTTCGCTTCATTCCATCTGCCAGCGCGGCAGCATTTTTTACGATGGCTTGCTGATAAGACTTAAAGGCGGGCTGCAACGCCTCATGAAAACAGACGGCTTTGCCCGCGATCACGTGCATGAGCGGTCCGCCCTGGATGCCCGGAAATGCCTGGGAATCGATTTCCTTCGCATACTTCTCTTTGCAGAGAATCAGGCCGCCCCGCGGTCCCCGCAGCGTCTTGTGCGTGGTTGTAGTAACGAAGTCGGCGTGCTCAATCGGGCTGGGATGAAGTCCGGCGGCGACTAAACCGGCGATGTGCGCAATGTCGGCCAACAGATACGCGCCGACCTCGCGGGCGATTTCGCCCATGCGCTTAAAATCAATGATGCGGGGATACGCGCTGGCGCCGACCGTGATCATTTTCGGCCTGTGCTCGCGTGCCATGCTGGCGAGTTGATCATAATCAATGCGCTCGTCGTCCTTGCGCACGCCGTAGTGAACGATTTCAAAAAATTTCCCGGAGAAATTAGCCTTGTTGCCGTGCGTCAGGTGCCCTCCGTGGCTCAGATCCATGGTGAGCATCTTGTCGCCCGGTTTCAGGAAGGCGAAATAGACGGCCATGTTGGCGCCGCTGCCGGAGTGCGGCTGAACGTTGGCGTGCTCCGCGCCGAAGAGCTTCTTCGCGCGATCAATCGCCAGTTGCTCGACGACGTCCACATTTTCACAACCGCCGTACCAGCGTTTTTTGGGGTAGCCCTCGGCGTACTTGTTCGTGAGTACCGAGCCTTGCGCCTCCATGACCGCGGGGCTGGTGAAATTTTCGCTGGCAATGAGTTCGATGTTTTCCTGCTGACGCAGACGTTCGTGTTCGAGGACTTCAGCGACGGCTGAATCAACGGCTCGCAATCGGTATTCGGGTGAGATAGTTCTGGATTCCATCTTGTTTACTCGGCGCTCGTGACGACCGCCTTCGAATTTGGTGGTGAGAAAAATGTCGAGATAATGCTTGGCCTGGTCGGCGGTGGTGAATTTACCCGAAAGGCAAAGCACGTTGGCATCATTGTGCCGGCGGGTAAGTGACGCCGATTCGCCGTCGCACACCATGGCGGCGCGCACGCCGGGCACTTTGTTAGCCGCTATGCTCATGCCGATGCCCGTCGTGCAAACCAGCAGGCCATACTCGGCCTTGTGGCTGGCCACCATGTTGGCGACATGGAGTGCGTAATCCGGGTAATCCGTGGACTCTTTGCTGTGAGTGCCAAAATCGGTGAACGTCACTCCGCGTTCCTGCAAATACCGCTTCAGCGCCTCTTTCAGGTCGAAGCCGCCGTGGTCTGCGCCGATGGCAACGGTCGCCGTTTTTCCAGCCGCAACCGCTTTCGCCATGACGCTGGTTTCGCCTTGCTCAATGAACCGAAGCAGTGACGCGATGCCCTGTTCAATTTGATCGCGGCAACTCAAATAGACCTCATACGAACCGCCAATCGGATCGCTGATGTCTTTCTCAAACGGATCGAGCGTTTCATCAAACTCGCGCAGCAGAAAGGTTTTTTCCGCTGCCTGGGGATAAAGCAACGTGATGGTATCCACATGGCTGTGCGTCATTCCCAGAATGAAATCCGCCTGTCTCACCAGGTCCGCCGTAAGCATTTGACTGCGCTGGCGCGAGATGTCCACGCCCAGTTCCTTCATGGCTTGCACCGAATAGGTGCTGGGAGGTAATCCGTCCGCAGCGCCCAGGCCAGCCGACACCGCCCGATAATCAGTACGACCCCGTGTGGCATGGCGGAACAGGCCTTCAGCCATGGGGCTGCGGCAGATGTTACCAGTGCAGACGAAAAGAAAGGTCTTCATTCAATCAGCGGCGGGAAGTGTGGTCAGTGTCACCGAATCGTCAACCCAGAATAATTTGTCTGACAGCTTGTCAGGGGCGCGCCCGGCGCACCACGGCCAATCCTTTTAGCAAGTCGACGGCACGTGCCAGCGTGGGATCCCGCAGCACCGGCGCTTCGGGTTCAGTATCCGTTCCAACCGGGAATTCACCTTCGAGACTGAAGCCGTCACGCCGTGCGCGTACCAGGTCGGCTTCATTGGGGCGACGCCGCGTGGGCCGATTCGTCGGGGTGGCGAGTGAACCGGCGGAGGCTGACGCCAGATTTGTCTTTGTGCTGATCACGTACGGATCTTCCAAAAACGCGCGCTCCAATTCGGGAGAGATTTTCACTTCGATATCCGGCTTCACTCCTTTCGAAAGCGCCTCACCACTCCCCAGTTTGACGGGTGCGGTGGCGATGCGCAGTTGCTGTCCGTTCTTCAACTGGAAATCCTGCGTGGTCATCGCGGCGCCCCGAGTCGTTCCGCCCAGAATCAAAGCAACTCCAGCATCCCGCAACACCGCGGCGAGGGCTTCGGCAGCACCGATGGTCTCCGTGTTTACCAACACAGCTACGGGCCACGTGAAAGCGTCATCTTTTTCCGTTGATTTGATCGGGCCTTTCCCCCAGTCGAGCAACGGCCGTTGCGTTGGCACAAACAAGTCCGCCGCGGCGGCTGCGGCCGCGTAATCTTCTCCGCCAGCAAATCGCAGATCGAGAACCAAACCAATCAGCTTGTTGGTCGCCGCCAGAGTGATGCATTGGCGGCGAATTTCCCCGGGGAGCGACGACGTCACCTGGCCGACGCGCAAGCACGCGATGCGATCGTCGATAATGGTGACTTTGGTGATTGCGGACGCATTGGTTGAACTCTTGGAATCGTCCCCCACCAATCTTACCTTTCCGCGAAGGCTGTTGAGGAGACCTTCAATCGACGCGCGATTCAACTCGGAATCACTCGTCCCGGCCAGATGTTCGCGAACGAGGGCGCGAACCTCGTCAAAATCCGGCGGAGTCTCGGAAACGCCTCGTGCTGTCGGCGAGGTTGCCACCAGACCAAAGAGCGACAGCAGCAGGAAATAACGAATCAATACAGTTCTCATGTCAAATGGAGTAGCCACCACAGGAAATCACTATGCAGGTGTTCCGGGTGATTCTCAAGCCGCGAATCAGATGGAATCAGGTGCTGCTGAGCTCCTGCCAAAGCAAAGCGCCGAGCCGCTGGCCCTGCGCAAAAATATCCAGATCGAACTTCTCATTCGGCGAATGAGCGTTGTCGTCGGGTAATGCGAGTCCCAGAAGTAGGGTGTCAGCCCCAAGGATTCTTTTGAATTGGTTGACAATGGGAATCGAACCACCTTCGCGGAGCAAGACCGGTTCACGTTCAAAAGCCCGTCGCAAGGCGCGCAAGGCGGCTTGCGCGTCGTTGCTCTTTGGCGAAACCAGATACGCTTCTGCGCCGTGACCGACCTTCACTTCCATGGTCACGGTGGGCGGGCAATGCTTTTTCAGGAACGCGACGACCAGTTTGTTAATCCGCGCCGGCTTTTGGTTCGGCACGAGGCGCGCCGTGATTTTTGCGCGAGCCGACGATGGCACAATGGTCTTGCTGCCTTCGCCTTGATAACCACTGGTGAGACCGTTGATTTCAAAGGTCGGACGGGCGGTGCGCTGTTCGTCCGGGGTAAAGCCCTTTTCACCGAAGAGTTCCGGCACACCGATGAATTTGCGATAGGCAGAGGCTTTGAATGGTAACCGAGCGAGTTCCTTCCGTTCGTATTTGCTGAGCGAAACCACGTCGTCGTAAAACCCGGGAATGGTGATGCGGCCTTTCGCGTCGTGAACTTTGGCGAGCAGGCGGCAAAGGGCCGTAGCCGGGTTCTCCACCGTGCCGCCAAAAAGTCCGGAGTGGAGGTCGCGCGACGGGCCGCGGAGAGTGAGTTCAAATGCCGTAATGCCGCGAAGCGCGTAGGTCAGAGCCGGATGATTGGGGCTCGGGATGCCGGTGTCTGAAATGACCACGGCATCGCACTTTAATTCCTGACGACGTTCCTGAAGAAATCCTGCGAGACTCTTGCTGCCGACTTCCTCTTCGCCTTCGATGACGAACGTGAGGTCGCAGGGAAGGGGCGTGCCCGTTTTCAGATAGGCCTCAACCGCTTTGAGGTGGGCCAGGTTTTGACCTTTGTTGTCGCTGGCGCCGCGTCCGAACAGGGAACGGCCCTGAATGGTTGGTTGAAACGGCGGTGTTTTCCAGAGTTCAAAAGGTTCGGGCGGCTGAACGTCGTAATGGCCATACACCAGGAAGTGACGGCGGCGCGTGACGGATTTGGTGCGCGGGGTTTTCGCGACCACAATCGGATTTCCGTCCGTCGGGCAAAGTTCGGCCTCCAGTCCCAGGTCGCGGCAGTGGTTCACCAGCCACTCGGCGCAAGCCGCCATATCCGGGCGATGTTCGGGTTGGGCAGAAACGCTGCGAAAGCGGACGTAATGGCAAAGTTCGTCAACGAAGCGCGGTTGGTTGCGCTGGAGATAGTTCAGGACGTCATCCATGGCGGAAGTATTGGGAAACGCGGGCGAAAGCCAAGCGGATTGCGGAAGGCCAAAGGCTCAAACAGCAAGGTCGCCCCAGCGCCAGGGTTGATGAGTGTTCTTACTTGAGCTGCCTGCGCAGGAGATCCTGCAACGGGTTGGTTTTGGGCGGAGCATTAGTGGCCACATTATTTGTCGAGCCCGCTTCAGGGGCGGCGTTCGTAGTGGGTTTGTTGCCCAATAAGTTACCGATGGCGCGAGCCGCGTCACCAAGCTTGCCGGCTTTCTCGGTGTCCAGGTTATTAAGCAAGGTTGAAACCGCCGTGCCTGCGAGTGCTTTGCCTTCGATCTTTCGATCAGGCTTCTCCAACGTGCCTATTAATGAGATGAACCTGGGCAGAGCGACATAGTCGTTGGTGTCTGTGTTGGAAAGCTTGATCTTCCTCGCGTATTCGGCGGCAAGGGCGATGTCGACGGGCAGACTTAAGCGAGAATTCTGAAGGTCATCGGCGATCTGAATCGATCCCGCGGAGTTCAAACGAAGGGCGGGACTCTGGGCGACAAACTGGGCAACGTCGATCTTACCGTCGCCAGCGCGGAGGTTGCTGTTGACGTATTCTAAAGGTGATCGGAGCAGTTCAGGAGTTTGCAGTGTCAAAGCCACGCCCGCGACGACCGTCTGCAGCATTGGGCCAACGATTTGGATGTTTGCGTTGGTGAAACTGAAATCGATCGCGCCGTTGAGATTAGTGCGAAGATTGCGCCCCGTTACGCCCGCCCCTTGTATGTCGACTTTGGCGATGAGTGTGCCTTGCGCCCGCCCTTGATACCTGGGTGAAAACGTATTTGCCAATGGCGCGACCGGCACGCCGTCCGCGTTGAAGGCGACGTTGTATTTATAGCCGGGCACACTGAGATCCAGGTCAGCCGTGGCCGAAACCGGCGCATTGTTCAACGTGAGCTGGAAGGGCTTGAGGAGAACATGGCTGCCATCCAACAGCAGGCTGGCTTGAACATTGGCGGCATCGATCTCGCGCAAGTAGAGGCGGCCAATCGTGGCGTCCACTGTGAAATTGCTGAGGGGTAACTTCACGGGCGCGGGCTCTTGCTGCGGACCGGGCGCGGGAGTTTTCGCGGGAGGAATGTTGGTTGCCGTGGTCGTGCTCTCAGGTTTGTTGGCGAACAAATCGTAATAGCTGGTAACGTCCAACGATTCGGCGGCGAGTTTTAAATTGCCCGTGATGGCGTCGGCTTCGTTGAGGTCGACAACCCCGGTCAGATTCGCTTCGTTTTTGGCGCGAGGAGTCGGAGTCAATTTGAGACTGCACTGCTGCAGGTTGGCGACCTTGTTGGAAACGGAGGCATCCACGCCCATTGCCAGTTCCAACGGAGCGCCGGTAACGCCTGCCAATTTGATGCCATTCAAAGCGAGCTTGCTGTTGATGGAGTCACCTTGGCCGCTGTGATTGATGACTCCGTTGAAGGAAATCTCGTCGATGGCCGTCGGGCCGTTGCCCAGTTTGGCGGAAAAGTTCTTGATGCTCTTGTCGATCTCGATACTCAACCGTTTGCCGCCGTCCTTGGAAAAGAGCTTTCCTTTGGCGTTGGCGACTCCGGCCAGATCCAGTCCCGGAGCGAAGGCGCGCCAGTCAGCGAGGTTGAGATTAATGAGGGCAAAATCGAGTGAGGCATCAGCGGCATTGACGGTATCTCCGAAAGCCAGAGTCAGTGGATTGCTCAAGGTTGCACTCATCAAAGGCTGCTGATTCTGCGTGCCGTTCAAGTTGACTGCTTTGAGCAGGAGCGATTTTGCGGCGCTGTCGAACGTGACGTCATAAGTGCAGTTGAGGTCAACCATGGGGGACGTGACATTTCGTTGGATCGTCTGGAGGCGCGCGATGTCCAGTCGCCCCGCGAGCGAAATCATCCGACCCGTTTGAGCGATGGTAATGTCGGTGGTGTCGTTGATGGTGGTGGTGCCAAAATCGATCCCCTTGGCCGCGCCAAAAAGGTTGAGGACCTGCCGGTCAAACGAGGTGACCTCCAGCTTGAGCTTGCCTTCAATCTTTGCGGCGTCAAACGGGCCGGTTAAGCGCACGCGCCCCAGTGAGGCGGTGCCTTTGTTGAATTGCAGCGCCAGTTGCTTGACCTCGCTGGGGGTCATATCGCAATCCAGTTTGCCGATCAACCCGCCGAGTTCCGCAAATTCACCGGTCGCCTTGCCCACCGAGAATGAAGCGGTTCCTTTTAGCGACGCGGGTTGCAGGTTGTCTTGTAAGGCAAAACTCAAATCGCTGTTCAGCAGGCACGGAAGTTTGGCGACTGAAGGCGTGCCCACCGCTTGCTCCATCGCCAGCGCCGTCGAAAAGGTGAGCGTGCCAGTGCCGCCGTTCCTGACGTTCTTGATCGAGAGATTGGCGTTGGCGAGTTCAGTCAGCGTCTTTCCACCCTCCTTTGAGATTTTGGTGTGCCTGAGAGTCGCGTTGCGCAACGTGAGTGATTTCAATGTCACTTGCGGCGGTTTGCCTCCAGACTTTGCAGGCGGTTTGGGTTGAGTCGATTTCGGAACGAGCCCATCGGTGTTCTTACCCCCTTGAGCATCTTCGACGATGTTGATCGTGGGTGAATCCAGCAGGACATCTTCGACGACGATATTTCCGCGTACCAACGCGAGCAGGTTGTAACGAGCGTGCACCTGCCTGGCATCAAACAATGTTTCCGCCCCGTCGGGTGTGAGCTTAACCTGATTCAAGGTGAGCTGAGTGAATGGACTGAACTCCGCCTTGCCAACGGTGAGGGTGGAATGGAGCGCCTTGCCGACGCGCGGCACGACCACGCGCTCCACGAACCAACCGCTGCTCACCACGAAGTATGCAATGAGCAACAGGAAAATGAGGAAGAGCAAAGCCCGGAAAAGCTTCGCGGCAAGACTCCTTTTTGACGTCTCTACTTGTTTCAGTCTTATCTGTGACATAGCAACTGCGTGTTGGCGATTGCACGGAGGCGGAACGAAGCTGTGACTGCCGCCAACCGAAGACTACAACGAACTCCCATCTCTTCAACCCGGAAAAAGCTCGTCGCGGTCCGGTTCAGTGTCCAAAATTCGACGCCGTTCCAAAGCTTGGACATATTTGAGCCGTGAAAGTCTCGATCATCGTGCCCGCTTTCAACGAAGAGCGATTGCTTGGCCAAACTCTGGCCCAAATCAATCTGGCGCGAAAATCCTTCTCGAATCCGGGATGGGAATCGCAGTTGATCGTGTGCGACAACAACTCGACCGATCGGACGTCGGAGATCGCGAAGGAAAATGGCGCCATTGTGGTGTTTGAACCGGTCAACCAGATCGGTCGGGCGAGAAATCGGGGCGCTTCCATGGCCACCGGCGACTGGCTGCTCTTCATTGATGCCGATTCACAACCGACGGCTGAATTGTTCGCCGATGTGGCGGCAGCGATCGTCACCGGAAAGTATCTGGCAGGTGGCAGCACGTTGCGGCTGGCTGGGAATCATCACATTGCGAAAGTCATTACCGGATTATGGAACTGGGCGAGTCGCCTTCGCGGGCTCCTGGCGGGTTCTTTTATCTTTTGCGAAGCAGCGGCATTTCGGAAGATCGGCGGATTCAGTTCCGAGTTTTTTACCGGGGAAGAGCTGGATTTGGGTAAACGCCTCGCCGCGTTGGCGAGAGAGACCGGTCGCAAGATCATCATCCTCCATCGCCACCCGATGCTCACGTCCGATCGTAAGGTGCATCTTTACTCGACATGGGAAAATCTGAGTTTCATGTTGAAAGCGGGATTGCAGCCGGGTCGAGTAATGCGTGACAAGTCCGCTTGTTATGCGTGGTACGACGGGCGGCGCTGAACCGACGCGGTGATTGCGCGTCCAAACTATCAATGCACTTCACAGCCAAAATGGTTTGCATGCTGGCGGCAGCGCTGCTGACGATTTCTGCCGCTCGGGGACAAGAGGCGTTTGAACTGAATATCGGCGAACTGGGCGAGGTGGCCCAGGCAGCTCAGGAGTGGGCCAGCGAAAACCTGGATGAAGAGGTCTTGAAATCGTTGCCCGAAGTCGATCGTGACCAGGTTGAAAAATTTCTTAAACAATTCCAGGACCAGCTTAAGGGGCAATATGTTCTGGACCTTGCCGCATTGAAGGACGCGGCTAAAGCAATCCTTCCCGTGCTGGCTGCTCATGACGAAACGCAGCCTTACGCCGCATGGTTGCGTTCGCGTCTGGACTATTTCGATGTCGCGGAGCAACTGCGCCGGGACCAGCCTGCGCCCAAAGCTGACGAACCGCCCCGGACGCAGCCAAATCCATCGCCTGTCCTGGAGCAGAAAGTCTGGAAACAACAACTCAGCGAACGCGAGTGGCCCAAAGGCGCGGCGGAACTCGTGCCGAAACTCAAACCGCTGTTTGCGGCCGAGCGTGTGCCGGAGCAACTGGTCTGGATCGCTGAAGTGGAATCAGGGTTTAATCCGGACGCACGCAGTCCCGTGGGAGCGGCTGGGCTGTTTCAGTTGATGCCTGAAACTGCGAAAGGACTGGGTTTGCGTCGTTGGCCTTTTGATCAGCGGTATCAGCCCGAACCCAGCGCCCAGGCGGCTGCGAAACACCTGAAGCGTTTATACTCGATGTTTGGTGACTGGCATCTGGCTCTGGCCGCTTACAACGCCGGCGAGGGACGGGTGCGCGGTCTGCTCGACCGCAATCAAGCGCGCAGCTTCGATTCGATTGCCACACAGCTTCCGGCGGAAACGCAGATGTACGTGCCGAAGGTGGAAGCAACGATTCTTCGACGTGAAGGAGTTGCACTCAGCAGTCTCGGCAAAAACCGAAAGTAGCCGCCACCGCGTCACAGGTTGTTCCCCCTCACATTTGTCGCGGTGCTTTTGCAAATCGCCGACGCCAAACTTCCGTGCCTCGTAACTTGCCGCACACACCACACCACGTTGTGTTGGAGGCGACCCGACGATGACGGGCTTCCCTTTCAACGCCGGATTGTCCCGCTGCTCCACGGACGCGTAAAACGCATCCATGTCGAGATGAAAGATGACGTGAAAACTTTGGTGGTAGCGGTTGTCGCGTCCGGCACTATCGCGGCCCGACCTCCTTCGAAAGCTGCTCCAGTCTACTCCGTTCCGCATCAGAAAGACTCTGCAAGCCGTGCTTTCCAACTTTGTCGAGCAGCCGGTCCACTTCTGCGATTTTTTCGCTGCGACTGCGGTTCTCCGCATAGCGCCGTTCCCGTTCGCCGCCAAATCGAGCGTCGGGTTCCACAACGCGCGACTTCCAGAGTCCCAGCGGATCAAAAATCAAGGCCACCAGGATTGCGACCGAAAGGCCCATGACCAACGCAAACAACCACGGTTCCGCAAACATCAACCGCGGATACAGCGCCGTCGCCACCAGCAATCCGACAATCGCGCCGCCGAGATGCGCATCATGACCGATGTTGCCAATCTGCTTGCGGTGCGAGACGAAAGATATAATCAGGAAAAGCGGCGCATAAATAGACGCCGGTATGCCAATCGGGATGAAGAACAGCATGACGCTCGTGCCCGGCAGCAGAAAAATGGCTGCAAAAATCACCCCGCACACTCCACCGGACGCTCCCAGGGCGCGATAGTCGTGATGCCGATGAATGATTAACGAAAGCAGCGAACCGCCCAGAATCGATGTCACGTAAATGAACAACAAACTGGCCCAGCCATAGATGATCTCGATGTTCTTGCCGAAGCTGTAAAAGCTGAACGCGTTGAAAGCAAAGTGCCACCAGTCCGCGTGAATCAATCCCGACGTGAGCATCCGCTCATACTCCTTGTTCCGCAAAATCGCATATGGGTTGAAGATCCAACGCTCTCGCAAATCGGGCCGACGAAACGCCACGAACGTGGCAATTCCGGTAACAACCAGGATCAAGACGGTTAGCGGTGCGGTCATTGAATTCTCACTCGTTTAACTTCCGTAGGTTAGGAAATGACAGGAGTGGCGTCAAAACGAACGCCGTCGCTCTCGAATGAGGAGATGGCGGAGTATTGGACACCTTTGGAGAGGGATTTGTCGCAGCTTGCAATCGGGAAGGAGTCGTTCCAATCTTGGCACATTATGAAAACCAGTTCTTCCACTTTTGCCCTGGCAGTTACCGTTGCGCTACTGGCCGGTTGCGGCCCGAAATCTTCGAACGATAGCTCCTCGACATCCCAACCCTCCGAGACCGCCTCCACTGGACAGCAGCTTCAAGAGGCGGCCTCCAAAGTGGTGGCCGAAGCAGCCCCCGCGGTCAAACAGCAGGCGCAAGAAACCTTCGCCAACCTGAGCCAGCAACTGATCGATTCCACCAAGGGCGGCAGCACGGACGCACTGCTCAAGAACATCAGCACGGACCTGCAGGGGCGCGTCAGCAAACTGGCCACTTCGCTTTCCGACAATGCCGCAGTGAAGGAACAGTTGAACTCAGCCGTGCAAGCGTTGCTCGGGAACAAGGACATTGATGCCATCGCCGGGCTGAACGCGCTTACCTCAGCCAAGTTGACCCCGGAGCAAACGACGATGGTGAAGGATGTTTACAATGCCGGTGCCGCGCTGGTCACCCAGCGCAATTTCTCCTCCATCGAAGGCATGAATACCGATGTCGCCCGGCTGGCGACCTCTGTCTGGAAAGGCAACTACACCGAGGCGCTGACGCCATTGCAGAAGCTCTACAGTCAAGCCACCCTCACCGCGCCCCAGAAGGAACTCCTCAGCGCTACCTACGACAAATACATGCCCGCCGGGTGGAAAGATGCCGCCGGCACGGTTCAGAAGGGCCTGGATACTCTCAAGCAGTTCAGCAAGTAAATCGTCCGGACAACTCGTACCGTAGCAGTGCGGAGCGCCGATCTCCTGATCGGCGCGCTTCTATCTCCGCTTCAAGTCGGTCGCTTTGCCTGTCGGCAGAATCAATCGCCGATATTCATCCCGAAACCTTGCGCCGTTGAATGGCCATTCCGCAGCCGCCCGGCAAAGCTTTGCCTTCACAGAATTGTTCTCGATGTAACGAATCGCTTTCTTCTCCTGTTCCTCGTTGCGCATGAACGTATCCCAATACTCGCGCTGCCAAAACGATTGGAGCGCCGATCTCCCGATCGGCTCGTTGCCAGCAGCGTCGAGCCGATCCGGAGATCAGCGCTCCGCCCGCAGTTGCGCCAACGCTTTAGGGGCAACAAATTTCTTCCATGCCACCACCATTTTCCAAAGCGGCATCTCCCACACATGCACCAGCACATGCACGTGATTGGGCATCACACACCACGCCAGCAGTTCGTAACGCTCGTTGTGAAAGAATAGCAATGCTTCCTCGCAAAGCATGGCGATGTCTGGCCGTCGCAACCAACACTCGCCGACACCGCGATCCAGATACGCTTCCAGTTTCGTTCGCTTCTCTCGCACGTCTTCGATGGCAAGCAGATGTTCCCATTCACTGCGCCGCGAGCTGGGCATCGAATCCTCCAGCCGGAAGGTAACGAACTGCACGAGGCCGGGGAAATCACAATGCGGCAGATAACCGCGCTCGTGCCAGCCCAGGAAACCGAGCCGACGTTCGGCGTCGGTGAGTTTGCGACCGGACCAGTGATTTTTGTCGGCCACGAGTTCGCGAAGGTATTCTCGTTTGGGCTTCGCGTGCATAATTCGGAGCGCCGATCTCCCGATCGGCTCGTCTCAAAATTCAAATGCCCCAACTTGCCGATCAGGAGATCGGCGCTCCGCTTTACGCCTTCGCGATCAACTGCCGCAGCACATACGGCAGAATTCCCCCATGCTGGTAGTAATCAATCTCAATGGGAGTATCGATGCGGCAACGGACGCTGACCTCTTCCACACTGCCGTCTTTGCGGGTGATCTTGAGCGTTAAATCCTGTTGCGGTTTCAGATTTTCATCGAGGCCGACGACGTCGTAAGTCTCCGAGCCGTCGAGCTTCAGGGTTTGCGCGGTCGTGCCTTCCTTGAATTGCAACGGCAGCACCCCCATGCCGACGAGGTTGCTGCGATGGATGCGCTCGAAACTTTGCGCAACGACGACCTTCACGCCCAACAGGTTCGTGCCTTTCGCGGCCCAGTCACGCGATGAACCCGTGCCGTATTCCTGTCCAGCGATGACGATGAGCGGAATGCCCGCCTGCTGATATTTGATGGAAGCGTCGTAGATGCTCAGTTTTTCGGGACTGGCCGAACTGGAGTTCGGCGCTCCGAAGTAAAGCGTGTTGCCGCCTTCCTCGCCGCCAAGCATCAGATTCTTGATGCGAACGTTGGCAAACGTGCCGCGCGTCATGACGCGGTCATTACCGCGACGCGAGCCGTAGCTGTTGAAGTCGGCGGGCAGAACGCCATTCTCCAGAAGGAATTTCCCGGCCGGCGAACTTTTCTTGATTGAACCAGCGGGTGAGATGTGATCGGTCGTGACGCTGTCGCCAAAAATGCCGAGTGCCCGCGCGCCGGTGATCGGTTTGATGCCCCGCGGTTCGAGCGAAAAATTCTCGAAGAACGGCGGTTCCTGAATGTAGGTGGAATTGCGATCCCACTCATACACGTTACCCGTGCTGGCGGGGATTTCGTTCCACTTCGGATTCTGCGCGGCAAAATCCTTGTAGAGCTTGCGGAAGACTTCGGGCTTGAGCGCGGATTCCATTGCGTCGCGAATTTCCTGCAAGGTCGGCCAGATGTCGGCGAGGTAAACCGGCTTGCCATCCTGGTCGTTGCCGATGGGTTCGCAACTCATGTCAATGTCCACGCGGCCCGCGAGCGCAAACGCGACGACGAGCGGCGGCGACATCAGAAAGTTCGCTTTGATGTTCTGATGCACGCGCGCTTCAAAGTTGCGGTTACCCGACAACACCGCAGCAGCCACGAGATCATTGTGCACTACGGCTTCTTCAATGGCCGGATGCAGCGGACCGGAATTACCGATGCACGTAGTGCACCCGTAGCCGACGAGATTAAACCGCAGCTTGTTGAGATACTTTTGCAGGTTCGTCTTCTTGAGGTAATCGCTGACGACGCGCGATCCCGGAGCGAGCGACGCCTTCACCGTCGGGGCCACCTTGAGTCCGCGTTCGACCGCCTTCTTCGCCAGCAAACCCGCCGCGAGCATGACGCTGGGGTTCGAGGTGTTGGTGCAACTGGTGATGGCCGCGATGAGCACTGAGCCGTTGCGGACCTTGCCTTTGATCGCGGGCGCATGGGCCGAAATTGGATCAGGCGTAGGACGGTTTTGAGCCATTTCGCGCTCGGTAGTCGGATTCGTGCCGGCGGCAACGGCTTGTGCAAGCGAAACGGGATCCTGATTGCCCCCGCCCGGTTGATAATCTCCATCCGAAGTCACCGCGATGGTCGTGGCAAAGGCGCTACGTTGCTTGCCGAAACCATTTTCAGTAACCGGCCGTTGGAACGCGCTGAAGAATTCGCGGCGCAGGTTCGGGAGTTCGATTCGATCCTGTGGACGCTTCGGACCCGCGACGCTGGGTTTGACCGTGCCGAGATCGAGCTCGACCACTTGCGAGTAGTCGACGTCGCCAAGATTCGGAATGCCCCACAGGCCCTGGGCGCGATAGTAATTCTCGTAGAGCTTGCAGTCGCCGTTGGTGCGTCCCGTAGCGCGGAGATAATTCACGCACTCTACATCGATCGGGAAAAGGCCCATCGTCGCACCGTATTCCGGCGCCATGTTGGCAATGGTCGCGCGATCCACGACCGGCAACGCGACGGCGCCCGGACCAAAGAACTCAACAAACTTGCCCACGACTTTCGTCTTGCGCATGAGCTGCGTAACCGTGAGCGCGAGGTCAGTCGCAGTCACACCTTCCTCGAGCGCGCCGGTGAGATGCACGCCAACAACGTCCGGCGTGAGGAAGTAAACCGGTTGCCCGAGCATGCCCGCTTCCGCTTCGATGCCGCCAACACCCCAGCCGACGATGCCGAGGCCGTTGATCATCGTGGTGTGGGAATCCGTGCCGACGAGCGTGTCGGGATAGTAAACGCCATTCGCACTGAGGACGCCTTTGGCGAGGTATTCGAGATTCACCTGGTGCACGATGCCGATGCCCGGCGGGACGACCTTGAACGTGTCAAACGCCTGCATGCCCCACTTGAGGAATTGGTAGCGCTCACGGTTCCGCGTGAACTCCAGATCCAGATTGCGCTCCATCGAGTCGCTGCCGCCCGAGAAATCCACCTGCACTGAGTGATCGACCACGAGGTCCACCGGCACGAGCGGCTCAATGATCTTGGGATTCTTGCCGAGTCGGGCGACAGCGCTGCGCATGGCGGCGAGGTCCACCAACAGAGGCACGCCGGTGAAGTCCTGCAACACGATGCGCGCCACGACGAACGGGATTTCTTCCGTGCGCGCTTCAGTCGGTTTCCAATTAGCGAGCGCACGCACGGCAGCTTCACTCACGCGTTTGCCATCGCAGTTGCGCAGGACGGATTCCAGCACGAGGCGGATGGAGACGGGGAGTTTGGAGATGGGGCCGACGCCGGCCTTCTCCAGCGCGGGCAGCGAGTAAAAGCCGCCTTCCTTGCCATTGCCGAGGTCAAAGTTTCTGAGAGTCTGCGAATCAAACGGGTTCTGTGCGTTGCTCATAAAATCCAAAGGCCGCGTTTGCGGCCAAATCAGCCAAAACTGTGAAGATTACAGGAGCGCCCGTCAAGAACTGGTAGTGCTGCAAAGCGGTGCTGAAGCCACCGCAGTCCAGACGCTTCGCGAACCAGCAGCCTGGTGGTTTGCGCGAAGCGTCTGGACTGCGGCGCGTTTACCGCCGCTTTGGCAATGAGCTGCTAAATCACCAAAGTTCAACCCTGCTGAAGAACTTTAGGTATGAGGACAAACAAACGTCTCCCCAATCTGCTTCAAGGCCAAACGCTCGGGCTCACGTTGCAGCGCGACTTGAATGCGCTCGATCGGTTCATTCATCGGCTCATCGCTCAGCTTGAAGGTCTGATGGTGAATCGGAATGATAAAGCCAGCGCCAGCCGCATTCGCCATGTTCACGGCCTGTTCCGGCGTGCAGTGATAACGAATCCACGGATCGTAAGCTCCAATCGGCATCATCACGGCGTCGAACGGGCCGCGTGAACGCAGGTCGCCGAACAACGGAGTATTCGCCGTATCACCGCCGAAAACGATTGCCCGACCTTCGCGACGAAGAATGTAGCCGTTGTAACCGCGAGCGATTTTGTCATCCGGCCAGCGTTTGCCCCAGTGATTTACTTCGAATGCTTCGATGCGCAGTTCGCCTCGATCTGTCTTAAGCGTGAAATCTTCGCCCCACTTGAGTTCAGTTGGTGGTTTGCTCTTTGGTTTCCCCAACAAGTCAGACGTGTTCCTGGCCGCAACCATCGTCGTCTTGCCAATGAACGAATCCAATGACGCCAGGTCCAAATGATCCATGTGAGGGTGCGAAAGCAGCACGAGATCAATCGGTGGCAGCTCCTTCAATCGCAGCGCCGGAGCGATGTAGCGCTTCGGGCCAGCGGTCCCAATTCCAACATCAACTCCGCAACGATTGCCCAGCGTAGGATCAGTCAGAATGCGAACGCCGTAGAAATTGATGAGAACCGTCGCATGGCCAATCCAACAAATGGTCACCGCATTATCGGACCACTTCGCAAGTTCAGGTTTTACCGGTGCAGGGAGAACACTTCGTCCACTGTCCGCGATGATTCGACGCAACCAACGGGCAGCCCGACTTTGCGAAAGTCCCAGCCAGCCTCCACCTGCGGCCGTTCCAAATAATGCGGAATAGCCGAGGAACTTGCGCCGGTTATACTTCACGCGAACAAGTTGGGCGAGGTCGCAAAACTGTCAAGCTGAGTCGGGTCACTCAAATCACCGGCTAGCTTGATCGCCTTCTCGAAAGTGCGGCAACCACCGCCAAAACTCAGTCTGCTGATTCCCGTTTTGAGTTCCGTGCGGCGAAGTGGTGTTAGGATAGCGCGAAGCGCAGCCTGAAACCATGCAGAGCCCCACCAATAAGGTTAAGTAGCAGATTCTCTGTGCCTTCCGGGTCGTTTTGAAAGGCACAGTTTCCATCCTAAAAGCCAAAGTTCGTCTGCGCTAGCTCAACTTCCAGGGCTTCCGGAAATCGCGCGTCAGCAGCTTGCTGGCTTCCTTGTCGCCGATGATCTTTTCCTTCTTCGGATCCCACTTGAGGGTGCGACCGGTCAGCATGGCGATGAGGCCGAGGTGTCCGGGAATCGCGGAGTGATGCGCTGTTTCCACCGGAGTGATCGAGGGCTTGCGAGACTTTACACAGTCCAGGAAGTTGCCGTAATGGTCGCTGGATTCGTAAAGCTTCACCTTGCGCAAATCTTCAGGCAGTCGGCGTGAGTCGGCCCATTCTGGATTTGACGACTCAAAAGCGTTGCCCCGGCTCACCCACACCCAACCGTCTGTGCCAATCCATTTCGTCCCGCCACGAATGTCGCGATGCCCGCCAGCGATCACCATTTCGATATCATTCGGATATTTCAGATTGATGCGATACTTCGTGCAGGTGTTCCAAATGGCGTCCTGGGGAGGAAACTCTCCTTGTCCCGAGATCTCCAAAGGCCCGGAGTTATCGCAATCCATGCCCCAGTGCGCGATGTCAACGTGATGCCCGACCCAGTCCAGCAACTGTCCGCCGCCCGTGTTGTAATTCCAACGCCAGTTCTTGTGAATGCGGCACTCGATGTAGGGCATCATTTGCGACGGCCCAATCCAGAAATTGTAATCCAGTTCCGGCGGCGGCTCGGTCACGGTTTTCTTGTCCTTGGTGTTCGCAAAATCGCTATGCCCACCGGGCAAACCAACCTCCACACGTTTGATTTTTCCGATTAGACCATTGCGAACAATCTCCGCCGCGTAATGGAAATGCCGCTCCGAGCGCTGCCACGATCCGGTCTGCCAAATGCGTTTGTTCTTCTGAACCGCCTTCACCATCGCCTGTTGCTCGGCAATCGTCCGGGCCAGTGGTTTTTCGCCGTAAATGTCCTTCTTGTTTTTCGCCGCTTCCACTGCCACCAACTCGTGCCAATGATCGGGCAACGCCAGCATCACGGTGTCAATGTCCCTGCGCGCCATCATCTCGCGGAAATCGCTATACATCTTGCAATCCTGATTCTTGTAGCGCTTGTTGACAGTGTCGGCGGCTTCTTTCAGATGGTTCTTATCCACATCGCAAACCGCCACGATCTGGCAGTCCTTCTGTCCGAGGAACGCCCCCATGTTGCTGCCGCCCTGCCAACCGCATCCCACAATGCCCATGGTGATGCGATTCGACGGAGCGGGACGATCCTGCCCAAAGCCGCGGGACGGCAGAATCGTTGGCGCAACTAACGCCAGCGCTGTGGTAGAGATGAATTGACGACGCGAGATGCCGGACGAAGCAGACTTGGGTTTCATGTTGAGTCAATGACGCCTGAATCCGGCGCAAGATTCGAGAAAAATCTTGCACGACACGGATTCGAGGATTTGACATGGAGAATCGTCTCCTCGGTTGGTGTCCTGATTTGAAGCTTGGAGTTCCGCGTTTACGCGGCTCGGAGCCGCCTGAAGGCGGAACTCCGAACGAAATCAGAACACAGGCTGGCCTTGTCTTTCATGGATGATTCTACAACGATATGCCTATGAATCTGGAACATCTTGGCCTCAACCACCCGGATGCCGTCGCCGCGGCGGCGTGGTACGAACAAAACCTCGGAATGAAAATTGCCCGGAAGTTTGGTCCTCCGGGTCTGGGCCACTTCCTGGCCGATGCGCAGGGAAAGATGATGATTGAGTTCTACCACAACGCCCTCGCCCCCGTGCCGGACTTCAAGGCGATGAATCCCATGTCGTTCCACATCGCGTTCTTTGTGGATGACGTGCCGTCAGCGCGCGAGCGCCTGATCAAAGCCGGTGCGACCGCTCAGGGCGACGTGAACACCAACGACGATGGCGATCAACTCGCGATGGTGCGCGACCCGTGGGGATTGCCGGTGCAGTTGGTGAAGCGGACGAAAGCGATGCTGTGAGTCGCCGCAGGACAGGCGTCGCGCCTGTCTCAAACTTGAAAGGATTCCGCTTAGTTCGTTGACCCGTTGGCAGAAAGAGTGAGACAGGCGCGACGCCTGTCCTACCTCTTCGGTTCAACACTGCAATCCACCAACTTCACATCCGCCTCCTTCACTAGGTCCGGCTTGGAAATCTCCTTGAACCGTGAATTGTGAATGCGCACGCCCTTGATTTCCGCACCCGGGAAGCCCCGGATGTCCAGCACGCGCTGAGCCTTCGCCACATTCAAGTCTTCGATGACGAGATCGCGCACGACGGGTTTGTGCGGTCCATTGGCGCCTTCCTCGTAAACGAAATCAATCTGTAACGCCGCGTCAGCCACGGTGCCGACGGTGACATTGCGAACGAAGATGTTTTCCACCACGCCACCGCGAACAGCATTCGACTTGAAGCGAATGGCACGATCGAGATTCGGGCTGTCCATCGTGCAATCCTCCACAAACACATTGCGGCAGCCCCCGGAGATTTCGCTGCCAATCGTCACGCCACCGTGCCCGTCCTTCATCGTGCAGCGGCGGATGACGATATTCTCCGCCGGCACGCCAATGCGCCGTCCGTCGTTGTTGCGACCGGACTTGATGGCGATGCAATCATCGCCGGTATCGAACACACAATCTTCAATCAACACATCGCGGCACGCCTCAGGATTGCAACCGTCGTTATTCGGCCCGTGCGATTCAATGTGAACTCCGCGCACGATGACGTTGGTGGACAACACCGGGTGCAATTCCCACATCGGCGAGCGACGGATGCGCACGCCTTCGATCAATACATTCTGACATCGGAACATTTCGATGAAACTGGGCCGCAGATAATCCCCTTGGCCGAACTTGCGTTCTTCCACCGGCGTCCCCTGCTCCACCATTTTGCCGAGGCGTTTGCGGGCGTTGTCCTGTTTGGGTGCGCCATCGTTCCAGCCATGTTCCTTCTTTCCCTTCCACGGCCACCAGTTGTCCGCAGCGGCTTGACCATCGAGCACACCTTGTCCGGTGACAGCGACATTCTGCGCTCCATAGGCGTAAATGAGTGGCGAGTAATTGAAACATTCCATCCCTTCAAACCACGTCCGCACCGCCGGCAGATACGCCGCTGGATCGGTTTTGAATTTGATCGTTGCTCCCTGGTCGAGATGCAAATTCACCCCACTCTTCAAATGAATCGGCCCGGTGAGATATTCGCCCGCGGGCACAATGACTTTTCCACCGCCAGCCTGGTGACACGAATCAATCGCTTTGGCGAAGGCGGCACTGCTGTCGGTCTTGCCGTCCGCCGCCGCGCCCAGTTGAAGAATGGAAACCTCCATGCTTGGGAAAATTGGTGGTTTGATGCGCTCCAGAATCGCCGGCACTTGCTCCCATTCTTTAGCGACCGAAAGTCTCGGAGGCATCACCGGAGAAGTCGAGCGCGTCTCCACCACCATCGGCATCTTGTGCATTTTCTGCAACTCGATGCCGGCAAGGATGAACGGGCCAACTCCCTTCAGGTCGTTGTAAACAATCGGCTCGCGCAAGTAATACTCGTACGAACCGTCTCGCCCATAACCGAGTCCCGCCACCGAACAGCATTGCGTCAAAGAAATGTCACCGCGCTCATCGCGTTTAATCAGGCGCTGAATGATCCCGCGATAACCAGTGTCCGCAACGCTCTCGTACTCCGCCGCCGACAGGTAACCTTCGTTGATACCTTTCGCCAGCGCATAAACGAACATCGCCGCGGCCGTCGCTTCGAGGTAATTGCCTTCGCGTCCGCCCTGATCCATCACTTGCCACCATAGTCCGTTCGTTGCGTCCTGCCATTTCACAATCCCGGCGACCACCTGCTTGAACTGCGCAATGATCTCCTTTCGTCCGGGATGATCCTTGGGCAGAAAATCCAACACATCCACGCAACCCATCGCAAACCAGCCCAGCCCGCGTCCCCAGAAATTTGAAGATGTTCCGGTGGTCTTGTTCGCCCACTCCTGCTGCTTGCTCTCATCCCAGCCGTGGTAGTAGAGACCGGTCTTCGCATCGTAGAGATGCTCGTTGATGAGGCGGAATTGTTTGACGATGTCGTCATAATCTGACGCCGGTCCTTTGAACTCTTTGACGTACTCGGCGTAAAACGGCGCGCCCATGAACAGGCCATCCAGCCACATTTGGCTGGGATACCGTTGCTTGTGCCAAAACCCGCCCTGGCTCGTGCGCGGGTGCGTCTGCAATTGTTTGCGCAACAGATCGGCGCACTTTTTGTAGCGCTCATCGCCAGTGAGCTTATACAGCGCGATGGCAGTTTTCCCGGGCGCAATGTTGTCGATGTTGTAATCCTCAACCTTGTAGCCGTGAATGTTCCCCTCCGCGTTCAGGAACGATCCAATCGCATCTTTGCTGAACTCGACGTAAACCGGCGTCGGGATTATTTCGTTCAACTTCAGTAGCGACAACGTGAACAAACCGGCCGTGTAATCCCATTTCGCGTTGCGGCCCTCTCGCCACGCCAGCTTGTCGCCGCGGCGATTGATTTCGGAATCCGCCATGCACACGGACCACTCCAGCGGACTGCGCCCCGAAACTTTTGTGTCGTGCGCCCGGGCTGATAGTGGAGTGCATAAGGCGACCAGCGCTACGGCCGCAATGAGCTGAAGATTCAGTGTTTTCATTTTCGGTGATTAATCAGCGATTACCCACAACACGACTCTCCCGCGCGCTGAGATGTTCAATTGTGACACAGGATTCTCGACGCGATTGCGCCTGGCAGCAAAGGATTTCACCCATTGAGTTGTTCCGTTTCCTTGTTGGATTGTGCACTGGCTCAGAAGCACCACCGTAGCGCAGAGTTGCACTCTGCCGTATCGCCGAATTTCATTCGGCACGGTATCAATTCCTCCAGACGCGCCTTGCGTTTGCGGGGCGTAGCGGATTGGAAATCCGCGATACAGCAGAGTGCAACTCTGCGCTAAGCACCCCCCCTTCAGCCTTAGGCGGTCGGAACCGCGTACACGCGGAACTCCAAGCTTCCAATCAGGAAACGGCCGTTCAGACTTGGTCTCGTTCTCCTCCTCGTCGTCGTCCTCGCTTCTTTCAACGGCAATTCGAGGACGAGAACGAGGACGACGACGAGGAGGCAGTGATTTCTCCACCTTCGCTTGATCTTAATCTTCATCTTAATCTTTTTTCTTACTCTCAATCCGAAGCGCGGCCGAAGCGGCAGATTAAGAATAAGATTACGAGCAAGATTAAGAAACCCAAGCCGCCCAGAGGTTCGAATCGCAGTAGGTCAATTTGACAAGTCCTTCCCTTTTTGGAATTCTCAAGGCGCAGCCAAAGTCCGGCAAATGTCGGACGCGGGGGAACCAACGCCCGGAAATTCCGGACGCGGGGCGAAGACGGAAAAACCGTCGGGCCACTTTCAAGGCCCAGCCCGTCAGCTAACCTCGTCGGCGAGTGAAAGGGCAGTCTCGTGAAGCGCGCGTCGCCTCTCAGATTCCCGCCAAAAACATGGAAACCGAAAGCAGTGCGGGCCAAACCGGCCCCACTCAGGACAATGCCGATGCTCCCCAACCGGAGCATTCGCACGGAACAAATCGCTGGCTGGTGCTTGGGCTTGGCGCGCTGGGCGTCGTTTACGGCGACATCGGGACGAGTCCGCTCTACGCTTTGCGCACCTGTTTTTCGTCCAACGGCGGAGTTGCGCCCACGCACGACAACGTCCTGGGTGTGCTGTCCCTCATCTTCTGGTCGCTCCTGCTGATTGTGTCGGTGAAATACATCGCCTTCGTGATGCGCGCCGACAATCGCGGTGAAGGCGGCATTCTTGCCCTGCTCGCGCTGGCCTTCCCCGAACGAGAACAAGCTTCCTCCAGTCGAGCGCACTGGCTGTTAGTGGCGGCCGGCGTATTCGGCGCTGCGCTGCTTTACGGAGATGGGTTGATCACTCCCGCAATCACTGTGCTCGGCGCCGCCGAAGGATTGGAAGTAGTCACGCCGCTTTTTAAGCCCTACGTCGTTCCACTTACCATCCTCATTCTGATCGCGTTGTTCAGCGTGCAACGCATCGGAACGGGTGGCGTCGGGAGAATCTTTGGCTGGGTGATGCTCGCGTGGTTCATCACTCTTGCCGCGCTCGGTTTGAAACAAATTCTTCGCACCCCGGAAGTCTGGCTGGCAATCAACCCGCTCTACGCGATAAAGTTTTTCCAGGCGAACGGATTTGCCGGCTTCCATGAACTGGGGGCCGTCTTCCTCGTACTGACCGGGGCGGAGGCGTTATACGCAGACATGGGCCACTTCGGCAAACGTCCCATCCGTGTGGCATGGTTCACCCTCGTGCTGCCGGCGCTGTTCCTGAATTACCTCGGACAAGGCGCGCTCGTGCTGGCACACCCCGAGGCTGCCAGCAATCCGTTTTTCCGGCTCGCACCCTCCTGGACCCTCTATCCGCTGGTCGCGCTGGCTACGGCGGCCGCGGCTATCGCATCGCAAGCGCTTATCACAGGATCTTTTTCGCTCACGATGCAGGCGATCCAACTTGGCTACGTGCCGCGCATGGCCATCGAACACACCTCATCCTCGGCACGTGGCCAGATCTACATTCCCTGGGTCAATTGGGGCCTGATGTCTGCGTGCATTGCCATCGTGCTGAGCTTCCGGTCATCCGACAACCTCGCGGCCGCCTACGGCATTGCGGTCGTGATGACCATGATCATCACCACACTGATGCTTTTTTTCGCCACGCAAAAGCTGTGGAAATGGACGGTGTGGCAAGCCGGCGTTTTCTGCGGAGTGTTTCTATTTGCGGAAGTCGCCTTCCTCAGCGCGAACATTTCCAAGGTCACGCATGGCGGCTGGCTGCCACTTGCCGTCGGCGTCTTCGGCTTCACCCTCATGTCCACCTGGAAAACCGGGCGCCGACGACTTCGCAATCGTTTGGTCAAAAGCCTGCTCCCCATTGAGGACTTTCTGAAAGACGTCGCCGAGACCAACCCGATTCGCGTCCCCGGCACTGCGATTTTCCTGTCGGGCAATCCCGACGGCACACCCGCCGCGCTGACCCACAATTTCAAACACAACAAAGTCCTCCATAAACGCGTTGTGCTGCTGACGATCGTTGTCGAGGAAATTCCCTCCGTCGAACCGGAGCGCCGACTCACCATCACGGAACTCGGGCACGATTTCTATCGCGTGATTGGCCGCTACGGGTTCATGGAAGAACCCGACGCCCTGGCGCTGCTCAAACTGTGCAAGCCTCACGGACTCAATTTCCGCGAAATGGAAACCACCTTTTTCCTCAGCCGCGAAACCATCATCCCGTCCGAACGCCGCGGTTTATCGCGCTGGCGCAAGCGGCTCTTCTCTCTCATGGCCCGCAATTCTCAACCCGCCAACGCCTACTTCCGTCTCCCGCCGAATCGCGTGGTAGAGCTGGGTTTACAGATAGAAATCTAAGGACGCCTGGTGCGCGCCTTGGCACAACATTAGCATTGAACATTTTCCACTGGTAAGCATCTTAATCTCCGTGAAGTCGCTCAGAACATTGCTGACCTTGCTGCTGGTGGCCGTATGGCCGCTGGCCACGAGTCATTGTAACCTTGAGCAACTGCCCGGCTTCGAATTTCTCTCCTGCGCAATTGACGCGGATGCTGCCCACGCCGAAAGCGATTGCGAGACTGATAGCTGCGCCTCAATCGAATCAGGTGTCTATAAAACGGAGGATAATCAACAAACGGTGCCCACGCCGCCGTCGTTCACGTCCGAATTCCTGACAACGATGCTGCTGGCACAAACAGAACTGGTCAGCACAAGCATCAACGATTTTGCCCCTGCACCGCCGGAACTCCCAAAGTCCTGGCAATTTTCTTTCCGCACGGCTCTGTCGCCGCGCGCTCCCTCACTCGTTTCGTAACGCGTCCTTGCCGACGCCTCTCTGATGGTCGCGGTGTGTTCGCACATCGCAAAGTGATTCACCGTAGGTCTTAGCCTGTGTGCTTTGGTCTAATTGATTATGAAACGATTGAACTTTTGGTTGCCGCTTGTGACGACTGTGCTGATCGGCGCGATGACGCCGAACGCAGTGTGTCAGGAGACGAACTCCATTCCGCCCACCGCAAGCGTGTCGTTGGACACGCTCGTGACCGAAGCGTTGGAGAAAAATCCTGAACTCAAATTCTATGAAGCGGAATTGGCTGTCGCACGGGCCGGCCGCAAGAGCGCTGGGTTATGGGCCAACCCGGAAGTGAGCGGCAGCATAGGCCAGAAACGCACCACCGCCGGCGGGCTTTCCGAGGAAGGCCTCGCCTGGTCAGCCAGCGTGGTGCAACCCTTCGAATGGCCCGGCCGGATGGGCCTGCGCAAAGCAATTGCGAATCGCGACATCGAACTTGCTGAACTGGGCTATCAACGATTCAAGGTCGCGCTCGCGTCACGCGTTCGCACGCTCGCGTACGGGCTGTTTGCCGCACAGGAGAAATCCGCCGCCGCCAGCGAAGTGGCCGAACGGTTCAAGGCGCTCCGCGAGATCCTGATTCAACGCGATCCCGCCGGCCTCACGCCGCTGCTGGAAACCCGTGTCATCGAAGCCACCGAACTCAACGCGCAACGCAAAGCCACCGAAGCCCAACTCGCCGTCGACTCGGCCTTGCTGGAGTTGAATCAACTTCGCGGCCAGCCCACTGGCACGCGGGTTGTCATCGCCCCATCGCAACTGGATTTCCGCCCACTGGAAGAACGCGAGCGCCTGCTTGCGCTTGCACGCACCAACAACTTTGAAATGCGGATGCGCGCCGCCGAACTCGCCCAACAGGGCTTCCGGGTCGATCTTGCCAGGAACGAACGCTACCCCGCCATCTCTGTTGGTCCGAGCATTTCGGAGGAAAATGCCGGTGATCGTGAGCGGATCATCGGTGTGGCAGTATCCCTGCCCCTGCCCCTTTGGAATCGCAACAGCGGGAACATCGAAGTCGCTAAAGCACGCCAAACCCAGGCGGAGGTTTCCCTGCAAGTCACCGAGCGCGAAATCCAACGGCAAGTCCTCGCCGCCGCATTGACCTACGAAACCAAGTTGCGCGAGATGGCCAAGTGGCGTCCAGACTCCGTGCAGCATTTCAAGGAAGCCGCCGAACTCGCGGACCGTCACTACCGTCTCGGCGCCGTACCGATTTCCACCTACGTCGAATTGCAGCAGCAATATCTCGAAGCCGTCGAAAGTTTGCTCGACACCAAACGCGAAGCACTCGCCGCCGCCGCGCAACTCGAAGTGCTCACCGGACTGCCCGAGCCGCTCGCACGCAGCACAGCGGGAGGAGAATCAAAGTGAGCCGGAACGCTCGCCCTCACTCCGGCCCTCTCCCCCAGGAGAGGAGGAAACCCGCTTCCGCCTCACCAGCAGCAAAGCGACAGGATTGCTCGAGGCTTTGTCTTCCAAATGAGCAAAAGACTGAAGCTGACATCGTCCTTTACGAATCACCCAACCGCATCACGTCACACTGCCTCTCGACGAACCGGAGCGCCTCCTCTCCCCGTCCCTCTCCTCCATTCGGAATGGAGGAGAGGGTGGCCGGAGGCCCGGAGAAGAGGTGCTCCATTGTTCGAAGGTTCAAAGCGCTGACCTCGTTTGGGAAAAATCTCCCCCGAGAGGGGCCCGAAGTGAGAACGAGCGTTAATCTAATATTGATTGCCTTGCTCCTCATTCTCACTGGTTGTGGCCACAAGCACGAAGCGGGAGACGGACACAGCCACGACAAGGATGGTCACGGCCATGCGGAAGAATCGCCCTCGGGCGCGTCCTTCAAACCGAACCAGGGTGTGCTCGTGACCGACGAGACGCGGAAGATTCTCGACCTGCAAACCGCCGAAGTCGCGGAGCAAAAGCTGCCCGCGCAAATCCGTTTCAACCTGCAGGTTTTCGGCGAAAAGCATCATCACGCCCTCCAGGAGGCCGACCACACCGGATGCGATGTTCACGGCTCGGGATTTCTTCCGCCAGACAAGGTCACTTCCGTTCGCGCCGGTCAGCCCGTCCAGGTGCAGACCCGCGACAATACTGCGCTAACCGGAGCCGTTCTCGCCGTCGAACCGGCGCTTGCCCTTGGCGAAACTGAAATCATCGTCGGCCTCACCAACGCGACTCATAAGGTGAAGCCGGGTGAATTCCTCTCCGCCGTCATCACCCAACCTCGCGACAACACGGTCATGGTCATTCCACGCTCCGCCCTGCTGCGTACCGCGGAAGGCACCTTTGTTTATACGGTAAACGGCGATGCCTACATGCGGACCGCAGTCAGGATTGGCACCGAAGCCGACGGAAAACTGGAAATAACTGACGGCCTGTCAGCCGGTGATTCCGTCGTCACCAAACCGGTCGAAACGCTTTGGCTTGTCGAACTCCGCGCCACCAAGGGCGGCGGGCATTCCCACTAATTTAAAAATGATGAACTCTCCTGAAACCAAACAACTCCAATCGAAGAAAACCCTCGCCAGCTTCATTTTCCTGAGCCGCTGGCTGCAAGCCCCGCTCTACCTGGGCTTGATCATCGCGCAGGCAGTTTATGTCTGTCGTTTCCTGCTCGAACTGTGGCATCTCATCGGCTTCGCTCTGTTCAATCATGCTGCGCCGGCGTCCATTCCCAAGGACGTCACGGACCCGGAAATGGTCGTGATGCTGACCGTGCTGGGACTGATTGATGTCGTCATGATCGCCAATCTGCTCATCATGGTGATCGTTGGTGGTTATGAAACGTTTGTGTCGCGCCTCCAACTTAAAGACCACCCCGACCAACCGGAATGGTTATCCCACGTGAATGCCGGCATTCTCAAAGTCAAACTGGCCACGGCGCTCATCGGCATCTCTTCAATCCACCTGCTCAAGACATTCATTAACGCCGCCAACAAAGACATGGAAGAAAAGACCATGCTTTGGCAGGTCATCATCCACGTAACCTTCGTGGCATCGGCCATCGCACTGGCGTGGATTGATCGCCTGACGTTCAAGCCGGCCAGCGCTGAACATTGACTCCCGCCCATGCTCAATCGCCTCCTGGAATTCTCCGTCCGCCAGCGCGTATTCGTGCTGTTGGCGACGTTGGTTCTGATTGGCATTGGCATTTACTCCGCGCTCCGGCTGCCGATCGATGCCGTGCCGGACATCACCAACGTGCAGGTGCAGGTGAACACCGTCGTGCCCGCGCTCGCGCCCGAGGAAATTGAAAAGCTCGTCACCTTTCCGATCGAAAACGAAATGGCCGGCATTCCCGGACTCACCGAACTACGTTCGCTCTCCAAGTTCGGCTTGTCTCAGGTAACGCTGGTCTTCGAGGAAGGCACGGACATCTATCGCTCCCGCCAACTGGTGAGCGAACGCTTGCAGACGGTTGTCGAAGACTTGCCCGCGGGCCTCACGCCAAAGCTCGCGCCCATCAGCACGGGCCTGGGCGAAATCTTTTACTACGTCGTGGAGTATGAAGCGAACCTCAATCGCGGCACGCTCTCATTAGCACCGGGCTTCAGCCCGGTGAATGGCGGCGCGGAATCACCTTCAGCCGCTTCAGCGGCTTCCCGCCCGGATGAAACCGTTGAAACGGTTTCTGACATTGCGCCACAAAACGCCGGGCTGAAGCCCGGTGCTAATGAAAACCGGATTCCCGCAACCCGCGAAGCCCAGTTGATGGAGCTAAAGCTCATTCACGATTATCAAATCAGGCCGCGTCTTCGCTCCACCCCCGGCCTTGCCGAAGTCAATTCCTCCGGCGGCTACGAAAAACAAATCGTCATCCAGCCCAATCCCGACAAACTCAAGAGCGTCGGCATGTCCTTCAGCGAAATCGCCGACGCCATCGGTGAAAACGTCGAAAACGCCGGCGGCAGCGTCATCCAACTCGGTGGCGAACAGGTCGCCGTGCGCGCCGCGGGTCGCGTGCAAACGGTTGAGGAGATCGAACAACTACCCTTGAAGTTTGGTTCGCGCGCCACCCCCTTGCGCGTTCGCGACGTCGCGGATGTGACCATCGGCAAATCCGTTCGCACCGGCGCTTCCACTTACAACGGTGAGGAAGCCGTGCTGGGCGCCGCGTTGATGCTTGCGGGCGAGAACAGCCGGCTGGTTGCGAACGCCGTGGACGCCAAGCTCAAGGAGATTCAGCCGAAGCTTCCTCCCGGCGTGAAAATCATCCCGGTTTACGACCGCACCGTGCTGGTGGACCGCACGATTCGCACCGTGGAAACGAGTTTGTTTGAAGGCGCCATTCTCGTCGTGGCCGTCCTGCTCATCATGCTCGGCAACTGGCGCGCCGCGCTCATCGTGGCGCTGGCAATTCCCCTTTCCCTTCTGTTCGCCATGACCGGCATGGTGCAAGGTCGCATCTCCGGCAACCTCATGAGCCTTGGCGCAATCGACTTCGGCCTCATCATTGATGGCGCGGTGGTGATGGTGGAGAACATCATCCGGCATCTCGGCGAGAAGCAGCACAAACTCGGACGCCGCCTCACTCCCACGGAACGAGCGCACGAAGTGCTCATTTCCGCGAAGGAAGTCGCCAGCCCGATGTTCTTCGGCGTGGTCATCATCACTGTGGTTTACTTTCCCATCCTCGCGCTCACGGGCATCGAAGGAAAAATGTTCAAGCCGATGGCTATAACGGTCATCTTCGCGTTGGTCGGCGCGCTGGCCTTGTCGCTAACGCTCATGCCGGCGCTCTGCTCCTATTTTCTCGGCGGCAACATCAAGGAGGAAGACAGCTTCCTCGTGAAGTTCGCCAAGCGACTCTATGCCCCCACGCTAAATTACGTAATGCATCACCGCTGGCCGGTCTCTGGCGGCGCGGTCGGACTGCTGGTTCTTGCCGGATTTCTTTTCACCCGCCTTGGCGCTGAGTTCGTACCGCAACTGGATGAAGGCTCTTTCGCCACGCACATGATTCGCACCACCAGCATCGGCATTGACGCCAGCGTGGACATGCAAAAGCGCGGCGAGAAGGTGCTCTTGGAGAAATTCCTGGAGGTCGACTACACGTTCAGTCGTCTCGGTACCGCCGAAGTCGCCACTGACCCGATGGGCGTCAACGTTGCGGACACTTACATCATGTTCAAGCCGCCCGAGACGTGGCGGAAGATTGATGGCCGCACTGCCACCAAAGATCAACTCGCCAATCTCATGGCTGAGGAACTCGGCAAGCACGTCCCTGGCGAAGCGCATTTGTTCAGTCAACCCATCGAAATGCGCTTCAACGAAATTCTCGAAGGCACCCGCGCCGACATCGCGGTGAAAGTGTTCGGCGAAGACTTCGCCGAAATCGAACGGATCGCCAGCGAAGCCCGCGAGATCCTGGAGAAGATTCCCGGCGCAGCCGACGTGGAATTCGACGCCCTTGGCAAATCACCCTTGCTCGAAATCATTCCCAAGCGCGAGGCCATGAGCAAATACAACCTGCACGCGGCTGAGTTGAATCGCGTGGTCAACACTGCACTCGCCGGTCAGGAAGTGGGCAAGCTCATTGACGGCAACCGCCGTTTCGACATCGTCGTGCGGCTGAGTGAAGACCTGCGCGAACAGATGGACGAACTCAAGCGTCTGCCCGTACGCGTGGACGATGGCGGCTTGCTCACGCTCGGCCAGATCGCGGACTTCAAAGTCTCCGAACAGGTCGCCGCCATCACGCGAGAATTCGGTCAACGCCGCGCGGCCATCATGATCAACCTGCGCGGGCGCGACGTGGAAAGCTTCGTCCTCGAAGCTCAGCAAAAGATTGCTCAAATCAAACTACCCGAGGGCTACTCCATCGAGTTCGGTGGTCAGTTCAAGAACTTGCAGGAAGCTCGCGCCCGACTCTCCATCGTCGTACCGGTCGCACTCGCGCTGATCTTCGTGCTCGTGTTCATGGCCCTTCACAGTTTGCGCCAAACGCTGCTGGTTTATACCGGCATTCCCCTGGCCGTGACGGGCGGCGTGTTTGCGTTGTGGGCGCGTGGACTGCCCTTCAGCATTTCCGCGGGCATCGGCTTCATCGCGCTTTCCGGCGTCGCCGTGTTGAACGGGTTGATGATGATTTCCTACTTCAACCTGCTGCGCGAACAAGGCCGCGATGTGACCACCAGCGTTCGTGAAGGCGCGATGACCCGATTGCGCCCCGTGCTGATGACTGCCTTGGTTGCCTCGCTGGGTTTCGTTCCGATGGCGATTGCCACTGGCGCCGGCGCGGAAGTGCAACGCCCGCTGGCCACCGTCGTCATTGGCGGCATCCTGAGCTCCACTTTCCTCACCCTCGTTTTGCTCCCGACGCTTTACGAGTGGTTGGAGCGAAATCGGTAGGGACGAGTTCCACCTCGTCCCAAACTTAAACCAAATCAGGGACCGGTGGAACGCGTCCCTACCAACCCAATATGAAATCCATCAAACTATTCACCCTCGCCGTCGCAGTGTGCGCCACCCTCGCATTGCCGGCCCTCGCCCAGGAAAACCACGGTCATTCACACGTTGCCACTCCCAAAGGCGGACGCGCCCTCGACAAAACCTCGCCGCTCGCTGAGTTGGTCATCGAGAAGGACCGCACCGTTACCATCAACTTTTACATCGCGGACACGAAACCCGTCGCCGTCACCACGCAGACCGTCACCCTCATCGCCGACGCAAAGAGCGGCAAACAAACCCTTGAGTTTGAGAAGAAGGGTGACCCGTTGGCGA
This sequence comes from Verrucomicrobiia bacterium, assembly GCA_036274115.1. Lineage (GTDB taxonomy): Bacteria > Verrucomicrobiota > Verrucomicrobiia > Limisphaerales > JADLHS01 > JADLHS01. The sequence continues at coordinate 77,680 of DASUGI010000113.1, forward strand.
GCAAGACCAAGCTGCCCGAAGGCGACGGGTACAATCTGGTGGTGCAATTCAAAACAAACCGCCGAAGCCAAGCCACAGAACTTCCGCTTCAAGCTCGACCTCCGCACCTGTGGCGAATGCAAGCGCGCGGAATACGCCTGCGCCTGCCATCACTGATATCGGCACTTGGAAATCCGGCTGGACAGGCATTTCTCAAAGGCCCAGCCTTGCGCCATGAACCAACATGGACTGCAGCTTGAGCTCTACCAGACGTCAGTTGCCTTGCGCGCATGAACATTCCCGGCATCACTTGGCAGGGCGAAAGCATTGATGACGTCGAGATATTGCGCGAGCTGCCTTCGGACCTGGCCCGAATACTAAGCGACACCAACGGCTTCATTGTTCACGACGGGGCTTTGCATGTTCGAGGAGCTTGTTTGACACCAGAGTGGCATTCGCTTCGCGAAGCACTGCACGGCACGACGGCGCTACACAAACTTTATGAGAGCGTTCATCCGAGCGACATCCCTTTCGCACAAGACCAGGTCGGCGACCAGTTCCTGCTCCGCGATCGTCGTGTATTAAGACTGTTGGGCGAGACCGGGGATGTTGAACCACTTGCCGACAGTCTCGACGAATTCTTCTACCGGGTTAGCGAAGACATCGAAGGATTTCTGAATGTAGGCTTGGGACAAACCATGCAACCCGGGCAGCTATTGCTTGCGTGTCCACCTTTTGTTCTCCTGGAGTCAGGCGCGAACGCTTCTCTGAAACCCGTGCCCGCTGGCGAGTTGATTCTCTTTCACGCAGATATCGCCCGCCAGATTCGAGATGTTCCTGATGGCGGTCAGGTCGTGTTGAAGTTTACACAACGTTGACTTCCAACCCGACGCAGCAATCAAGACAGAAGCCACTGCATTCCTCCCGTCAACGCTGCACGCGCGCACCGCCGCCATTCATCAGCTTCTCAACTTCACTCTTGTCGGCCATTGAAGTATCGCCGGGCGTAGTCATCGCCAGTGCGCCATGCGCCGCACCATAGTCCACAGCCTTTTGGGGATCACCAGTGGTCAACAAGCCGTAGATGAAACCGGAGGCGAAACTGTCGCCGCCACCGACGCGATCGAGAATTTCCAAATTGGGATATTGACGGCTCTCGAAGAACTTGCCGCCGCACCAGGCAATCGCCGCCCAATCGTTAAGCGTGGCCGTCTTTGCAGCACGGAGCGTCGTGGCGGTGCATTTGAAATTCGGAAACGTCTTCACCACCGTGTCAATCATGCGCTTGAACGCAGTGACGTCGATGCGCAAAAGATTTTCATCCGCACCATCCACATCGAAACCGAGACAGGCCGTGAAGTCTTCTTCGTTACCAATCATCACGTCCACGTATTTGGCGATCTCCTTGTTTACCTCCTGCGCGCGTTTCTGGCCGCCGATGGATTTCCAAAGACTCGGTCGATAGTTCAAATCGTAGCTGACCATCGTGCCGTGTTTCTTGGCAGCTTTCACCGCCTCGATGACGAGTCCCGGCGTGGTATCGGACAGTGCCGCGAAGATCCCGCCCGTGTGCAACCAGCGCACGCCGAGCCTGCCGAAGATATGTTCCCAATTGAAGTCGCCCGCCTTGAGTTGACTTGCGGCACTGTGCCCTCGATCCGAAACGCCCACCGCGCCACGCACGCCAAAGCCGCGTTCGGTGAAGTTCAATCCATTGCGAATCACACGCCCCACGCCATCGAACGGCAACCACTTGATAAATTCCGTGCTCACCCCGCCCTGCAAAATAAAGTCCTCGAGCAATCGGCCCACATCGTTATCGGCAAACGCCGTCGCCACCGCCGTCCGCATTCCGAAACAACGCCGCAATCCGCGCGCGACATTGTATTCCCCCCCGCCCTCCCAGACTTTGAATGAACGCGTCGTGCGAATGCGCCCTTCGCCCGGATCAAGCCGCAGCATGATTTCGCCGAGCGAAAGGAGGTCGTATTTGCAGCTGGATGGGTTGCGTAACTTGATTGTCATGGTCGATTGCGGTTCGCAGAATTTAGAAATTCATTCGGTGCGACTCAAACGAATTTGCTCGGCAGTTCGCCAAACGCTAAGGAGAGCGTGCTTTGTTTCTTTGCTCTGCGATCCACTGCAACAGGCTCGCATTTGCCGGGTTAACCCTGCCGGCAACTCGAGCGATTCGTTCGGCATCGTCGAATCGGTGGATTTGTGCCAGCATGCCGATGTAGTCGCCCACCAACTGCGCGTTGCCCGGGCCGAGCGCGAAGGCCTGGCCAAACGCGAGCAGGCATTCATCAAGCATCCTTTGCTTCTCGTCCGTTTCCGTGGCTTCGCTGCAGCGCCAGAGATAAACGTCCGCAACTGAATGGCGCAGCTTGGAGAAAAACTCCTGGGCTGGCTTGTCCTGTAAATAATGTTGGATCTTCTCAGATGCAATGGGGTTGCCGTAGGTCTTCTCAACAAAGTCGCAAACCGATTGGATTGAAGCAGTCTGCGCGAGACTGTTGCCAATGAGCCTCACGCATTGATTGGACCAGTAAGCGCGGTCGTCCTGAAGCATTGAATCCGTCAAGCGGTCCAGTGGCTCGCGATTGATTTTGAAAATTGGTCCGTGCGGCACCAAATGCGGGTAAGTCCACGTCAAAGCCCAACTCTGCTCGAGATAGAACTCGCGTTGGGGATTCCGATCGAAGATCACCCTGGCGATCAACGCATTTATCTCCATGACCGCCCCGATGCCGCTCACAGAAACGCTGCCTCCTCCCACGGCGACACTTTCGGCTTTCTTGAGCGTGCCAGCCGCAGCCCTTTTCTGTGCCTCGACCAGGTAAGTTTCAAATGCCTTCTGCGAATCGGTTGTGGTAGGAACATAAATGCTGTTGCTGAACATGGAAGAGAGGTAGGCAAGGTAAGTTCCGTCCGCGAGAGCATTCTGGGTGAGAACAAAAAAGGGCCGCCCATCCTGATGTGATTGCATGGCAGCCGTGATGGCAAATCGACCCGGGTCCGTTCCTCCGAAGTAAACACTGTTCGATGGAATGACATTCACAATCTCGTGAACCGCCATCTCCAAGTGAGGTCGTTGCCAGGTGCGATTGTTTTGGTAAGCCCAATAGGCCTCAATGAGTGGTTGCCATGCTTCCGTCTGAAAAGCGTTGGGGCTTGGTGTGTACCAACCGATCTTTTCCAGGCGATCCTTGACCCATTGAATCCCCGCCGGAACAACCGGCGAGTTGGAATGTTCTCTCTCGAGCTGAGCAAACAAGTTGGTTGCCGCGGAGTGTTTATCCGCGAGGATAGCACCAAACAGCTTATCGGCAGAAGCCGGCCATTTTGCGCCCTGCGCAGATGCCAGCGCTTTAGCCTGCACCTGCTTCGATTTTACAAAGGATGTGAGTTCGTGGCTTAACGCATTGTGCTTTTCCCCACAGCCCATCAGCACAACTGCCAACAGCAAGGCCAGAATGGTTCTGCCTGCATCTCTCATGAACTCATCATAATGGCATGTGGCAAGGTCACGCGGTCACAATCTTTCCTAAAATCACCGGTCGCCGCGCTCCCGTGGCCGACGGCACATTGCCGGGCCGATGGTTCAAGGTCTCATGGGCCAATATCGCAAATGCCATCGGCTCTTTGGCTGAACTGGCAATGCCAAAGTCTTCGTGGCCACACACCGTGCCGAAGCCGGTTCGGTCCTGGATCATCTGAACGAGCGTCGTGTTCTTCACACCGCCACCGCCAAGGATGATTTGAATCGCGCGAAACTGGGTTGCACTCAGTCGGGGCAGGATGAAACGGTGATAGGCGTCGGCGATGCTGGCGGCGGTGAGGTCAGTGGCAGTGGCGACAATATCAGCAGCAGGCAAGCGAAGTTGGCGGGCTTTGGACAAGAATCGCTTCAGGAACGTTTCACCAAACTCTTCGCGACCAGTGGTCTTGGGCGGAGAACGGCGCAAGAAAGGATGCTTCACACAATAGGCCAACAGCTTCTCGGACGTTTTGCCCTCCCCCGCCCAGCGCCCATCGCGATCGTAGGCGAGCTTGCCTTTGCTCAATGCCGCGACGGTGGCATCGATAATCATGTTGCCCGGCCCGGTGTCAAAGGCGATGACGTCAGTCAGCCGGGCGTGTGGCGGCAGGTACGTGAGGTTTCCAATGCCACCGATGTTCTGAACGATGCGCGGGCGGACCTTGTCGGTAAACAGCACCCAGTCGGCAAACGGCACAAGTGGCGCGCCCTGCCCGCCGGCGGCCATGTCGCGAACGCGAAAGTCGGCGACCGTCGTGATGCCAGTCCGTTCGGCGATAACGCAAGGTTCGCCGATTTGGAGTGTCGAAGGCGTCGTTGCGTTTGGCAGATGATGGACCGTTTGGCCATGCGAACCGATGGCGCTGATTTGCGACCGCTTCAATTTCGCTCGTCGGATTGCGGCTAAGGCTGCCTGCGCGAATTCTTCTCCGAGAATGAAATTTAGTTCGCAAATCTCCGCCACCGTTCCCTGCAGGGCGGCGGCGAGCAATCGCTTCCGAAACGAAGGTTTGAAAGCGCAATACACATGCGCCAACAGCGTGGTGCGCAAACCCAGTCCGTTCCCGGCCAGTTCCACCACGACGGCATCGATACCGTCCGCTGACGTGCCGGACATGAGGCCAACGTACAGTTTCCGGCCGTCGAGGGTTTTGCGGGAGTTTGGCACGCCCCGGAGGTTAGTCGGGAACGATTGACGGGACAAGCGCAAGCGAATCAGCCGGCAAGGTAATGTCTGATTCGTTCGGAGGTCCGGTCTGCGTCTGCAGAGCGGTCCGGAGCCGCGTAAATGCGGAACTCGAAACTTCAAAGCGGGACAGTACCACCGGGAAAGTTCGTTTGCGTCGTCGACTGATTTGTGTTCTACTGTCACTACGCGGACGCCGAACTACGGTCTCCCAAGAACAATTATGCTGACCGACGCTGAATCCAATCTGGTTGTTGAAAAGACACGTGAACTCTGCTCCACCATTCTGGCCCAACCAGGAATGGGCAACATTCGCAAGAGCATTGACGCCTTCCTGGCTGACGACAAATCGCGGGAACAATATGAATCGCTCATGGCTAAAGGCCAGGCCTTGCACGAAAAGCAGCATCGCTCCCTGCCGTTGAGCGGCGAGGAGATTGGCGATTTTGAGAAACAACGCGAAACCGTCTTGAAGAATCCGGTCGCGCGAGGTTTTCTCGATGCCCAGGAGGCGCTGCATCATTTGCAGGAAAAGGTGCAAACGCAAATCAGCAAGACGCTGGAACTGGGTCGCCTGCCTACCTCAGAAGACCTGGAAGGCTCGTGCGGCCACGGTTGCGGCTGCAAGCACTGAACCAACGCTTTACGCACAAAAACCACTTCAGGCGTCAGCCGGAAGTGGTTTTCGTTTGGAGAGGAGCATTTTCCGTAGTAGCGCAGATTTTCCAATCTGCTGTATCGCCGAATTCCATTCGGCAAGGCGTCGATTCTACCGCGCGCCTTGAAGTCGCTCGGCAGCGGATTGAAAATCCGCGATACGGCAGAGTGCAACTCTGCGCCACTGGCAAAGGACTGCGTCAGTTCGCCTGCCGCTGTTGGCGGCGCAAGGTTCGGAGATGGCCATAGCCCACCAGCTTGCGTCGTTGTTCGTCCCATAACCGGAACGTAAAGGATTTGAAACTACCGAAGAAGGTCACCGGTTTGACGGTTTGGAAGAGTGGTTCCGCTTCGTGGCATTTTTCCAAATGATAGTTCGGGATGCGCGGGCTCAGGTGGTGAATATGATGAAATCCGATATTGCCGGAGAACCATTGCAGGATTTTCGGCAACTTATAAAAGGAGCTGCCCTTTAGCGCAGCGGTTGCATAGTCCCAGTTTTCATTGCGTTCCCAGTAAACCCCTTCGAACTGGTGCTGAACATAGAACAGCCAAATACCCGTCGATCCTGCTACCGCCACGGCGATTAATTGAATAATCAAATAAGCCTTCAAGCCGAAGATCCAGCTCAGTCCGGCCATCATGAGCAGCAGACCCAGATTGGTCCAATAAACTGAAAGCCGCTCGCGCAATCCGGCTTTTGGGTTGGGAATGCGTTGCCAGAACACAAACAAAACCAGCGGCGCGATAACGAACAGCACGATGGGATTCCGCGCCAGCCGATAGGCAAAGCGTTTCCAGCGAGAGGATTCGAGGTATTCCTGAACGGTCAACGTCCACACGTCTCCGGTGCCCCGCCGGTCCAGATCGCCTGAGCTCGAATGGTGAATGGCGTGCTCCCAGCGCCAGTGGTAATACGGCGTAAAGGTCAACACGCCGGTAATCGCGCCCCAAATGTGATTGGCCTTGGACGACTTGAAGAACGAACCATGGCCACAATCATGGAAGATGATGAAGGTTCTCACGAGGAAGCCTCCTGCGAGTATTGCCAGGGGCAACACCAGCCACCATGAAATGGACAGGCAGAAATACATCGCCACCCACAAGCCGGCGTAGGGCACGAGGGTATTCACGAGCTGCCACACGGCGCGACCCACCGATGGCTTCTGGTAGCGTGCCACGACTTCTTTCCATTTCGAAACATCGGCCTGGCTTTCATTGGTGCCGGCAACACTGGCTTTGTTCATCATAGTTTCTGTGCTTTCCACCGAAGATACCTGAGGACGGTTCTCCTTAGCTCCCACGAGGAGTAGGTGACGGCGTAAGCTAACGGACTGTTTTCGCCCCGGCAATGTTCAAAGGAATATTTTTTCATTCCGGCTGAAAAGCGGTTAGAGATACGGCGTAAAGAGCCGCGCAACACTGTCGCGCAGTTTCACGGGGAACGAACGGCCATCCACTTCCGCCAGCGTCACCGGCTTGGCGATTTGGAGCTTGCTTTGAACAATCATGTCCATCTCTTGAGCAAACTCCCGGCCATAACACTCGACATTCAATTCAAAATTCAAGCGCAGGCTGCGCGGATCCCAGTTCGCCGAGCCCAGCAGCACCCAATGACCATCCACAATCATCAGCTTGGAATGATCAAACGGGGGCGGCGTCAGCCATAAACGGCAGCCTCGCTCCAGCACCTGCCACCACATGCCTCGTGATGCCCAATGAACAAACGGGAGGTTGTTCTCTGCCGGTAGAATGATGTCCACCTGCACCCCGCGCAGGGCCGCCACGTTGAGTGCCGTGATGAGTGAAGAATCCGGCAGGAAGTACGGCGTGAGAATCTGCACCGAAGTTTGAGCGCAGGACAAGGCCGCCAACAACGTCCACCGCGCTTTGTCGTAATCCGCATCCGGACCGTCCGTGATGACGCGGGCGATGGATTTTCCGCAATCCGACAAGGCCGGAAACCAGGCTTCACCCGTAAGAATCTCATTGGTGCAAAACTCCCAGTCGTTGGCGAACGCCTCCTGCATTTGCGCCACCACTGGGCCTTCCACTTTGAAGTGCAGATCCTGAACGGGCTTCCTGGGTTTGGCGGCCAGCACATTGCCGTGCCGAATGTTCATCCCGCCCGTGAACCCCACCGTGCCATCGGCCACCAGGAGTTTTCGATGGTTGTGCAGATTCATGGTGGTCAACCGCCAGGGCGCCAACGTGGGCAAAAATCGCGCCGTGGGAACGCGAGCGCGTCTGAGCTTGCCCAGAATGGACGGAAACGAGTAACGCGCTCCCGCGTCATCCACCAACACTCGCACCTGCACGCCACGATCAACGGCTCGCTTGAGCGCACTCACAAATTGATCGCCGCTCGCGTCGTTATCAAAAATATAGGTCTCCAGGGAGACGGAGCGACGCGCCGAATCAATCGCCGCCAGCATCGCCGGGAAGGCTTCGTCGCCGTTGATGAGCGGGCGAATGCGGTTGCCGCCTTGCAAGGGCTGCCCGGCGACCCGGTCCACCACCTGCGCCAACATACGCATATGCCGCGCTTCGATGCCCTCGGCATCAGCAATTTCGTGAGGCACCAACCGCAACGGCGCATCACTCGGACCGCGGCCCACCCGTAGCGAGCGGGCGTGACGACGAATCCGATTAACCCCAAAAGCGATGTAAAGCACCGGTCCAGCGACCGGCATCAGCCAGATAAAACCAAGCCATAACGCCGCGGCGCGATGGTCGCGTTTGTTAAGTAAAGCATGGACCGACGCCAGCGTGGCGGCGAGCAAACCAAATGCGGCGGCAATGTGCGGCCAGAATGCAGTCAAGTAATCCAGCCATTTCATGATCGCCTTTGTGTCGCATGACGCCTCATGCGAAGCAAGTTCCATTACCCGCGGTCAAAATCGATTCCCACCGCCTTCACCGCAACTTTCCCCTGACTCCGCCATTGAATCCTTCAGTGTTGCCGCGACCCGACGCTTCAATCGCGGCGACCACAAACCAAAACCGTATTATGAAAACAAAAGCTCAACGCGGATTCACCCTCATTGAAATCATGGTCGTCGTAGCCATCATTGGATTGCTCGCGGGCATTGCGATCCCCAACATCAACGAGGCGATCAAAACCTCCCGCCAGAAAGTTTGCAGCCTCAATCGCAAAGGTATTGATAACGCAAAAATGCGGTGGGCTGCGGAATTCCATCTGCCGGAGACGGCGTCACCAACCGACGATGACCTGTTTGGCGCTAACCGGTACATCGAACACAAACCTTCGTGCCCCTCCCGCGGCAATTACTCCCTCAACGCGGTCCATGAAAAGTGCACATGCAACGCCAGCGGTCACGAAAATCGATTACTGGAATGATCGCAACACTTCGTTGCGCTGATTTTTTCATTCGGCACAAAACGCAACAACCCATTCGCGTCGGTCGGAATCGGGCGGGTAACAATGGACGCGAAATCGCGCTCAATTCCGGCGTTCGCCGTTTCACAGCGAATGAAAGGCGCGTGGCATAGTCATTGCAATGAGGCCATTTACAAGGGACTAAATATGACTGCCACGACTGACAACGTTACTGACTTTCAAACCAACTCGGCGTTGACTCCACTGCCCGCAACCCGACCCATCCGCGTCTGGCTGACGGATGACAATGCCGGGTTTCGGGAATTGCTCGAGGAACTGCTGGAGCGCTCCGGTGGTTTCAATTGCGAACTCCAGTTCAATTCCGCGGAGGCGCTTTTGGACGGATTGACCACCGAGCCCGCGCCGGACGTGATTCTCCTGGATGTGGAAATGGGTGGCATGACAGGCGTGGATGCGCTTCGGCCCGTTCGCGCCCTGGCACCGGAGGTGAGGGTGCTGATTATCACCTCGTTCTGGGATCCGCTGTATGAGGTGCAAGCGCTCCGCAACGGGGCATCCGCATATCTGATTAAAGCAAACGCGCCCCTGAGTTTGGTCAGCGAAATTCACCGGGCGCTCACTTCGCCGGTTACTCTCGCCCCGCTCCCGTGTGCGGAGATCGAGCCGGAAACACCCGCAACCTCTCAGCCCTTGCGGCCCGAGCCGAGAAAGAGTTTCGCCGCGCGTTTCAGGTCATGGGCCGCACACGTATCGGCCAACCTGCTCCGCCCCGCGCCGGTTTCAAGTGTCGAGGGTCACCCATGAATCGGCTATGAAACAACGGACGCGCTTTGAAAAACTCGCGCGCGGTTGCTTCGCCCTGCGCCTCACCCTGGCCGAATGGCTTGAGCTGGAGCAAATCCTCTTAACGTCTGACCAGGCACGAGTCCTGTTCCGCCAACGCGCGAGACGCCGCGCCTTCAAGTGGCAACTCACACTGAATTCCTGGCAAGCCTCGTCACGGGTCCGCGCAATCGGATGAGCCCACCGCCGTTCCAGAGTTGACTTGTAAGCCCGATTGCCCAATCGTCCGCGCGTGAATCCAACGAAGTCTTCGCGCGTAACGTTTCTCATTTTTCAACGATTCCCCTTTCTGGCGCTCGTCAGCCTGGGCTGTGCCTTTTCTTTCTTACCGCCTGCCCACGCCGCATCAGGTCTCCTCCTCGTTGCCAATAAAGGCGATCAAACGCTTGGACTGATCGATCCCGAGGCCGGACGCATGATTGCCACCGTGCCGGAAGAAGGAGTGACCGGACACGAGGTGGCGGCGTCACCGGACGGCAAATTCGCTTACGTGCCCATCTTCGGCAATTCCGGCGTCGGGCGGCCCGGCACCGATGGTCGCATTATGCGGGTGATCGACCTGGCCGAGCGCAGGATTTCCGCGACGATGGATTTTGGCAAAGGCGTGCGCCCTCATTGCGTCGTCGTCGGGGCCAAAAGCGGACTGCTCTATGTCACCACCGAACTTGAGAACGCGGTGACCGTGATTGATCCGAAAACGCTCAAGATTGTCAGCACCATTCCTACCGATCAACCCGAGTCGCACATGCTGGCCGTCACTCGCGACGAACGTCGCGCTTATACCGCCAATGTCGGGCCGGGCACGGTTTCCGTGCTCGACGTCGAGCAAAAGAAAGTTCTGGCCATCATTCCAATTTCGAAAACCGCCCAGCGCATCTCGCTGTCGGTGGACGATCGGTGGGTTTTCACTTCCGACCAGACCAAACCTCAAATGGCCGTCATCGACACCAAAACCCATGGCATCAGCCGTTGGCTTCCCCTGCCCGGCATCGGCTACGGCACCGCCCCAACGCCCGACGGGAACTGGCTGGTTGTAGCCATCAGCGCCGCGAACAAAGTGGCCGTTGTTGATCTCACCAAAATGGAAGTCGCCCATGTTCTGGACGTGCCTCGCGCTCCGCAGTTCGCTTTGGTGCGACCCGACGGCGCGGAAGCCTACGTGTCATGCGATGCCAGCAAAAAGATCGTTGTGATCGATGCCAAAGAGTGGAAGGTCAAAAAGCTGATCGATGCCGGCCCGGGCGCCGACGGATTGGCGTGGGCAAATGCAAAACCTTAAGTCAGCGTCCGCCTTACCTCGTCGCGTGCTCCAACGCTCCTCTGGTGGTCATGGAAAAAACCAGACACGCATTTTCGGGATTCTCCCGCTCGGTTTCATTCTCAGATGAGGCCAGCAGAAAACCCCGCTGGCTCAAGCCAACGGGGTAGACCAGTTTATCACTTCCGACCGTTTAACCTCCCCACGCTATACTCGTTGGCGGGCGAATGAATCTTTCACATATCTTGATACTGCTTGGTCTCACAGCCGCGCACCCAGCGAATCGCCGGACCATTTCACCGACCGACGCAATCTTTGTTCAGTCGTCCGCCGGCCTGGCGTCTGACAGGTGTCGTGGGAACATCAACGAGTTTGAGGCGGTGGGTATTTTTGAACCGTTAGGTGTAAGTGTTGACGATGGCGACCCTACCGGGACTCGAACCCGGGCTACCTCCGTGAAAGGGAGGTGTCCTAACCGCTAGACCATAGGGTCGTCGAGGGCGGGCATTGTATTAAAGAAAAGTCGAGTGTCACGAAAAAATCCCAAGCTAAATCTTGCCAAGTCCAACGCGACCTCGTTCAATACCTGTCCCCGACGTACGGCTGGGTAGCTCAGTCGGTAGAGCAGAGGACTGAAAATCCTTGTGTCGGCGGTTCGATTCCGCCCCCAGCCACCACTTTGCAGTACGGACTCCGCAGCAATGTCTCCTGTCCGCTACAAACCTGGCGAATTCGCTGCTCTCATCAAGATTATGGCCACTACCATAAAGCGACTGAAAGATTCGCCTTTTTGCACCGTAATACAGATATGGAGGTTTAACTGTTAGATTACCGGTTAGTGTCCCAGCCCCCGTCGCCTGGTTACCGACGGGGGTTTCTTTTGACCCATTGCTCCACATCCAGGCAAGTTCCCGTCATAAGTTCCCCCGTCAGCAATACTTCAAAAAAATGTGAAAGATTCGCTCTCCTGCCGCCGTAGTATCAATGTGCTTTTTGAAACCTCCATACCTGAAAGCCTGACCCGGCTTCAGATCGCAACGCAACTCGAAACCCTCGCCTGACCCTGTGAAATCCATTCTCAAACTGGTGGTGCAATGGGACACGTTGAAGATGAAAGAGCCCGCTGGGAATACTCACGCCGAAAGGTTTGCTTTCCTGAAATTCCAGGAGGCCCTGTTGAGTGAACTCTCTGACGCGGGCTGCGTCCAGATTCCGGGCGAGCCATTGCCTGTCTCCGAAATGATTGCCGAGCGCCGACGCCTGCTCGCCCGGTGGGATTACTCGACTCCAAACTGCTTTCAAAAAGTGGACCCCCACATCGTTGGCAACGGGAGATCCGCCGCCCACCTGAACAACCGGCAGCACACGTGAAGCAAACTACCGCCGCAAACCTGGCCCGCCGCGCCGTTACTTAGATCGTGTCCAAAAGAACCGTCGGAGTGCGCCCGTCCTCGGGCGCAGCGATGTGGCCAGGTGAAACGTCCTTTAGAACCTGCGACGCCTCTGTGGCCGGGGACGGCCACACTCCGCATTTTGTTTCATTAGTCTCCTCATTGCGGCACGCGATACACGGTCATTTCGCCTTTCGCACCAAGCACAGCAAATTGCCCGGGACTGGAAGTCGCCGAGATCCCCACGGGCCGCTGACCGGTCAGTTCGGCGCGGGTGACTTTCTGCACCCCGCGCGAATCGACATCGAGCAGAAAGAGGCGGGACTCAGAAAGGAGCACCAGCGGTCCGCCCGGCACGAACGTGCCCAACGGCGCGTGCAAATCGCGGTCGAGTTCGATCAACCCCGGAGCGCCCACCCAGTGGAGTACCGCGCCGTGTTCCAGCATCACGGCGATTCCCTGGCGCGTGTGCGGCAACGTCGGGCACAATCCGGTCGCCTCACCCGGCAATTCAATTCGCGTCAGACCGCCATCGCTGCGCGTCAGGACCAGGCGATTGCCCAAGGCAACGGCGACGCCGTTGGTGATGACGGTGACGCAGACGCGCGAGAGTTCCGTGCGCTGCGCTCCGCTCAATAGTTCCTCCGTGGCATCAATGGTCCGCAGCAGTGTGCCCCGCCTATCAAGGCACGAAAGGACAACCCGACCACCGGCCACGTGCGCCGCCCACACCGAATCTTCCCCGAATGCCGCCGGCCAATGTTGCGGCTTCAGCCAGGAAGGGGTTCCGGCCACGCAAGCCTGGTTGAAGAACGCATCCGTTGCCGGAAAGCGTTTTTCGGCAAAGTCCGGCCCGGTGAAGGTCGTGAGCGCGATCGCCCTGCCCCGCTCGCCCATGGGCTCGATCACGAGACTGTTTTTTGCCACCACCGCCGGACAATCCCAGGACAAGCTCTGTTGCTCTCCTTCCCAGATGCCGCGAATCAGCGTCAGCCGTTTCGGGGTCACACCCACCGCGTAAAACCAATGCCATTCGCTGCGCAAACGCAACCACTCGATCTGGCGCGGCAGTTCAAAGCGTCGCACCACCACGGGTTTGTTGCCGGGCATGGGCGGGGGGGGGATGCGACGCACCCGCAACTCCGCCTCGCGCCGTGTCGACAAATGCCGGTTCGCATCCCGCGCGAGCAACCGATCCTGCGGCGCCAGGCGAACGAGACACTCCATCAAGCGACCGCTTTCTTCGGACGACAAGGCCACCTGATTCAGTTGCCGGGCAATGAGCACGCGGGAAAAATCCGCTGCCCGATGCCGCACCGGTTCGTGCGGATAATCCCTGGCGGGACCACCCAGCGCGGCGAGCAAAGGCATGGCGAGTTGCGAATGCTGAGTGTCGCGCCGGAATCGGGCGAGCTGTTCGAGCGCCACCTCGTGGCGGCCCAAACGACCCAGCATTTGAAACGCCGCGCTCACGCAGGCACCGGCCTGACGAGAGGCCGGCCATCCACCCAGGAGCAAAGCCAGAGCTTCATCCGTTTCCTGTAACCGCTCCTCGATCAATTTTGCCGCGCCCAGCACGTCGTCCTGCGCCAGACGCTCGTTCACCACACGCCGCACAGCCTCGATTGCCGCGGACTGATTGCCCAAGCGCTCGTGCAAGTCCGCCACCTCAAGCCAGCGATTCAACTTCTCATAGCGTTCAATGGCGTCCGTCAACAATCCGCCTTCCGCCAGACAACGCGCCGCTTCGAGCGGATTCCGCAAATGAGTTTCATACAGCAACGCGGCTTCGCGAAAATGCCGGCCTTGCTTGAGCGCATGCGCCGCCGAAACCAGGTCGCCCAGCAACTCCGCGTAGATGTACGCCGCGCGCCGATGCCGGCCGAGTTGCATTTCACGATCCGCCATCTCCCGGTAACGCCGCCGCAACACTTCCAGGAGGTCGCCAGGCACATTCCAGAAATCCGCTGCCTGACCGCCCAGCCGGCTCAAATCAAAATTGGGCGACTGCGACACAAGCCTTCCACCCGGTGGCGCAAGCCCGCGGTGCGCAAACGCATTCATCGGAATCGCATGACGCAGGGCGGCCTCCGGGTCGGTTTCAAACAAATGGAGCAGCCGATTGACTTCCCGGTTGCGAAGCTTCTCGAGCTCTGCGTTCACCCCCTGCAACTGGCGCTGAGCCCAGTCTTCAAGATCATTCACCCAGGTGCGATGCAAACCCGTGTGGGGGATTTGTCCGGTCGCCCCGGCGACACCTTTGGCGAACAATTTCCGCAAGGCGCGACCCGATTTTGCGACAGGATTCTCTTTGGGCTCATCAGGTGCGGGCGGCAAATCAACGGGCGGCTCGGTCCCAATTTCTTCTTCAGCGCCGCCGAAGACATCGTCAATCGACGGCGGCTGGGCGAGCAGGATGGCGCGCAATTCCGGCAGAGCTGGCCCGCCAGGACGAGCGAAGTTCCAGTCCTCGGGGCGCTCTTCCGGAAACTCCAGCAGATCCCAAACCCGCAAGGTCGATTCCGCTTCGAATCCGCTCAAACCGAATGCCGGATGAAAGAACGATACCGGCAACGAACATAACTGGCGCAACTCGGAGTCCGTCATCGGCGGATGCAACGCAGCGTCCGCTGGAACGAACAGTCGTCCGGCAATCAACCGGCACGCCAGTCCGCTCGGTTCGTGAGTAATGCAATCCGCCTTGGCCGGCACGACCAGCAATCCGACCGGGCTGCGGTCCTCGACCGATTTTGGCACAACGAAAAGCCGCGTCGTCTCATTTGCCAAGCCGCAGCGCGCCAGTTCGTCCAGCCAGCGATTCGTCGAATCGCCGGGCAGAAACCATGCGCTCGGCTCGGCTTCGAGCTTCGGACTGTGTCGCAACTGAAGTGGGACAATCACAGGCGGTTCAAAAATCGAATGACACGGTTGAACACTTCTTGAGGTTCGGACTCAATTTCCTCTTCGAAGAAGAATGAAGGCCCGCACACGTAGCCGTCTGAAGTCCAACCAGCGACTTCGCCATCGGACAACACCAACGAAACTTCTGGCACTGCTGGATCGTGGCTCTTCAAGTGAAGTAAGCCCCGGCTGTCGAGGAACACCTTGCTGCCATTGGGCCATTCAGCGGTCTGGAGCTGACAACCACGCCCGGTCGGCTTGGCGGGACCGAAGTCAATCTTGCCCCACAATTCTTCACCCCGCTCGGGTAATTCGCCAATGCGAATGGAAACGTTCGGCCCGAAAAAGCGGTTGATCTGCCGCCAGCGATTCTTTCGACCCAGAATTGCGGCACAGTTTGGCAATTTGGCAAAAGCTTCCACCACGCGGAACAAATTCCATTTCGGCAAATCTGGCGCGCCTTCGCGCCTAAAGCCAAGCCTGTCCACCGTTTGGAACATTTCAGTGTGCCGGCCCTGGTTCAGACCTAGCATGCAGCCCACCGGCTTTCTGGCTTCTCTGGGCAGCGAGTACGGCACGAACACGTCGTGACCATTCCTCGAAACTCGTGCCAAAGCAAAGTTCAGGGTCTTGCCGATGCTGAAGAGCTTCGTCTTTTCATCGGTGGCCGTCGAAACAACTTCTCCATTGCGCAACAGCAGCCACGGACCATCCATTCCCTCACGATCGAAAATGACGACGACATTCGCCGGTAAAATTGTTGTCGGTAGCGTCACTTCTTCAAATCGCACCGTCTCACCATCCCACAGCGCGAAATGGAAATCCCGTTCCCCGCGGAAATAGCGTCCATGCACCCAGCGCAACGGATTGAGCACGCGCCCCAGCAATCGCCCGTCGCTCAACGCATAAGCGCGCACATCATGACTGCGAATCAGCAGAATAGCCTCACCGTCTCTTTCTACCGCCAACAACTCCGGCCCCATGACAAGGTCGGTGACGCGCCGGGGACCGTCCGGCAGCGGAAAGGACAACAATCGGGCGGGCCGCTGACTCGCTCCCATTTTGACGGCGTAAACCGTCCGCTCGACCACATCCATCCAAACCGTTTTGCCCGACGGCAGGTCGCTGGCAAGTTCACGCGCACCCTTCCGCAAATCACGGAACTGGACGAGCCGCCGATCATTGAGCAGTGCGTAGGTAAAACCGTCACTGCCTTTGACCCAGCAATCAATCTTTCCGGCCAGGGGCAGCAAGAATGGAAATGGTCGCACCCCGAATATCGCTGGAAGGGCAGGATCAATTTCCGTTTTGATGAGCGGAACAGCCGTTTCCTCCGGGAACACCGTGGCCAGATCCAACACCGCTTCACAGAGCGGAGGCCGGCGCGCCAGCGGCAACCCGTGCAACTCGAAATGCCCTTCGCGATCCACCGTGGCCACAAAGCCGAGCGCTTCCGAGTGTTCGGACAGCGCGCGGCGAAAATCCGGGTCTTCCAACACGTCGCGATGCGTGATGAGCACGGATTGATTCTGCGCTCCCGGCTCGATGGCTTCCGAAAACGCCGACAACGCTTCTCCCGGATGCGCCACCGTTTCGAGGGTGCCGAGATGCTGCGTGAGTTCGTGACGCGACAGCAGATCCACGGAGTGCAGTTGCTTGCCATGCGCCCGCCACGCGAGGACTTCACTGTGTTGTTTGTCCCGGGCAATCAACGCCAGCGCCACTGCCGTGGCCAGCACTCGCGGCGCGCCCCAAAGCCGGACCCCGGAATCCAACAACAATGCCAGTGTGCCCGGCGGTTCCCGCATCGGCGGCTCACGACGCAAATAAAGCGCTTCGTTCAGCGCCACTCGCACAGAAAGCGTGAGGTCATCGTGGGCCAATTCGCTCAGCAGGAGACGATCGAGCGGTCCACGATTGGTGATATCCGCCACACCGCCAATGGCCAATTGTTCACGCTCACCAAGCCGGCGGGGCAATCGTACCGCTGCCATCAACTCACGGGCCGCCCGCGCCACCGCGCCGAATTCACGGTCCCGACTCAGTTCTTCGATCAACTGACGGGCGCGCTCGGCGTTCGGCAGGTTCTCATCAATCTCCTGCGGCAACGAATCCAACCCGGTCCGCAGCCGCAACGCGAGCGACTGCTCCGTGTGCGCCTTCAAGCCTTCGGCCACGATGTGGATCTGGCGAATGCAACTTCCGCTGACGCTGGGTTCTTCCAGATCGGTCAACTCAGCGTCGTTCATCAAGCCTGGCATCCCGCGCAGAACGGCGCGGGCTTCGACGTGTCGTTCGGCTCGCGCCGGCTCGAATACCACCTCGGCCAGGACACAGCGCGCCTTGACGCCAGACCTCAGTTCCGAAGGCAGTTGTTGCAGTCTACTCAACTGACCGAGCGCGGCTTCAAGTTGAGTTTTCAGTTGCTGGCGTGCGGAGAGCAACAAACCGGCATCGTTGCCCATGCCCGCGGGCAAGGGCGCGTTTGATTCGACCACGATCTCGCTGACACCAGCAACCTTCCCGCGGCAGGCTGCCAGCAGGAAAACAATGGCACCGAACGAGGGCAATCCGTTTGGCGACAGCCACTCGATGATTTGCACCACTTCTTCGCGAAACGCGATGGTGGAGCCGTCGCGCCAGACGATGACGCTGCCGTCCTCGGCCCAGCGCCACAGTCCATTCCGGGGCGCGCGGAGATAATCGAGAGCCTGTTGCCGTTCGGGATTCATTGGGCTGTTGCCATCCCCTGCTCGGTCGCCCGCACCGCGCTGCGCGAAGCGGGCACAAATTGCTCGCCGTGAAGACGCACCACCGTGCCGTCTTCATTCCACAACATCAAAGCGTCCCCGGTAACGCCGAAGCGACACGCCAAAACGTCCTCACTCACCGCGGGTTTCCACGTAAAGCCCGCCGGCACGGCGACACCCTGGTACAGCGCGAAGCGCCGACCGGGCAACGGTGGCAAGGGCTTTCCGCGCACCAGCAGCCGCCCATCCGCGGCGGCGGCAAATTGAAGTCGATCCAAACGCACTTGAGCCGCTGACATTACGAAGCCTTTAA
Organism: Verrucomicrobiia bacterium; assembly: GCA_036274115.1. Lineage (GTDB taxonomy): Bacteria > Verrucomicrobiota > Verrucomicrobiia > Limisphaerales > JADLHS01 > JADLHS01. The sequence goes on from DASUGI010000113.1 coordinate 95,860, forward strand.
AACTCCCCAACGTTGTCAAAAGCAACTCGGGCTCCCGTTCGTCAAAGGAGCGCTCCAGCCGCAGTGCGGTTGGTTTCGGTTCGTTTCCCGGAAGCGCTGCGGGAGGAAGGCCGGCCTGCAGCCAACTGTTCAAAGGTTGCCAGCGCAGTTGTGGCAACGTTCCGCAAGGCACGCGCTGATCCACCCGGCGCAGTGCGTTTGCAGCAAGCCATTCGTGTCGGGCGACGGCCGGCAACGACGAGAGCGCAACGTCGAGCGCTTCATCCGTGGGTTTGCCGCGAATCCAGAGATCGTTCCCGGCTTCGGCAACTTCCACGCCCGCGGTTTGTCGCAAGGCTGACAACGCTGCAGCGTCTTCTCGCGACAAACGAATGGCCCACGAATAGTTCACGTTCTCAATGCCGGCCACTGTTCGCCGACGCGCTTCAACAGCCACTCCCGCCTGGTGCTATCCTTCACCCACTGACAGCGGCCTTCAAGTATCCCGAGGCGATCGCGCAGATAAGACCTTTCCACCTCCGGCAACTCTCCATTCTTCAGCGATTCCGCAATCGCATCCAGGTCGCGGGCGAGCGATTCAACATCCGGACCGTCAGTGGACCGGGCGCGCGGGTGATCCGCGCCATCCGCCGTTTGCTTGCTGATGGCCTGGTCCACGAGGCTCGCCAGCACCTCCTGCTGTTCCTCGGTGTCCCAGATGTGCCGCACCACCCAAAGATCGCTCAAACGCGCTTCCTTGCGGCCGGCCAGCAAAGCACTGGCCGCCACCACGCGTTGTAATTTTACGGCGCGGCGATCGCTCACCGGAATTCCCGCATGCCGAATGCGATGCACCAACTCTGCAAAGGGCTGACGCACCGACGCCAGTTCCACTGCGCCCAGCGCCGATTGCACCGCGCGCAAATCGTCGAAGTGCAGTGCCGATTTCGCGGTGCGTTCCGTCGCCAGCTTCCAGCCGGCGGTCAACACGTCGGGCAGCCGTTCGCCGGGCACATTGTCGCAGTGAACGCGCAGGAGGAAACGGTCGAACAGTGCCTGCAAGGCATCGTCTTCCGGCAGATGATTGCTGGCGCCCACAAACATGAGGGCGGCAAGCTGACGCGTCTCCTTGCCGCGGCGAAAGACCCGCTCGTTCAACGCGACGAGCAACGAATTCAGAATCGCGCTATTCGCGTTAAGCAATTCATCCAGAAACACGAGCGATGCCTCGGGCAACATGCCTTCCGTGTTCGTTTGCAATTCGCCCTCGCGCAGTTTGCGGATGTCGAAGGGACCAAAAAGTTCGTTGGGTTCCGTAAACCGAGTGAGCAAATAGTCGAACGTGCGTCCCTCCATGCGCGCGGCCAGTTGGTGGACCAGGGCACTTTTGGCCGTGCCCGGCGGGCCGAGGATAAACAAATTCTCTCCGCCCACGAGGCAAATGCCCAGCAGGTCGATTACTTCGTCCTTACCGACGAAGGTGCGCTTCATTGGCTCGAGCACTTCGGCGGCAAGGCGGGCGGAAATTTCGATGGGTGTCATGAATTAACGGGGTAAAGCCTGGAAGCGATGGTCGGTGCGAGTTCGTGATGAATTCCCAAATCCACCCGAAGCGAATCACTGACGCGCGAATCGTTCAACCGGGAAATATCTTCGGCCGCGACGATGCGGTCCAGGTACAGCCGCCGCAAGGCCGGATGGCCAATAAAGGATTCGATCGCAAGGTCCGCCAATCCCGCGACCCCAACGGAGGAGAGTGGCCAGGCACTGGCGATCTGCCTCAAGTGCTGGACCAGCGGATCTCCTTCGCTCAAGTGGCGGGCCAGTTGAAAAAGTCTCGGCAGATGGCGCAACGTCAGATCAACGGACCAATCCGTCTCCGGCGAGCGCGGGGTCGGGCAGGCTTCCTGGCAGATCGCGGCAACTCGCTCGGCGCCAATGTCGCGACATACCGTGAACTGGCATAAATGATACGCCAACCACGCGGCCCACAGGGCGGCATCCAGCGAAAGTCCGGGAGGCTCCAACGCGAGTTCCTCTCGCGCGATTCGGTCGATTTGGCGCAATACTTCCGCCGCATCGCCCAGGTCCTGCTCCAACGGTTTGGGCCACACCACTGCCCTGCCCTCCTCGGCCAACGCCTTCAGGAATAGCGCGAGGGGCGAATTCTCTTCGGAAGCTTGAACGCCAGCCTGCATCCGTGGGCTGAAGGTAATCTGAACCTTGGCGAGAGCAAGCCCGGTTGAAAGCTTCCGGGTCCGGCAGATGAAAGACCCAGGCCAGGCCTTTTTGAGTTGCCCTGATTGCTTCCCGGGCGTTTAATCAGCGGACCCATGACATTCTTTGAATTTGGCCTATCGCTGATCATAATTGCCGCCGCTGGTGTGTACGTGAAATCCAAGCTTCAGGATTGGAGTTAATGGCAGCGCCCGGAGAGAAAGGGCAAGCGCTCAGCGACGTTAAGATGATGTCCGAAAAGTGAATCGCTTTTGGAGTGGTCTCGCGTGGCTGAGGCTTCCAGAATGGAACTACGCGGCTCGGTAGATTTTGAGGTTACAGTTCGAGCAGATGAGCAATCGGGGCGCGAGACCAGATGCGCCTTGGATGATCCCAGGGGCGACGCGCCCATAATTCGTTTTTTGAGCCAACGTCTCGCGTGCTCCGGCGATGCGAGCATTGACTGTGGCCGCTGAAAGCGGTCGGCGGATGAAAAGGATTTTCTTACAGCCCAGCCGAATCCGATGACCTGCAATCGTGTGGCCGGCTGCCAGGTTGTCAATTCCCACCAAATCGAAATCGCTGCGCCTGGGAAACGAACTCAGATTCCGCTCGATCAGCACGCAATAACCAGCGTCGCGGAGCGGTTCGGCAATGCGCCGAGTTGGCAGCTTCCGGTCCGGACTGCAACTCACAAGCGTTCTGTCGGACAATGACACCATAACCAGCGGTTTGGTCAGGTGGTTGGGAATCGAGTTGCCGGAGAATTGACGCTCCGGCAACTTCTCTCAAAGGTCCGAACCAGGTCCAAGAGGTGCCCGTCAACAAACTCAATCCATTTGGACGGCAACGACCCAGAAACAGAAACTACGGGAACACAGAATGACAATTCGACAAAAAATCTGCCGGCAATTCTGCACCGCAATCATCGGCTTGGGTTTGGCTTGCGCGAAGTTGAGCGCCCAGGAACTGGTCGTTGCTGATTTTGAAGGCCCGGATTACGGCGCGTGGAGAGTGACGGGGACAGCTTTCGGCTCGGCACCGGCACGCGGCACGTTGCCCAAACAGATGAACGTGGACGGATTCCACGGCAGCGGTCTGGTGAACTCCTTCAATGGTGGCGATGACGCGACAGGACGGTTGACCTCACCGGCGTTCAAGATCGAGCGAAAGTATTTCCAGTTCCTGATTGGAGGTGGCGGCTGGGAAAACAAGACCTGCATCAATCTGTTGCTGGATGGCAAGGTCGTGCGCACCGCCACCGGGCCAAACACTCAGCCCGGCGGCAGCGAACGCTTGCAGCCGGCGCAGTGGGACGTCGCTGAGTTCCTCGGCAAAACGGTTTCATTGGAAATCGTGGACGATGCCACCGGCGGTTGGGGCCACATCAACGTGGACCAAATCGTTCAAAGCGATAAGCGGCTCGATGTGCCCATCATCCGGAAGGACGTCACCCGCGACCTCGTGCTGGAGAAACTGTTCCTCAACTTCCCCGTTAAGAATGGCGCGCCAAAGAAGTGGGTGACGTTGCTGGCGGATGGCAAGGAGCTGCACCGTTTCGATATCGAACTCGCCGACGCCGAGCCGGATTGGTGGGCGTTCTTTGATGCCGCTCCGTTACGAAACAAAACGGTGACGGTGAAGGTGGACAAGCTGGCCGACAACTCCACGGGCTTGAGTTCGATTGACCAGACCACGCAGATCAAGAATGCGAAAGAGCTCTATCGCGAACCACTGCGCCCGCAATTCCACTTCACCTCCCGGCGCGGCTGGTTGAATGACCCGAATGGATTGGTGTTCTACGAAGGCGAGTATCACTTGTTTTATCAGCACAATCCTTACGGCTGGAACTGGGGCAACATGCATTGGGGGCACGCTGTCAGCAAAGATCTGGTGCATTGGAAAGAACTACCCGTGGCCCTCTATCCCGATAAGCATGGGACGATGTTCTCCGGCTCGGCGGTCGTGGACTGGAATAACACAGCCGGATTTCAGACCGGCAAAGAACCGGCGCTGGTCGCGATGTTCACGGCGGCAGGCCGGCCCTTCACGCAAGGGCTTGCCTACAGCAACGACCGCGGGCGCACCTGGACCAAGTATGAAAACAATCCGGTCCTCGGCCACATCGTTCACGAAAATCGCGATCCGAAAGTGATTTGGTATGCGCCGGAAAAGAAGTGGGTGATGGCGCTGTATCTGGACCACAATGACTTTGCGCTCTTTGCCTCACCAAACCTGAAGCAGTGGGAAAAACTGAGTGACGTGAAATTGCCTGGGGATGCCGAGTGTCCGGAATTTTTCGAGATGCCCGTGGATGGCAATCCGCAAAACACCCGCTGGATTTTCTACGGCGCCAATGGCCGCTACCTGGTGGGAAGATTTGACGGCAGGAACTTCACGCCGGAATCCGGCCCGCATGATTTGCACCAGGGAAACTGCTGGTATGCGTCGCAAACCTACAATGATATTCCGGCAAAGGATGGCCGGCGGATTCTGGTTCCATGGGGGCGTTTACCGGACGGCGAAATCTTCCGCGGCATGCCCTTCAACCAAATGATGGGAGTGCCCGTGGAACTTAAGCTGGTCTCCGGAACGGCGGGCCCGACGCTCAAAGTTCGGCCCATCGAGGAACTCAAAGCGCTGCGCCGTCGGACGCACGAGATCAAGTCTCAATCCATTACTCCGGACTCCAATCCGCTTGCGGCATTCAGCGGCGAACTGTTTGAACTCGAAGCCCAAATTGAAGTCGGAGACGCGAAAGAGATTTCTTTCGTCGTTCGTGGTGTTCCATTGACGTACGACGTCGCCAGTCAACAACTCTCCTGTTTGGGAAAGAAGAGCAAATTCGCAGCGTTGGACGGACGGATTTCGCTCCAGATCTTCGTGGATTCCAGGTCCGTGGACATTTTCGGAGACGAAGGTCGCCTCTACATGCCAATGGCGACTGCGATTGCGCCGGCCAATCGAAGTCTTAAGCTGACAAGCCAGGGCGGACGAAGCAGCATTCGCTCACTGAAGGTGTACGAACTCAAGTCTGCCTGGCAATAAGAGGGAACGCATGAAGAAACAGCTATTTCTCTGGTCCGTCACTTCGGCCTTGGCGGGGTTTCTTTTTGGTTTTGACACCGTGGTGATCTCGGGCGCGGAGCAGACGATTCAAAAGCTCTGGAATCTGAATTCGGCCATGCACGGACTGGTCATGGGCTCGGCGTTGTACGGCACCGTGCTCGGCTCGTTGATTGGCGGCTGGCCGACCGACACGTTTGGCCGCAAGCGAACGCTTTTGTTCATCGGATTCCTCTACGTGTTGTCCGCGGTGGGTTGCGGGCTGGCGAACAGCGTTGGTCTCTTTGTCGCAGCGAGGTTTATAGGTGGACTGGGAATTGGCATCTCCACCGTGGCGTCGCCGCTGTACATCTCGGAAATCGCCCCGGCAAATTTTCGGGGCCGGCTGGCCGGAATGTTTCAGTTCAACATCGTCTTCGGTATTGTCATCGCGTTTTTGTCGAATGCCATCCTGGCCCGGATCGGTGGCGAACATGCCTGGCGCTGGATGTTGGGGATCGCGGCGTTTCCTTCAGTCGTTTATGCGATCATGTGCCTGTGGTTGCCGGAGAGTCCGCGGTGGCTGATCGGACGCAAGCATGATCGCGCGGCCGGCCTCGCGGTCCTCAAACTCATCGAACCGGAACAGTCCGAAGCCGAACTCTCGGCTCATGCGGATGAAATACTGACCGCAGCGAAGACCGAGCAAACCACTGCGGCGCGGTTCTGGAGCAAACGTCTGAGCAAGCCGATTCTGTTGGCGTTTCTGGTCGCGTTTTTCAACCAACTCTCGGGCATCAACGCGATTCTCTACTTCGCACCCCGTATTTTTGAAATGACCGGACTCGGTGAACGCGCAGCCATGTTGCAATCCGTGGGGATCGGTGTGACGAATCTGATCTTTACCTTTGTTGGTCTCGGGCTGATTGACCGCTTGGGTCGCCGCACGTTGCTTTACATCGGTTCGTTTGGCTATCTCGTTTCGCTGGGACTGACGGCGTGGGCGTTCTTTGCGCAGCATTTTGTCATCGTGCCGATCTGCATCTTTGCGTTTATCGCCGCCCATGCCGTGGGGCAAGGCACGGTGATTTGGGTGTTGATTTCCGAGGTGTTCCCCAATCGTCATCGCGCCGAGGGACAAGCACTGGGCAGTTTCACGCACTGGATTTTTGCCGCTTTGCTGACGACGCTCTTTCCCAAGATGGTGGAGCTTTCCGGAGCGAACGAACATCCTCAACGCGCTGGCTTCATTTTTGCCTTCTTCTGCTTCATGATGTTCCTGCAACTGGTCTGGGTGAAGACGATGGTGCCGGAAACCAACGGAATCACGCTGGAACAAATGCAAGCCAGGCTGGGTATTGATGTGGAGTCTTCCGGCGCGAGCAATCAGGCCCGGTGACACCAGGAACAACGGGATGAGTTGCAACATTGTTGGCATCGGCGAAGTGCTTTGGGACTTGTTGCCCGATGGACCTCAGTTGGGCGGCGCCCCTGCGAATTTCGCGTTTCATGCCCGGTCGCTCGGCCTGGAAGCAGGCGTCATCAGCTGTGTCGGAGATGATGAACCGGGTAACGAATTGCTGGCGCGCCTCCACCAACTGAACGTACCAATTGATCTAATAACTCAGAGGCCCGGATTACCTACCGGGACGGTCTCGGTCACGTTGGATGGAAATGGCGTACCGCAATACACGATTCACGAGCCCGTGGCTTGGGACCATATTCCATCAACGCCCCTGGCCCGCCAAAGCGTCCGCAACGCCCAGGTGGTTTGCTTTGGAAGTCTGGCTCAGCGTTCCCGCGAATCGCGCCACACCATTCAAGAACTTGTTTCCGCGGCGCCCCGCAACGCGTTGCGCGTCTGTGACATCAACCTCCGCCAACAGTTCTATTCGTTGGACATCATCCGGCACTCGCTGCACCTGGCCAATGTTCTGAAGTTAAACGACGCGGAGTTGCCGGTGCTGGCAACCCTGTTGAATCTTCGTGGCTCGGAAAAGGAACAACTGGACGAGTTAGCCTCTCAATTTGAACTCCAGACGATCGCGTTGACCTGCGGCGACAAAGGCAGCTTGCTGTACCATCGCGGCTGCTGGTCCGAATGCTCCGTGCAACCGGTCAAGGTCGTGGATACCGTCGGCGCCGGCGATGCTTTCACGGCGGCGTTGGTGAAAGGACTGCTCCTGGACATGAAGCCGGACCATATCAATACCGCCGCAAACGAAGTCGCACGATACGTTTGCAGCTGCGCTGGAGCCACACCGCCGTTGCCCGACGCGGTTCGGCGACTTTTTACTCGAAGGTGACTCCTGAAACCACCCCGTGTGAACACACCAACGCGTCAAGGCACTGCCAGGCGATAAAACACGTCGGTATTGGCGGGGTCGATGGGAATCACGACGCGATTAGTCGTCGTGGAGTTGGGGACCTCCACCCACGCGCCGCCAAGGCTGTTGGTCTGCGTTTGCAAGCGGCCCCCTGCGACCGGCCAGGAAATGTCGATGTTGTTACCGGAGACTCGGGCCACCACGCGCAACGACACGAACTTGTAAATCACTCCGCCCGTTCCGTTCGCTGAAGTATTGGTGGCCAGCACGTACACCTCGCCATCTCCATCTTCTCCGAACCCATGCACGGTGAGACCGCTGGGCAGAATCTGAGAGCCGAACTGCGGCAGGTAAAACACATTGATCGTTCCCGCCTGGAGGTCGGCATAGAATAAACGGCCGTCGGCTCGTGGACCGGTCCTCAGGGCCAGATCCCCAAAAATATATTTGCCGTAAAGTTCCGGCATCCCGCTGCCACGATAAACGAAACCGCCCGTAATCGAGATCCCGTCATTGTGATCGTATTCCAGCGTTCCCTGCGGGCCGGAAATCGGATCGATCAGCCCCGCTGGAACTCCCGGACTGCGATTGCCGGGAGGCGCACCGATCGTTCCCGCATTGCCCGCCGGACCGTTCGTCCGATTGAAAAGGAAATCGCCTTCTTTGATCGCCCAGCCGTAGTTTCCGCCCAGGACAATGCGGTCAATCTCTTCAATGTTGTTCTGCCCGACATCAGCCAGAATCAACTCACCATTGAGGCGGTCGAAAGCAAAGCGATAGGGATTACGCAATCCATAAGCATAAATCTCCGGCACCTGCCCCACTTCCTGGAACGGGTTGTTTGCCGGGATGCGGTACTGCCCATTGGCGCTGACGGCATTCGTGCTGCCCGCCGTCAGGGATGGATGAAGCGGATCAAACCGAAGCATCTTGCCCAACGGCGTGCTGAGATTCTGCGCATTGCCGCCCGGATCGATGTGGCTTGCGCCAGCGTCATTGGCATCGCCGCCATCTCCCAGAGCAAGATACAAGTAGCCATCAGGTCCGAAGGCAATCGTGCCGCCATTATGATTGCCCGCCGTCTTGCCGAAGGAAATGACTTCCCGGCGCGAATTCGGATCAACCACATTCGCGTTGGTCGCTGAAATCTTCCATTCATTGACTACGTTCTTGTAGTTGTTCGTCGCCGTGGTTGGCACTGGATACGTCGGCGAAGTCCCCGCCGGGATCAATTCGCTGTTGTAAGTATAAAGCGTCCGATAACCGGGACTGGCGGGATTGGTGTAGCCCGGATGGAAGGCCAACCCCAAAAACCCGCGCTCGTCGTTCACGCTGCTTGGGTTTAGCGGCGGCGCGACACGACTTTGGATATTGAGCGCGGGCTCCGGTAGCAATTCTCCATCCTCAATGACGCGCAGCAGTCCATTCTGCTCCACCACAAACAACCGGGTCGAGTCACCCGGCGCATGGAAGGCGTAATCCGGGGCGGCCACGTTGGTGGCAATCAACTGAAGGAAAACCGGAATGTCACCTTGCGGAATTGCGGGCAAGTACCTGGCGAGCGTGATTTGAACCGGCGCCGAGGTTGAACGCGCACCAAGATTGTCGGAAGCCACGGCCGTCAGCGTATGCAAACCAATTTCCAGACTCGCCGTGACATTGTAGGGACTGGTCGCATCGTTACCCAATGACACCGCCCCATCGAAGAACTGCACATTTGTCACCGAGCCGTCGGAATCGGCAGCAGTAGCGCGGACGGTTACGTTAGCAGAGCTGCTCAACACCGCGCCGTCCACCGGGTTTGTAATCGTCACGCTGGGTGGAGTGTTGCCGGAACTGACGGTTACATTCACCACAGTGGACGTCGCGGAGAGACCAAGATTGTCGGTTGCGACAGCAGTCAACGCATGACCGCCGATAGCGAGGTTTGCCGTGATCGTGTAAGGACTGTCATTAGTCCCGCCCAGAAGCGTGTTGCCATCGAAAAACAGCACGTTCGTCACGCTGCCATCCGGGTCTTGAGCATCAGCAGTGATTTGGACCACGGCCGGCGCGGTAAAAGACTCGCCATTGGTCGGTGAAGTAATGGACACAGTGGGTGACGAATTACCTACCGGCGGTGTGGAGCGTTGGTAAGAGAAGCCCCCTGCTTGCACTCCCCATGAGGTGAATTTGACATCGATGTATATGTCGTCGTCGACAAGATGCATTACGGCATCAACTCCAACCGTTCCCGGTGGACCTCCATGGAGGTTTTTGGCCCAGGTATTCCAGTCAGTGTAAGTGAGGGTGGAGTAATTTGCGGTTGTTCCGTCGGCCCACCTGGTACCCAACGGGCTTGAGAAATCCGCGAACTCGGTTTCAGTCGCTGCATTAAAGATGCCCTTCATGTCCCCGCGCGTTATCCAAACATTCGTTGTTATCCGGTCCTGATTCGTTGCAATCAGCGGATCAGTCCCGGCCAGGTTAACGAAATTGGTAAGCGGCCCCGTCCAAATCGTAGCCGCGTCGCCACTCAACTCGACAACCATACCGAGAATCCCGGCAACTATATACTTAATGTGCGTTTTCATATTTACGTTTCTTATCGGCCTCCGGAAAAGCTGGAACTACTCCGCCCGCTCTATGAGGAACAAATCGCCGGTTTGGTTCCCGGAGTTGAAGATTTAAGACAGCAGCGCCGTAGGAGTGCCGTAGAAACGGAATGCCTTTCGGTTTGTTTGAAAGATTACTGTTCCCTCACGGCAATGAGCTTGCCTCGAGTGCGAAAGAAAATAGTTCCGTCCGCAATTGCGGGCGTGGCCATGCAAAGATCGCCGAGGTCCATGGTCGATTTCACAGAGAATTCGTCGCCCACCGGCACAATGAGTACCTTGCCGGTTTCACCGGAATAGTAGAGATGTCGTCCGTCAGAGACCGGAGAAGCCGTGTAGCCTTGCGTCGGACCGCCCAGGCGCTCGCTGTAAAGGATCCTGCCTGATTGCGCATCAAAGCAGGTCAACACCCCACTGTCACTGCAACCATAGAGGCGATCACCAACGACAATGGGTGTCTGCATGTAATTGCCCTGCCGCGGATGCACCCAGGCAATGGCCGCGTTTGTGTCCGCCGGTTTTGGAGCAGTGATATCGCCGGAAGCATTGGAACGAATGGCGCGCATCGGCCGCAAGTTCCCGTGAGCGCTCGTCAAATAGATCAACCCATGCGCAACGATGGGTGTCGGCACGGGAATATCGCCGCCCCCTTTCAACCGCCACACCTCTTTCCCGTCCGCAAACGCATATCCGCCGGAATGATGCCAGCCGTTCACGACAATCCGGGTGCCGCGATCGGATTGAACAATCGCGGGGCAACCCCACGTTGGCACGTCGCCACGAGGGGTTCGCCAAAGTTCCTTGCCCGAGGCAAGCTCAAACGCCGCCAGAAACGAGTTCGTCTGGACATCACAGAGCACAATGACCTTGCCCTCGTGAACGATCGGGGAACTGGCAAAGCCCCATTGCGCGGAGGGCACGGCGAAGAATCCGGAATCCATCGGGCCAAGATCCTTTTTCCAGATCAGCGTTCCATCCACATCGAAGCAAAAAAGTCCTTCCGAACCAAAGATAGTGACAATCAGTTTTCCCGCGATTGCCGGGGTGGAATTGCAATGCGTGGACTTGGGATGACGTTTCACTCGCGGGACGCCTTCGTGGCCGAACGTGTTCCAGAGGATCTTGCCTGACGCGCGGTCCAACGCGAGCAGTCGCCACTGGTAGACGCCGTTCTCTTCAATCGGACCAATATCGCCGTAGAGGCCCACCTTCAGTTCTGTGTCGCTCGCTCCGATCGCGGTTGCGACGTAAATGCGATCACCCGCAATCACCGGCGAAGCATGGGCGAGTCCCGGCAACGGCGTTTGCCACCGCACGTTCTCGCCACTTTCCACATTCCATTGCGTTGGCAACGCCTGGTTCGTGTCCACCCCGGACGCGCGCGGACCACGAAACTGGGGCCAGTCGGCACTTGCGCTGGATAATGAAATCACAACCAAACCGAATAGAGCGATGGCGGGCTTTGGCATAGGTCAGTGCGGACATATGACGTGACTGCGGACGATTTGGCA
>DASUGI010000114.1:0-9797 GCA_036274115.1 Verrucomicrobiia bacterium
CGCTGCGATTCAGCATTTCACCGCCGCCGCCACCGCGCAGGACATCAAGTTGCAGGCGAAGGCCTACTACAATCTGGGCAACGTGCATTATCGGCTTGGCCAACAGGCGGAGGACCTCGATAAACTCGAAGAAGCCTGGAAGGAAGCGATCCAGCAGTATCAACACGCCCTGGCGCTGGACAAGACCGATCCGGATGCCACCTTTAATCTGGCGTTTGTTGAGGAACGCGTGAAGCAGATCGCTATGCTCCGCGAGATGGCGCGTCGCATGAAGGAAGCCGCCGACGAGGCGACGCGTCAGCGAAATTATCGCGGCGCCTTGGAGATCATGGAGCAACTGATGCAGCAAGCGCAGGTCGTCGCCAAGCCGTTTGAAGAATTCACACAGAAACTGAAGCAGATCGATGAAATCGCAAATCCCAGTCCGCAGCAGGCGCTGCCACAGTCCCAGCCTTAGGATGCGTAACAGAATTCGGAGTGTGGCCGTCCGCGGCCACAGCGACTCGCGCCAACCCGGCGCGCGCGGCAGGTTCTTTCCACCGTCTCATTTGATCACTTTGCTGCGCCCGAGGACGGGCGCACTCCGGAGGCTTATTTTGCTTCACACCCTTGGTCTGCTTTTGCTCTGTTTACCGAGCGCCCAGGCGCAGAACGCCGATGATTTCTTTCACGGCGGGGCGCTGTCCTATTTATCCAACAACATTCCCGGAGCACTGGAAGTCGTCACCAACGGACTGCAACGCTTCCCGGAAGATGAAAAGTTGAAGAAGCTGTATGAGCTGCTCAATCAAAAGCAACAACAACAGCAACAGCAGCAGGATCAACAGAATCAGGAACAGAAGGACCAGCAAAACCAGCAGGACCAAGAGCAAGACCAGCAAAAGCAGGACGAACCGAAGCAGAACGATCAGCAGAAACAGGAGCAAAAGAATCAACAAGAGGCGAAGGACAAAAAGGAACAAGAGAAGAAAGATCAGGCCAGGTCTGGCGATCAGTCAAAGGACAAGCCGGAGAAAGGCGACCCGCAGCAGGTCGCCGCGCATCAGATGACGCCTCAGGAAGCCAAACAACTTCTGGATGCACAAAAGGACGATGAACAGGTTTTGATTTTCCAGCCACAAGGTGAACCGAAGAACAAGACCAGGCAGTTGAAGGACTGGTAACGCGAAATTGGTTGCCCAGAAATTGTCGGCCCTCAGGCGAGCCGTACCAGCTTTTCGCTGGAGGCGAGTTGGGAAAGCAATTGCACGACGGACCTGGTCTGGTTGGGCAGGATCAGGTCGGGCGCGATCTCGCTGAGAGGCTGCAGAACAAACCGGCGCTCCGTGGCCCGCGGATGAGGCAAGGTGAGCGTCGGAGACAACCGGGTCTCGCTGCCAAAAGCAATAAGGTCCAAATCCAAACGTCGTGGCTCATTCAAAACCTGCTTGGGCCGGCGGCCGAATTCCTTTTCCAACGCGAGCAGCCTGGCCAGCAAAGATTCAGGAGTTTCATCACTTGACGGGGTCAGTGCGACGACAGCATTAACAAAGGGCGGTGAACCCGGCGGACAATCAACGGGTGTGGTTTGCCAAAGCGACGACTTTACCAGCGGCTTGACCGAGATTTCAGCCAAACGCTCGATCGCGCGACGCAGGATTCCCGGTGAATCCCCCACGTTTGAGCCGAGGGCGATAATGGCCAGGTCAAATGCGCTCATGCGAAGTCAAGCCGCCGCATTACCTTAATCCCAACACATCCTGCATGTCGTAGAGCCCCGGCTTTTGCTGCACCACCCAGCGCGCCGCGCGCAAGGCGCCGTTGGCAAAGGTGTCCCGGCTGGAAGCCTTGTGCGTCAATTCAACGCGCTCCCCGTTGGTTGCAAAAACGACCGTGTGATCGCCCACCACATCGCCGCCGCGAATCGAATGAATGCCAATTTCTTCTGCCGTGCGTTCGCCCACGATACCTTCGCGCCCGTGTCGAGCGACCTTGGGCAATGGTTGCTGGCGGACCGCTGCGAGGATTTCCGCCAAGGACTTCGCGGTACCGCTCGGAGCGTCCTTCTTCAAACGATGATGCATTTCCACCACTTCGAGATCATAGCCCGGCCCGAGTATCTCGGCTGCTTTGCGGGTGAGCCAAAAGAGCGTGTTTACACCGGTCGAGTAATTGGAAGAGAGCACCATCGGGATCCGCGCCGCGTGATGGGTGATGCGGGATTTCTCGTTATCGTCGTGACCGGTGGTGCCTACAACCAGTGCTTTGCCGTGATTTGAACAAAAATCCGCGATCGCAGCCGTAGCGTTGTGAGAACTAAAATCGATTACCACATCGCACCGCGCGATGATAAACGAAAGATCGTCGCCTTGATCAATCTGGCCAACGATTTCCAATTCGCGATGCTGCGGCGCACACGCAAGGAGTGCCTTGCCCATGCGTCCCTTTGCACCGGTGATGATGACGCGTGTCATTTCAACACCCCGCAGTGCTTCAAGGTCTTCTTCAATTTGTCGCGGCTCGCGGCACTGATTGGCACGAGCGGCAAACGGAATTCATCTTCCATCATCCCCATCATCGCCAATGCAGCTTTGACGGGACAGGGGTTGGTCTCGATAAAGAGGTCTTTGTAGATGGGATAATATTTTTCATGCAACTTGAGCGCCAACGCCGTATTGCCGGAAGCATAGGCCCGGACCATGTGCGCCACTTCCCGCGGAATGATGTTCGAGGCAACGCTCACCACGCCATGAGCGCCAACCGCCATGAACGGCAACGTCAGCGCATCATCGCCGCTGAGAATGGTGAATTTGGTCCCCACCGCGGCACGCAATTGCGAAACGCGGTCGGGATTTCCTCCAGCTTCCTTGATGGCGACGATGTTCACGCTGTCGTGGGCGAGACGATTCACCGTGTCTACCGCGATCTCGATTCCGCATCGCCCGGGTATGCTGTAAAGAATGATGGGCAACTTCGTCGAACGCGCCACAGCGTGGAAATGTTGGAACAGCCCTTCCTGAGTGGGCTTGTTGTAATACGGCGCGACCTGAAGGGACGCATCCGCGCCCACCTTTTCGGCTTCTTGAGTCAGGTAAATGGCTTCCTTGGTGGAGTTGGCGCCGGTGCCCGCAATGACTTTGATTTTGCCCGCCGCGAACCTCACCGAGAGCGCCACTACCCGGATGTGTTCCTCATAGTCCAGCGTGGCGGATTCGCCCGTCGTGCCGACCGGGACGACGCCATCCACCCCTGCTTTAACCTGAGATTTTATGAGACGTTCCAGCGCGGGCTCGTCAATCTTCCCTTGTTTGAATGGAGTAACAATCGCCGTGTATGTGCCAGTGAATTGCATGGTTTCAGTTTCCAAAAGCCCGACATGCTCGGAAAATCCCGCTTGCTTGGCGAGTCAGAAATTGCCACAAGCGTGGCGAACCGTTTGCTGCCGTTTGCCAGAGTCACACCGCACCCTCCAGGATGCGTCGAGAAAGGACATTATGCCGCGAGTCATTTATTTAGATCCAGAAGTTCACCCTGAGAACCGTGAGCGCGCAATATGGATTGGTCACTCATTTTGGAATGCCCGGCAAAGTAGAAGCCCGATGTATCAACCCCGATATCAGTTGCGACGCCGGAAGCGCA
The DNA here is from genome assembly GCA_036274115.1 of Verrucomicrobiia bacterium. Taxonomy (GTDB): domain Bacteria; phylum Verrucomicrobiota; class Verrucomicrobiia; order Limisphaerales; family JADLHS01; genus JADLHS01. Next base: position 3,619 of record DASUGI010000114.1, read on the forward strand.
CCCGGAGCCGATAAGGTTGGCTAGCTGCGAGCCGGCCCGTTGGTAATCGATTCCGAAGGGAATTCCGCCTGGTTGGAACTACAGACCGATGCCGCAACCGCAGACTGAGCAATGGAATTGCTCCGACAGATCGGAATGGTGGCCGCAGGAAAAACTGAGTCCGTCTCGCGATCCAGCAGATAGGTAAATGCGGCCTGGAGCGAGCGCGCATCCGCCTCAAGTTGGCCCGTTGGCCGCGGCCGTATCGTTGACAACGCTCCAAAGAACCAGCACATCCACACGCTGAGAAGTAAAAGAGCCAGAACCGCGACAACACCCGCTCCAGGAACCAGGGCGTTCTTTGGGCGAATCGTGTCGCGATGGAGCGTAGGAAGATGGCTCATGCGGTCAGTTGATAATCAGACTCTCGAACCTCAAATCGGTTCAACTATTTAAATCGTCGGTTTGTGATTCTACGCGAGGCTTCGGCTCGTCGCTTTCAACGGGCTTTAATTGTTGCAACAAAGGTTTAACCTTGTCCCAGAGCTCGGCGGGTACTTTTCCTTGTTGTTCCGGAGTTTCAATCTCGCCATCAAACAGCAGCTTCCCGTCCTTGTCCCGGGCCGTAAGGCGCTTTTTCGGAATCGCGGCAATGACGTACGAACCGGTGTCATCCGTCTGCACTATGGTTCGGATAAAGTGGCCGTTCTTCTTGACGACGATCGTGGCGCTTTCGCCGATATCCACGCCGCCTTTTGCCAGCGCTTCCAGGTCTTTGGCGTCCAGACCAAGGACGGCGCCGTTTTGAGATTTGTGCATCAAGGCATCCTGCAACGCCTTGCGGGCTTCCTCCATGCTGCGTTCCACCTCGAGCTTCACTTTCTCTTTGTCGGCGCCCAAACGCATCAAATCTTCGTGCAAATCTCTAATCTGCCCGTGAATTCCATCCTGCACGGTGCTTCCTTCTCCCGGCTTCCAGTCAACGACGGCGGAAACCGTACCCGTCGGCCACATCGCCGCCGCCTCCGGCCTTTTTCCCAGCGTCGCCGTAATGACCTGCTTTTTGCCCTGCCGGTAAATGGTCAGATTCACGACGTCGCCGTCCTTTTGCGCGCGGATCAGTTTGATGAGCTGCGAGGGATGCACGAGTAGTTGGTCGCGCAAGGCCACCATGACGTCATTTTTTTGCAATCCAGCCTTCGCTGCCGGGCTGTCCGCGGCGACATAAGTGACCAACAAGCCTTCGCCGGAACTCAGTCCCAATTGCGAACCAAGCGCTTCGGATGCTTCTTCCGCATACACGCCCAACCAGGTCACATCGCCTTCCCCTTCTCTTCGGCTTGCGGGTTCAATCGATTCAATCTTAACCACCGCCCGTGGCGCAACTGCCGGGGCCGGTGTGGTGGCGACCACGGCGGATGTTGAGCTGGCCAACGCCGAACACGAACTCACGGCGACTATCAGGGCCAACCTGAGTGTGGCACGCTTCAAACCTGAGTTGCTCGTTTTTATTCTCATACGGAGCTAATAAGTTTCAAAGCCCACCGGAACGACGACGACGCGCGGAGTGCGACTTTCCATCAGCAGTCCCCGTTTGGCATCATCCACCACCACGGTGGTGAGCCATTGCTGACAGCGGAAGCGCACTGGTTCGCCTCCGGGCAGCGTTGCCACTGCGTCAAACGAAGATACCAATTCCTTTCCAATCTGAACGTTGTCCGGTTTGAGCGGAGTTGCGGCAACCGAGCCCTGCAAATCAACGTTCGAAACGCCGGGTTCACCTGAATTCTCCTGACGTTGCCAAAGCACCGTCGTAACAATGACGGCCGCTGTGGCGGGAACCAACCAACGCAGTATCTGGAGAAATCCGGGAGTGGCCCTCTGACGTGCAGTGATAACCGTTTGGGGGCGCGACGAGACGGCGTCCTGGATGCGCGCAACCAGGTCTTCCGGGAGCTTGCCCGGTTTAAGCTGCCGCAATTGGGCCTCAAACTTCTCTTGCTCGTGGTCGCTCACGCAAAAACCTCTTTTGTCAATTTACGCAACTCTGCCAGGCCATACCGATAACGCGAAGCCGCCGTGTTGGCAGATATCTCAAGGACGTCCGCGATCTCGGCAAAAGTCAACTCGCCCCAGACTTTCAGCGTCAAAACTTCTCGATAAATGTCCGGCAGCCCCTTCATGGCATGCTGAATCAGTTGATGGCGTTCTCGCTCCTCCAATCCGGTATCAAACCAGCCTTCCGGCGACTCGCGAGCCGCCGCCGCTTCCCGTCCCGCCCGCCGGTCCGCGCTTCGACCCAGGTCGATAGCGCGGCGGCGGATGGTTGCAAAAACCAGCCCGGCAGCCGGTGGTGCGCCGATGGCCTGGCGACGCCAACACTCGACGACGGCTTCCTGCACGAGGTCTTGCGCGTCGACCTCGAACCGCGTTTGCTGCCGGGCAAATAGCAGAAACTTGGGGCCGTGCTCAGCGAGCCACCGGTCCCATTCTGTATGTCCAGATGTTGCATCTGTGCAACCGCTATTCACGCGATTTCATCCCCTAAGCGTCGCCGCTCTTCTCTTTTGTCTAAAAAATCAAAATTGTGATGATCAATCTGCCAAAAAGTTTCGAGAAGAGGATGAATTGGGACGAAAAGTCGAAAACCGAGGGTGAACCAGCACGCTCTGGTGGCGCATTTTGTACTTGTGCGAACGCCTTGGCGAGATATACCGCAGCATCGGCAATCGGAATCCGACTACGCTGAACACGCGCTTCCGCCGAACTGCACAAAGATGTCCGCCATTGCCGAAAGCAAACTATGAGCAACGCAGACCAACGCGTCGACGCGTATATCGCCGACTCCGCCGACTATGCGAAACCAATCCTCGAACATTTGCGTAAACTCGTGCACCAGGCTTGCCCTCAGGTCGAGGAAACCATCAAGTGGCGGTTTCCTTGTTTCATGCACCAAGGAATGCTGTGCAGCATGGCGGCCTTCAAACAGCACTGCACCTTTGGTTTTTGGAAGCACTCCCTCATCATCAAGCAAAATGCTGCTGCGAAAGCCAAAGCGGAGGAAGCCATGGGACACCTGGGCCGGATCACGTCATTGTCAGATTTGCCTTCTGACAAGGTTCTGATCGGTTACGTCAAGCAGGCGGTTCAACTCAATGAGCAAGGCGTCAAGTTGCCGCGCCCGGAAAAGCCCAAAGCCGTCAGGAAGCTCGTCGTGCCGCCCACCCTCGTTGAGGCCCTCAAGCGGAACAAAAAGGCGCAGCAAACGTTTGAAAACTTCAGCCCCAGTCACAAACGCGAGTACATCGAGTGGATCACTGAGGCCAAGCGCGAGGAAACCCGTGACAAGCGTCTGACGACAACCATTTCCTGGCTCGCTCAAGGCAAACCGAGAAACTGGAAGTACATGAACTGTTAAGGTTTCTTGGAAGTTCAAACTCAGAGAAATCGAGCTCGTTGCCGGCGACATTTCTCCACCAAGACTATTTTTAAACACTCGGTATGGTGGTTGGCAGCGGCGTTTTCCCCATCTAATGGCCACTTTGCTCCGGTGCGAACCCGCGGCATCCGCCGTGCTAAACGTTCAACATCCTGGAAGGGCCAGGGTCACCAGACCGCTTTCGCATGAAGATGCGGTTTGTGATTGAGGTTTTTTTTGTTGCAAAAACTGCTGACCAGTTCCATAAAGCCTTTGTTCCTATGAGCTACATCAATCCTGTAGATGTGAGCTTTTATGCGGAGGCGTCTTTTCGCGAGTTCATCGCCGAGACGCACGTGAAGCAAAAAGAAGGGTCTCCTTTTCTGCCTGCGCTTCGCGCCTCCGCTGCCGGTTCCTGTTCCCAAACTCCTCAAATAAGCATAGTTCCTGCCTATGAACCAAAAGGCCGTTCCAGCCCCAAGCATTAGCGGAGGAAAAACTCCGACCGCAAATGGCTTCACGCTAATCGAGTTACTGGTGGTTATCGCCATCATCGCCATCCTCGCGGCGATGCTGCTGCCGGCCTTAACGAAGGCAAAACTCAAGGCGCAGGGAATCCAATGCATGTCGAATCACCGGCAATTGGCCTTGGCATGGCGTTACTATGCGGACGATAACAATGACAAAATTGTCTACGCCAGCACGGGTGGGGGCAGATTCGGTGGGAGCGTTCCCGTAAACTCCGATTCCAACGACCCAGACAATTACGCATGGTCGGGTGCGCATATGGATTTTACAGGTAAGTCTGCTGGCCGAGGTAACTGGGACATCAACTACGACATGGTCAAGCGTCCGCTGTGGACTCACGCTGGAAAGAATCCAGCTATTTTTAAATGCCCCGCTGATAAGTCCGTTGTGGAGAACAACTCCGGAGCGACGGTTCCGCGCATCCTGACGATGTCAATGAATCTCTGGGTTGGAGGATTTGCCCCGACTAAAACCAGCGGAGCCAAGTGCGGCACGGTTGGTGGTTGGGACACCGGCAAGTACGCGGAGAACTTGAAATATCGTGTTTATTGCAAGACCACCGACATCGACAAAGCCGCAAAGGTTTTCCTGTTTCTGGACATGCGCGAAGATTCAGTCAACTGGAGCAACTTCCTTCAGATGATGATGGGGTATGATCCTTACGTCCCTTCAAAAGGCGAGTTGGGCGACATGCCGGGAATGTATCACAACCGAGCGGCGGGTTTCTCTTTCACGGACGGTCATTCTGAAATCAAGAAATGGGTTGATGGCCGAACCACTCCACCAATGTCTCCTCCGGGCACCTTTCTGGATGTTGATCCGACGTGGGGCAGCAATAACCAGGACGTTTATTGGCTGCAGGACCATTCTACGACGCTGAAGTAGCTAACCGTCCGCGCTTTGAATTCATCCGCGACTGCATTGCCTATTGCTCTCTTAACCGATTCCAGACAGACAAAAACGCAAACCTCAGACCACTGAAAGCAAAACGTAACAAATTAGTATGAAACCTCCCTATAATACCCTCGGTCGGCTGGGTAGCACCGCGTTGTTGGTTCTATGCGCGATACCAATCGTCCGCGCATCGGACTACCAAACTACGGTGACCTCACAGGGCCCCATTGGCTACTACCGATTAAATGAAACCGTTCAGCCGGTATTCGACCCGGCTGCTTACGCCACAAATCTCGGCTCATTGGGTGCGGCGGCCGATGGCACCTTCGTTTCGTCGCCCGTCTTGGGTTTTCAGGGACCGTTTTCAGGTGTATCCGCGATCGACCTGAATGGACTTTCGCAATACATCCGCACGCCGTCTTCGACCGCATTGGATACAACAAATTTTACTTTTGAGACCTGGGTCAAACCGGCGAACGCACCGTTTTTCGCCTACGTTGCGTCCTCAGTCGACTTTGAAGCTACACCGGGGCGTTCTGGCTGGTACCTTGCCCAGGATGATGGGGTCACGTTTGGCGCCGGTTCCGCATGGGTTGTTCGTATCTTCAACCAGAACGGTACCGGTTTTGGAGGACAAGTGGCAGCGCCGATCTTGGCTGCCGATGTCTGGGTGCATCTGGTGGTGACGTATGACAATACCAGCAAGGTGCTTACCATGTATACCAATGGCGTTCTCGCTCAATCCGTAACAGGAACCGCCGGAGCCAACGGACAGGTGTACGTTCCCAATCAAAATCTCAGCAACAACGATCCGCTGACCATTGGCGCGCGCAGCACGCTTAATTTCTTCTGGCCGGGACAGGTCGCCCAAAGTGCCGTGTATGGCACGGCGCTAAGCGCTGCCAGAGTCGCCGCGCACTTTGCGGCAGCGACCTCAGCCGGAAGCTATTCGACAGCCGTCCAGAGCGATGCTCCCCTGCTCTACTATAACTACTTCTCGAGCACTCCTGCCCCCGTGGCCGCTAATCTGGGAACCTTGGGTACTGCGGGCAACGCGCTGTTTCTTCCCGGTTCAATCGCTGCAGCAACGGGGCCGAGGCCGCCAATCTATCCGGGTTTTGCGGCGACGAACACCGCCGCTGCATTCGTCGCTGACGGGGGTGCCGTCCGCATCCCGGCGCTGAACTTAAACACCAACACGGTCACGATTTCCGCCTGGATCAGCGCAACCAACTTACAGAAAGAGGGTGCGGGACTCGTGGTCACTCCTGGTGGAGGCCTGATAATCGATGGAGCATTCGGCGGTTTTGGGTTGGGATACTACTGGAACAATACCGACGATACGTTCCTCTGGAGTCCA
>DASUGI010000115.1:0-17306 GCA_036274115.1 Verrucomicrobiia bacterium
ACCTGACCAACAAGCAAGTGCCCACAATCATCCCTTCGGCGTGGGGCAAGAAAACCCAACAGAAACCGGCAGCCCTCGCAGCTTAGTCTTTTCTTTCGACCGACACAGCTCCTGTCAAGCGGCGCTCGGCGTGACGCTTACTTTCTATTGCCCATCGCCTCAATCGGTAGACGTCAATTGATTGGCATCTTCCTTGCAACTCTGCGGGGCAAACAGCTAATTAGCAGCCCGAAACCGGGACGTATCTGATGAATCGATTCTTCCGCACAGTTTTGGTTGGTGGTTCAGCCATCGTGTTTGGGTACTTGCTTTGCAAGTGCTCCACACACCTGGCTGCGATGCGAATTTATCACGCTGACGAATGTAGGAATGTGTGGTTGGCACACACGCTGGCTACCCAAAAAAGTGAGAGCTTTGGCATCGAGGTGAATCTTCTCCTGATGCCCCTGATTTGGCTATCTCGTGGAGCAACGCAGACAATCGATCTGCTGGTCTCGGCGCGAATGATTTCACTCATGATCTTTTGGCTCAACCTGCTTCTGCTGGCATTAGCAACGGGCGAAAAGCTGTTATCCCGCGGCGGATTGATTGCCCTGATTGGCGCGGTCACATTGGCTCCGCTTTGGGACTTTGGTTTCGAATTTCGCACCGAGAATTTGTTGTTAACCGGGTTGCTGATGGCCTGGTGTACGGTACGCCTGAGCCAGGAAAAAGTGAGTTCGTATGCTTTGGTCGGCGCCTTGTCCGTCGCGATGCAATTCATATCGCCGCATGCTTTGGTCTACACCGCGCCATTGTCGGTAGTTCTGTTTCTATTCCCTCGTTCGCAAGGGACATCCTTTGCAAGATTGCTGGTGGTATGGGCGATGGGCGCGATTGGGATGTTCCTTTTGCTTTATGGGTCTTATCGGGCGGCAGGGATGTGGGATGCCTTTGTCGCGGGTCTGCCATCAATGTGGACACATTCGGCGGCGAGTGAGGAGACTGGTCGCTGGCTGATTCTTGCGCGACTTCTCTGGCAAACGCCGCTCATTCTGGCATTGGTAATACCTGGTGTCATTGCCGCGGTCAGGACATTCGGAAGTGGCGAAAAGAGACTGTCCTTTTGGAAAAGCTTATTGCCGGAGGCGTTATTCTTCCTTCTGGCTTTCCTGGCGTTGTTCCTCAGCCGGGTGCCACAACCAAACGACCTGTTGGAGGTCGTGGCGTTTGCTTACCTGCTATCGTTCCGGTACGTACGCGGCTTGATCAATGACTTTTGGAATTTTCGTCTGGCTCGTCCCCTCATGGTCGTTCTGGTTCTGTTTGCGCATCTAGTGCCGTTCTATAGGGCTACCCGTCAACATCTGGCCTGGCCAAACCACCGGCAAGAAGCTGTCATTCGATTTGCAGAGCAGTTCACTGTCCCTAACGGGGATCGCGTTTACGACGGAATCGGAATGGTAGCCACGCGCCGCGGCATCTATTCCCAGTCGTTCCTCGAGAGTCTGAGGATTCAAAGCACGAAGAGACCCGAAACCTTATTTGAGTCGCCCGCTGCGGTTGTGATTTGGAGTTATCGCAATGAACGGTTGCCGAACTCTGAGTGGGATTTTATTCGTAAGCATTACGTTCCCTTGGGGGATGATTTCTGGGTTCTCGGCACAACACTCCCCAGGGGTGGAGGTGAATTTGAGGTGGTTTATCCGGGCCGGTATCGGATTTCTGTGCGCAAGCTGTCGAACCTTTTAGGAACATATCCGGAAGGGTTGGCCGATTTGATGAAGGCAGCAGCCACCAAAGAGGTTGAGACCCCATTCGAGGGAACTCTTGATGGGCTGGCTATAGCGGACGCCCCCGTGCACCTCAAAGTTGGAACTCATCGGGTAGAAAGCAAGGTCGACGATGAAATTGCGATAGTTTGGGTGGGGCCAAGCTTGGAGAAACCTCCACAAGTTGGGCGTGGAGATCGGCGTCGACTGTTCGTCAATGGATATTGACTGTTGCTGGGGCATAACGCTTGATGAAATCAAGGTAAGCAAGACGTATCCCCGTTTCCAAGTCCACTTTGGGCCGCCAGCCCAGGGCAAACAGCCGGGAGCTGTCGATCAACTTCCGTGGGGTGCCGTCCGGTTTGGAGGTGTCCCAGACTATTTTTCCAGGGAATCCGATGACCCGCTGAACGGTTTCGGCCAACTGTCGAATGGTGACGTCACTACCGTAGCCGATATTGATGAACTGTTCCTCGCTATAATTCTCCATCAGGAAAACGCACGCGCGAGCCAGGTCGTCGGCAAAGAGAAACTCCCGCAGTGCCGCGCCCGTTCCCCAGCAGGTGACCGTGGAAGATTGGTTCACTTTGGCTTCGTGAAATTTCCGGATCAACGCTGGCAACACGTGCGAAGAGTTCAGGTCGAAGTTGTCGTTGAATCCGTAAGTATTGGTCGGCATCGCGCTGATAAAATCGCAGCCGTATTGCCGACGGTACGCCTGGCACATTCTGATGCCGGCAATTTTTGCAATCGCGTACCATTGATTCGTCGGCTCAAGCGGGCCGCTCAACAGGGAATCTTCATGAATCGGTTGAGGTGCAAGTCTCGGATAAATACATGAGCTTCCCAAAAACAGGAGCTTCTTGACCCCGGCTTTCCAGGCGCCGTGAATCAGGTTGTTCTGAATTTGCAGATTGTCGTAGATAAACTCGGCCGGCCGCGTGTCGTTGGCCAGAATGCCTCCCACCCGGGCGGCCGCGAAAAAGACGAACTCGGGTTTGGCGACTTCGTAGAAGCGTTCCACCGCCGCGGTATCGCGCAGTTCCAGTTCGGCGCGTGTTGGTCCCAGAAGTTGTGAAAATCCGCGCGCCTGGAGTTCGCGCCAGATGGCGCTGCCCACCAAACCGCGATGACCTGCAACGTATATCCGGGAGTCTAGCTTCATGATCGTGGGCGGAATGGTAAACCGGGCATGGTGATTGCGACAAGCGCTCAGCAATGGCTTCCAACAAGACGGTTGACTTGAATGAATTTGGTACGTCGAGTCCCAATTCTGAACATCCCGGCGTCCTGCGTCGGTGGTGCAAATCCTTTGCGTTGTCGCCTCAGGTCGTCAGCCGGGTGGCGGTCATCCTTGGCGCGCTTTGCGTCATTAAACTGGTGTTACTGATCAGCCTGCGAAAACATGTGCAGGAACTGCATTGGCGCGTCAATCTGGATACCCTCAGCGGCCTGGGAGTGTTTTCCTTCTATGCGGTCGCCGTCGTTCTGGTTGGTTGCTTATTCCAGTTCGGACGCCAATGCCAGGCGGTTGGCGTGCGGGCGGTGCGCGCGGCAAACGCGACCGTCCTGGTGTTCAGTGGACTGGTGATCTTTCTTACCTTCCACGAAGGCGACAAAAACCTGGTTTATCCCGTGATGACCGGAGTCTTGAAGTGGTGGCAGCTATGGTCGTATCTCAGTCTGAATCTTTTTTTCCGCCCACCCTATCTGGCAGTGTGGGTGTTTGGCTACGTTGCGATGTATTACGTGCTCGCCCGGACCGGACGCGAGCGGCATGTGCTCACTTTGACGGCGGTATTTGCCGGACTTTACTGGGTATTCTGCCTCCGCGAATTCATGGTGCGCCGGGATGATCTTTGGGTGGTGCTCCTGTTTGGACTGGGGTCCCTCTTCATGCTCCAATTCGCCAGGCGTCCGTTTCGTGCGGCGTGGCTGTTGTTGCCTGCGATCTGGACCTTGTTTACGTGGTTCCTGTTCAGTCTCGGAGAAGTGGACCTGGCCAACCTGCAACCCTATTTCCTGATGCTGACCGGCTGCCTCACGGTACTGTTTGTCGCGGCGACTTTGATGGCGAAGCGGGAAGGATTCCTGAATCCATGGTTGAATCTGGTGTCGTTTCTTTTTGTCGGGACATTGCTCTTGTCGAACGCGCACTACCCAATCTCCATTAACTACAACAACCTCCTGGGTTTCGCGGCGAAGTTCCCGTCGTATTTTCTGGGCGAATTGTTGGTGGCGGCCATCGTGGCGATCATTGCGGCGGTTTGGCTGCGACTGCGCGCGACCGGCAATCTGAAGTGGTTGGATCTGGTGGGCATAGGTTTGATCGGCTGGGCAATTCTGGACTTGAGGCTTACTCAACTGATGGGGGTAAGGCTGGGCTGGGATTTAATTTCGTTCGCGAACGATCCGAAGATGATGTTGAAGATGGCGCTCCCGTACCTTCCTTTGCTTGCCGTCGTCATGCTGGCGGTTTGTGGGGCATATTTCCTGGCGGTGCGTCGCCTGACCGCGTCGCTGAATTCTCATGGCTTCGTGCGGGAGAGTGCCGGGAAACAGTCCGCAGGATGGTGTTTGCTGGGAGGCTTTGCAATGTTTGCGGTGCTGGGTGCGGTAATCAACAAGCCGGATAATGTTCGGGGACAAAGTGTGTTCCGCTTCGTCCAGACGAGCCCCGTATGGCGGTCCGCCTGGAAACCGACGCTTTCGCCGAAAGAGTTCTTTCAAGAGTCGCAGGCGTTGGGTATGCCGGATTGGCGGCGCCCGGACCAAGCGCGTGAAGACCGCCCGCGGCGCGACCTGAACGTGCTCCTCATTTTTCAGGAATCGACCTTCAATCAACATCTGTCATTGTTCAGCGGGGACAAGGAAACGCAGCCCGAGTTGAAACGGTACCAGGATCGGATGGAAGTGTTTCCGAATTTCTTCTCGAGCTTCGCGAGTTCGATTCATGCGCGGTTCGCAGCATTTGCCGGTCTGTATCCCATTCAGGATTTCAGCCGCTTTACCCTCGAGCCGGTGCCGGTAAAAAGCATTTTTGAGCTGCTTGGCGAAAACGGGTACGAGTGCTCGATGTTTTACTCTTCGTTCTATGATTACACTGGCTTCCGGAGTTTTCTAAGGGGGCGCAACCTGGCGGCGATGTATGATGCCGATACCATGCCGGGCGCGAATTCCAGCGAGCGGGTCTTGTGGGGGCTGAAGGAGGAAGCCGTGACCCGGGCCATCCGGCAGCAAATTCGCAAGCACGCCGCTGACGGCAAGCGGTTCTTTCTTACTTATGTCCCCGCGGCGCCGCATTATCCCTACGACAAGACTCCCCGAGAGTTTTGCAAATTCCGGGCTCAGACCTTCCGCGACTTCACGCCGCTCTATTTGAATGCGCTGTTGTATATGGATTGGAACATTGCTTCGATTCTCGATGAGTTGAAGGAAACGGGATTGCTGGATCAAACCCTGGTGGTGATTACTTCCGACCATGGCGAAATGTTGGGGGAGAATGGTGGGCCGTTCGGGCATGGCTGGCGCATCACTCCCGAACTGGCCAACGTTCCGTTGATCATCATGGATCCAGACCGGAAAGGATACCGGGTCAACGCCAATGTAGGTTCGCAGGTCGACTTGCTCCCAACGCTTATGGATACCTTGGGGCTGCCGCTGTCCCCGGGTGAACTCTACCAGGGGCGCTCGCTCTACCAGTCAACGCTCAGCGACGACCGGCCAGTTTACTTGAATTCATACGAAGACTTCGCCGTGGTCGCAGGCGAGGAGATCCGCATTGCCAGCCGGCGTGACGAGCGGGGACACGAGCCGGTGCCGCCGGGCCTGACTTCCCAAATCAGGAATCTTGGCGCGGTGACGACATTTGTGGAAAGCAACCAGGCGGGGCCTTCTTTATCCATCCGCCGGTTTGACGATTTCCAGGAAGGGTTGCTCCGCAATTATGCGCGTTACCGGGACTTTCTCTTAACGCCTCAGACGAGCGAGGTAACGCTCCGTCAGCCTTGAATCACCCGTTCATCCCTCGCCCTAATACGTCTCAAGCCGATAGAAGCGCTGCGGGGCGGAAGTCGTATCGATGAAGAGGATGTTGGTGTCTTGTGAGAACGGGGGAATGGCGGTCAGAGACAGCCATTCGCTGCTGGTGAAGGAGTCGCAGTATTGGATGCCGTAGCTCTGGCCCGCGCGGGCGATGAAGGAAAGATTGCACTGGCTGCCAGCTCGTTGAATGGACTCAAACTGAGGTGGCACCAGGTATTGCAGCTCGAGAAATGAAGACGAGTTGAGACTATCTTCCCGCGTGCTGAAGCGACGGGCGGTAAAGTTCACAGATTCTTCGTTGCACAACAGCATCCAACCGTGGTTGTGCGTGGGCTGACGCACCCACGTTGTTATGTCGGCAACCAATTCCGGACTCGTTTCAAAGCGATAGGGTGATTCGCCAGTGCCATAGATGAACTGCGAGGAGCTCTCAACGCTGGAGAAGTCAATGTCGGGCGCACCACCGGGAACCGTCCACGCATTGGTCGGATGAAACGCACATTCCCAGGTCGCTTCTCCAAAGCTGGCGGGCAGGCCCTTGCCGGCCTGTTGTCCGACGGGCGATTTGTTGCCCTCGCCCCAGGGTCGCAGCATGCGGTGCAGCCCGAAGGTGGTATGGTTAGGGGGCTCGTCAGGCTGCCGGGTCACATCAATCTGAAATGCCGCCGAAAGGATGACGGTGTTCGTGGGCAGGCTCGAAAAATCGAACCGCATCAGCGCGCGGGTCCGCTGGTATTCCTGGGTTGTTCCCGCGTTCATCCCCGGATAGCCGCCCAGGTTGTTCGTCGGTGCGACTTCCAGCAAAGAAGTGTCCGCCACGGGATAAAAGAGGTTCGTAACTGCCGGGGAAGCTAATGGGGAGAAAAGAAATGAAAACAGGAACAAGAACACACAATCCCCCTTGAAGAGGAACGGTGCGAACCCCCCGGGCTGACCGCAAGGCGCTGACCGGTTACAGGATTCCGATTTCACCGCGAATGTCTACCCCATCGACACTCGACTTGCCACCACTAAGTAAACACTCGCCCGCGTTGGCGTAACCCGGGATGATGCGATTCAATTGTGCCTGCGTCGCACCGAGATGGTCGCGAATGATTTCTCCCAGAACGGAACGGTAATCGATGGAGCGACGCAAGTAGCCCGCCACGGTATTCGGGCTGGCGGCAAACATCGTCCCGCACGTGGTGACATTGGTTGTGCGTGGGCCCGGGTTCCAGGGATACGGCTCGGACGTGCTGCATCCGAAAACGCCGTAGGTGTTGCCGGCGCCATAGCCTTGCACCGCGCCACCGGCCACGAACATCACGCCGGCCTCCGCATGGTCAGTGCCCTGATCACCGTTCTGGACCGCCGTGCGCCCGAATTCGGACAACGTAATGACAATCGTGTTTTCCCAGGTGGCTTTGTCGGCGTAGCGTTGAAAATACTTCCGCAGGGCATACATGGACCAGCCGATGGTGCGCTGAAGATTGGCGTGGGTGCCCGTCGCCGCGCCTTGATTCTGATGCGTGTCGAAGCCGCCGAATTCAGTGCCAGCGATGATGGCGTCGGTCTTGTTCAGAATCATCGCGGCGGCTTTGAGGTTGCCAAAGAAGCCATACTGGTTGGTGGGAACGACGTAGCGGTTGACGTTCTGGCCGCCGCCGGACGGACGCTGCCAGCCCCCGTTTTTGGCGTTCGTCGTGGGAAACAGGTAGTAGCCTTGACTGCCGTTCGCATCGAACCAGGCTTGATCCTGGTCGGTCACGGAGTCGTCCCGGAACGTGTTGCCGGTTTCCGAAAAATCCAGGTTCGAGAAGATGCGCAGGGTGTTGGTCATGTTCTCGTATTGAAGATCGAGCAACTGCCGGTTGCGCTTTCCGGCGAAGGGATAATAGTTGGCGCCGACGATCGAATTGAACGCCTTGTTGTCGCCGGTGCCTGAGGGAATGCCGAGCAAATCATAGCGCGTCGGGCTGGTAAGATTGGTCATGGCGGCCTCCGAGCCCCGCAAAATCAGCGGCAAGGCGGATTGAATGGAAATGCCGGTGAGCGGAGAAGTGTTGGCCAGGCCGGATTCGATGATGGCGCGATAAAAGATGCCGTCCTTCGAGAGGTTGTTGTTGGGATTGCCATTCTCCCAGTAATGCTGCGAGTCAAAGTGCGAGCGTGATTGCTTCGGATAAGCGACGCGATGAAGGAGGGCGAGATCGCCCACGTTGTAAAGTGGCGCCAGGAATTTCAACGAGGGGTGCATCGCCGCGAAACCATTCCCCAGTTTGATCGCGCGATTATAAACATAGGTATCATCGTTCGACGTGCGTGGTGTAAACGTGGGGTCGGTGTAAAGCGTGGGATCAAAGCAAGGTCCCGGTGTGGAGTAATACGCCGGATCGTAGTCAGGACGCGTGTTGTCCGTCGCAATTGGATCCTTTTGAATCCCGATGGTGGAACGAATGTTGGCGTATTCGGAGTCTTCAATCGGGATGACGGAATTCAAACCATCGTTGGCGCCGCGCAGCCAGATGAACAGGATCTTTTTTCCGTTCAGACCGATGCTGCCTTCGGCCAGCGCCCGTTTCATCACGAATGGAATGTCCGTCAGCGTCGCCAGTGCCACGGCCATGCTGGTCTTGAACGAACGACCGAGGAATTCCCGGCGCGAATAGATGTTGAAGTTGTGCATAGTTTTATTGCTCCTGGAATCGTTGGAAAGTCATCAGCATGGCCACCATGCCGCGCACGCGCGTATCCTGCGTGCCGGCGCTTTGACTGCTGAAGGCGGATGCGGTCGTGCCGTTGTCGGCGGTATTCAGGAAGTTCACCGCGGCATTGCGATAAAGCGTGAGATTCGCCGCGCCTTCTGCCGGGTAAAGCAGGCTCACAAAATAATTGGCAATGGCATTGGCATCAGTCCAACTGCCCGAAGGGAGTTTCTTTCGCAACAGCCCAACCGGATCGCAGGTGTGATTGCCCGCGTCGTCGCCGGTCCCGGCATTGAGGAAGGACTGCACAAAGCGGATGCGTTCGACCAGTGTACCCGCGCTGATCCAGCCCGGCGCGGTCTCGGGATAGCCATCCGGGTCGCCGCGATCAAACAGGTTCATTCCGCCCATGCGACCCAGCGGCGTTGCGAACGAAAACCCGTCGGTAAACGCCGTGGGCGCGTCATTCGTGCCGGTGGATTTCAGCGCGCGCACGGCGCTGGCCACAAACTCCAAAGGCGTCTTCACTTTCTGCGCATGCGCCGTGTGACTGCGGAACAGGTCGGAGTTGAAGATGGTGCTCAACACGGCGCGGATGTTTCCCTTCGGTGTGCTGTTTTCCCAGGCCAGCATGCATTGATGCACCAGTTCGGCCTCCGGGGAGCGATCCGGATTGGTGTAGTCGTAGAACGCGTATTCCGGATGATCCGCAATCGTGGTCGGGTTCGGGAAATCATCATGCACGAACAGACGGCACAGTTTCACGCTGATGTATTCCTGGGTGAAGGGCAGGTTGGCCAGATGATTGATAACGTCGTAGCCGTCCTGGATGCCGTTGGTGCTGCCCGTGGCGCGCGGAGGAATGTTCAATTGATAACTCTGCCCCGCCCACGGCGGACCAAAACGTGCCGGAACCGTTTTGCCCGCGAAGATGGGGCCGCGATTCGTGCCGTGATTGCCCGGCTTGAAATTAAAGGTCCAAACCCCGATGGTGTTCCCCTTGCTCGTGCTGTTGGTGTTGGGATAGTAAGTGACCGAAGCAGGCGCAAACGGATTGTCGATATTCTCCGCGTCTACGAGTTCCACCGACCACCCCGTCCACGCGCGCGACATCAGGATGATGTCGTTTTGATCGTAGCCGTTGTCCACGCCGTTGCAGAACAGCTCGAGCAGCTCGCGGGCATAATTTTCATTGGCCACGCGGGTGCCATCACCGCGACTGCCCACGCTGTCCAGATAAACAATCATGGACGGACTTTCGGCGCTGATCTTGAGCAGATCATAGAACGTGCAGTTCGGGTTCAACATGGCATTGCGCCACCTGGTCATCTCGCGCCGTTCCCAATCGGTGGCCAGGATGCCGGCCATGGTGGAGTCGTAACCGATGTTGTCCAGATAATCGCGGCTCTTCGAGTATTGCGTGACAAAGTGATTCTCCCAGAATTGCGAGAGCACTTCGAGCAGTTGCCGGGGCGAATTAACGGCGTTCCAGCAGAACCAGGCGCGGTAATCCCCGATCACTGCGAAGCGGTTTTCGAGTCGGCGATTAAGCCCGGCAATGTCGCGATCCGGCGTACTGGTGAGACCGGATCCCGAAAGCCGCACCGTGAGGGTGACCCCCGGCGTAACCGGCGCATACCAGTAGCTGACGGTGTAAGTGCCGTTGTTGGCCAAAGCCGGGCTCACCGCTTGGATGATGGCGTCGTTGGCGCCCGCGCCACCGGCCGTCGCGCTCACCTGCAAACTGCTGTTGCCGGAATGCGCGACCGTGGTGCTGATGGTCGAGTTCGTGAAATCTGTCGCGTTGGACCACGTGCCGCTCAGCGGTGCTTCAAAATCTCCGTTCTGTAGAAGGTTGATTCCGACCCCTGCATTGGTGCCCGCCACCAACATCATGTCGTCCACGTAAGCCGTGCCGGCTCCGGACAGATAGATGTAAATGGCGCTGGTCGTGGAGGCGCGTCCGGTAGTTTGCGCATACACCCAGCCCGGGGTTGGCGGAATCCCGCCCGCCGAACCAATCAAGCTGGTGCCCGTACCGTTGCGCATTGTAAGTTTTTGCGAGTTGGGTCCCGGCAGATACCAAAAACTCAGCCTTATTGGGCTGTTGTTGCTGTAGGTCACGGAATTGGTGTAAATCGGAATTCTAAGATTGTTGCCCGAGGTGCTTCCCGCGACGGCGGTTTGCACCCGCAAACAATAACTGCCCGAGTGGGCGAGCCCGTTCGTAACGTAGGAGGCGGTCATGCCGCCGGACAAAACCCCCGGCGATACTGAGCCACTTTCGAAGTCTCCGTTCGCCAGCAGATTAGGCCCTCCATTGGTATCCGTCAGTTGAATGTCATCAATGAACACACCGCCCGGCGCGGTCATGTAGATGTAGAGATTGGTCGTGTTCAACCGCCCGGTAATCTGAACGAGGGTCCAATTCGTCGTCGGGTCGGACGGAATCGCATTCGTGATCTCCACCGCGTAACCGTTCAGCGTGTCGGGAATGCCTTGAAAGTTCAGTTGCTGATCGATGTAAGCCTGGGGGTTGTTGCCATAGAGCTCCAGTTCGTCGGGTGTGGGACCATACGCGAGACGATTCAACACCGTCGCACCCGCCGTGGTGTTACTGCTGACGTGCGTCGCGGACATGCGAAAGAATCCGCTGTTGGCAGTGAAGTTGGTGTTGCGCCATTCGTAAGCGAGATTCGTCAGCGTGACCGCGCCGTTGGTCGTGTAATTCGTCGAGTAACCGGTGACGTACGGCATCAAGACAAAGTTGGTGTTCAACGAGAAAGGGCCGCTCGCATTGGTGGCGCTGTAAAAAGAATAAGTCTCAGCGCCCGGCGCCGGCGTGACGCGCAAATTCTTTTGCGCACCGGACACCACAATTCCGTCAATCGTTGGTGCCGGGGGTTCACTCGCGCAAGTTGTGTTGGAGAGGGGGACGGTGAGCGCGGCGAAAACCGTCAGAGCGACTAATTGCTTCATGTTCACAAGGCGATTTGTCGCGCCACCATGCGCCCCTCACCAAATCCTGTCAAGCAACGCGTTTGTAATTCTGGTTGCGGGATTCTTCTCGACAACTCCCAAACGCGCCCGGGATAGTTTTGGCTCCAGAATTTGGACACGATGTCTGACATTCGAGCAAAGACCGCCACCGATGACGCAAGTCTCGGAGCAACAACGTTCCCTGCCGGGCTCAACAACGCTTTTCTCTTCTCCGCGTTCAACGCGCTGTCGTTTCAGATCGTGCTCGGCAGCCCGATGATTCTTTACGCGAAGTCACTCGATGCCAGCGCGACGGTGCTCGGCATCATCGCGGGCATGATGCCACTGTTGGTCATCTTTCAAATTCCTGCGGCCAGTCACATCGACCGCATTGGTTATCGTCGCTTCGTGCTCGCGGGCTGGAGCACGCGCGTGTTGTTCATCTTCGCCATGGCGCTCGTGCCGCTGGCGGGCCTGTTTCTCAACCATCCAAGTCAACTTGGCCTGCTGCTCGCGCTGTTGTTCTGTTTCAATCTCTCTCGCGGAATTTCCAGTTGCGCGTGGCTGCCCTGGATGACCTTGCTGGTACCCGCGGAAATGCGCGGGCGCTATCTGGCACGCGACGCGGCGGTGCAAAACCTCGCCAGCTTCGTCACGTTTCTCGTCGCCGCATTCACTCTCACGGGAGATACGCAACCCTGGCAGTTCGCGGTCTTGTTTGCATTCAGTGCGGTGATGGGTGCGGTGAGCCTGCTCTTTTTGAAACGCATTCCCGACGTCCCGATCACCGCGCCGACGAATGCGTCGAACGCTCCGATCCCGTGGCTCGAGATGGCGCGCTATGCGCCGTTCCGAAAATTGCTGCGCGCGTTGGTGGCGTGGTCAGTCGCATATGGTGGTATCACTGCCTTCACCGCGGCGTTCCTCAAAGTCCAGGCGGACATGTCTGATGGCCGCATCCTGTTGCTCAGCTCGGTTGCGTTCATTGGCGGCGTCAGCAGTCTGTGGCTGCTTGGCTCACGCTTTGACCGCTTCGGCAGCAAGCCAGTCTTGAGTGCCGCCGGCATCGCGTGGTTTGCCGTGATGATTGGCTGGCTGCTATTGGCCGGAGGGGCGATCTCCGCCTCGTTACTGGTAGTGCTTGCACTGCAATTCTTCATGGGCCTGCTCGCCGCGTTGGTGAACATGGCCAACAACAAACTCGCCATGGGCGTCGTGCCGCAGATGGGGCGCAACCACTTCTTCGCGATCTACTCCGTCGTCGCCAACGTCACGCTGGGTCTCTCGCCCATCGTTTGGGGATTGTTGATTGATGCCATCGGCAAGCGGAGTCCCGTCTGGCTCGGACTGGAATGGAATCGCTTTGCGTTCTTCTTCGGCGCCGCGGCCATTGCCTTTCTGATTCTGGTAGCCATCGTTCGCAAGTTGGATGAGCCGAAAGCCGCGAGCATGGAGGCGTTGCTGCGTGAAATTTTGATACAATCCCCGCAGCGATTCTGGCTGCGCTTCTGGCCGCGCGGGTAGGACAGGCTCGCGCCTGTCTCTAACTCAAAAGACTCCCACTTGAGCAGCAGGGGGAAGGTTGGACGTTGGATGTTGAATGTTCGATGTTGGATGTTTTTCACCCTCTCACCCCTCACCCTCAATCCCTCTCCCCGTTAAGGAGCGAGGGAAGTTGCTGGCGACGGCGACTTGAACGCGAGTCGGGTTGATTCGGTGCACGTGCAAATCATTCTTCGAACGTCCGCGGCGGCTCGCTCGCTGATTCCCTCTCCCCTCAACGGGGAGAGGGGCAGGGTGAGGGGTGGTATTTGCAAAGGGCAACCGAACTTCCATCACATGGTCATAAACCCCGTCGACTCAGTCATGGGAATTGGAAAGAGCTGATCCAGTTGCCTGCGTGCGCACACGTTGCAGGTGTGAGGTTGATTTACCTTCTCACCCCTCACCCTCAATCCCTCTCCCCATTAAGGGGCGAGGGAAGTTTGCTGGCGACGGTGCTTCGGCGGCTTGGACGCGAGTCGAGTTGATCGATGCAGTGCAATCACTCTTCAAACGTCCGCGAAGTCCACTATCTGTTTCCCTCTCCCCTCAATGGGGAGAGGGCCAGGGTGAGGGGTGGTATTTGCCAAAGCGCAACCGAATTTCCAGCAAGCGGCGCTCACCCATAAATCCCCACCGGCTCCAGTGCGAAGTTGGGAAACACTGAATCCAACTTCTCCCCTCCATGCCGTTGCAGAATCGGCGCGAGCACGTTGCGATAGTTCGTCGTCACTGGCAAATCGCCCGGACCTTCCAGCACTTCACGACTCAAGCCTGGCCACTTGCCAAGCACGCGACCGCCCTTGATTCCGCCGCCCAGCACAAACATCACGCTGCCTCGCCCGTGATCCGTGCCGAACGCGGAGTTCTCTTCCAATCGCCGACCGAACTCCGTCATGACAACAACGGTGGTTGAATTCATCTCCGGGCCGAGATCTTTGTAAAATGCGGACAACCCGCGCGCCAGCCGCGTGATAAGCGGGTCCATGATGAGCGACTGGCTGAAGTGCGAATCCCATCCACCCAAATCCACCGACGCCGCCTGCAAACCCACGCGCGCCTTGATGAGCCGCGCAATCTGAATCAAGCCGCGTGAAAATTCATCCGTGCCGTAGTCTGCGCCATTGGCTGGGTGATAGGTGGATTGACGCAACGCATCCACGCGTTCGAGTGCGCCAAGCGTGTCACGGCCCGCAGCGCCCAGCAGGTCCGTCTGCATACCGTAGAGTTTTGCCAGCGAGCGTGTGAGCCTGGCGCGATTATCGCCCAGCGAGAAATCGTCTAGTGATTGAAAGACCGTCGCCGTTGGCGCGCCGCGCAGACATTCGGGTACGGACCGACCCAGCGCCACGGCAGAGAGCGGGCCGCTGGCGGTTTTGATTTGCGCGCGCAGGAATCGGCCCAGCCAGCCGCCGGCGGCGATGCCACCATGCTCCATGAGGTCCTGCGCCTCAAAGTGCGATCGGGTGTCATCTTCCGAGCCGGCGGCGTGAACTATGGCCAGTGCGCCATCCTTGTAGGCGGGCTCCAGCGAATTCAACAGCGGATTCAACCCATAAAAACCATCCAGCGTCACGGCGTGCCTTTTGCCGATAGCAATGCGCGGTCGCGCGCGGTGATAACCATCGTCTTCCAGCGGCGCGACGAGATTCAATCCATCCGCGCCACCGCGCAGAAAGACAACGACCAACGTCTGGCGTTGATCGCCATTGCCGGTGAGGAAACTTTGGACGCCATTCATTTGTGCGCTAGTTGAGGGTCGATCGGACTCCTTTGCCCAAAGATTGGGGGCGGACAAGGATTGGAAAGCCTCGGATTTGAATCTTTGTCCGCCCCTGATCTTTGGGGGATGTTGACCAATGTCTGGCGTTGATTGCCATTGCCGGTGAGGAAACTTTGGACGCCGTTCATTTGTGCGCTAGTTAAGGTCGATCGGATTCCTTTGCCCAAAGATTGGGGACGGACCAGGATTGGAAAGCCTCGGATTTGAATCTTTGTCCGCCCCTAATCTTTGGGGGATGTTCCGGGTGAGGGAATTTTTCTTCATGGTTCTGACCTTCAACACCTCTGAAACGCCGGCGACGCCAGCAACAACGCGAGGCCCGCGCCGCGGTCGCTTTCTCGATAGGACTCCTTTGCCCAAAGATTGGGGACGGACCAGGATTGGAAAGCCTCGGATTTGAATCTTTGTCCGCCGCTAATCTTTGGGAGATGTTCCGGGTGAGGGAATTTTTGTTCATGGTTCTGACCTTCCACATCGTTGAAACGCCGGGCCGGGACATCTTCCGCGGTCGCTTTCTCGATCGGACTCCTTTGCCCAAAGATTGGGGGCGGACAAGGATTGGAAAGCCTCGGATTTGAATCTTTGACCGCCCCTAATCTTTGGGGGATGTTCCGGGTGAAGGAATTTTTGTTCATGGTTCTGACCTTCAGCACCTCTGAAACGCCGGTGACGCCAGCAACAACGCCAGGCCCGCGCCGGACTC
The DNA here is from genome assembly GCA_036274115.1 of Verrucomicrobiia bacterium. GTDB lineage: Bacteria > Verrucomicrobiota > Verrucomicrobiia > Limisphaerales > JADLHS01 > JADLHS01. The sequence continues at coordinate 15,487 of DASUGI010000115.1, forward strand.
GTCGTAAGCTTCGACTTCTTCCTTCATTGCCTTGCGACCCAGCAGATGCGCCATCAGTCCGGGATCGCCGCCGGAACTGGCGTGCAACGTCGGAAAATCAACCTTCGTTCCCTTGATCCGGTTCTCACTGATGGCGAGCGCGAAATTCCAGCGCCACAGCAACGTGCCCATCCACGGCCCGGCCGGTTCGGGAAAACCATCCGGCGTGGGATAACTGAACGGCGCGTGTCCCATGCGACGCAGATAACCAATGATCTCCACTCCCGAGTCCGTGCTCGCCCCCGTCGCGCGCAAGGCCGACGCGATGAAATTGAACGGGCGCTTGAACTTGTTCCCGCGCTGCTGCCGAAACTCCTCCGTGCCGAACAACGTCCGCAACGTCTCGCGAATGTCGCCGTTCGTCCTGGCAAACGTGCCCGCCACCGTTTCCACCGCGCTCGCTGGCGGTTCGTCCGCGATGAACCGTTGACACAACTTCGTGCTGATGTGCCGCGCCGTGGACGGATGCTTCATGACAATCGCCAGCACCCGATCCAGCTCCTCGCGGCCGAGACGTTCGCGCTCTTCCTTGCTCGCCCTGGCGGGCAGGGCAGGGACGCGATGCCCGAGCACCTCCTTGGCTTCGCCATCGTGCAGATGCGGTTTGAACTCCACCTTGCCGATCTCCAGGTAAGGCTTTTGATTCGTCGAACGCACCGTCCAGCCCGTCAGGCAACGCGCCACTTCCATCACGTCCTTCTGCGTGTAACCGCCGTGCACGCCCAGCGTGTGCAACTCCAGCAACTCGCGCGCGTAATTTTCATTCGGCTTCTCAGACATGTTCGCGCGCCGATTCACGCGACCGTCCAGATACCAGAGCATGGCCGGACTCAACGCCGACGCGCGCAACATATCGGGGAACCTGCCCAGTGCATGCTTGCGAATCACCTCGCGATCGTCCGCCACCGTGAGCCATTTGCAGTCGCCCTTGGACGGATCAATGTTGAAATGGTCCGACCAGAACTGGACCATCACTTCATACAACTGCCGGTCCGAGAACACCGCGCGCGCCAGCGTGCCGCGCATCAGTTCGTTGTGGAGCAACTCATCCTGATACTCGAACAACTCGCCCAGGGGCAGCCGCAACGTCTCAAACCGTCGCACCGCCAGCGCGCCCGATTCATCCTCGATGCGCTCCGGGTTCAATTGCTCCTCGATGTAGGCCGCCGCCGCCGGCTCCGGAGCGGACGCCAGTTTCGCCACGCGCTCGTAATCGCCCGGGCGCGGACCGAACGCGACGCGGTTCAATGCGTGCGTGATGGGATCAATCTGCTCCGTCAACGGCGGTTGAAACGGGCCGACCGGTTTTTGCTGCGCGTAAAGAACCGTCAGTTCCCGCGGCAACTGATCGCAACCCACCGTCGCCAGCAAGGCGGCCGTGCCGCCGCCCACCTTGAGGAAATGTCGGCGCGAGAAGTTCATTGCATTCTTAGGTAGGGACGCTGCGCTGCGGCGTCCGGTCGGCGTACAGCGCCGACCTGGCTGCATTTTCTCCTGACCCTGACCCGGAGCGCGGCTGTGTCACCGACCAGCCGCAGCAGGTTGGGCCCGCTGCGGCTGGCTTTCAGCACAGCCGCGCTCCGCTGCGCAAAAGTTCCAATCCCGCCCCTCACCCTGGCCCTCTCCCCGGGGGAGAGGGAACGCGAATCGGCCGTTCCGAAATGATCCAATGCGTGCTCGAAGAATCCAGCCGCTGGTCTTTCTGTGTGACGGCAACAAGTTCTCCCTCGCCCTGAGGAGAGGGCAGGGGTGAGGGGGAAGCGCACACCGCAGCGGCAGCG
>DASUGI010000116.1:0-2245 GCA_036274115.1 Verrucomicrobiia bacterium
CTTTCGTGCAACTGAGCGCGATCAGGGGATTTATGATTTCAGATTTACGATTTACGATTTCAGAATGAGCCTCCTCACGTCGGCTGCTACGAGAGGCTTTCCATTCCGCGATGGTATCTAACCAGAATTGCATGAAGGGCAACGGGCCGGTGAACTCGGCGCTGGTGAATTGGATGACGTTGGCGTTGTTCGTGAAGTTGTCGAGGCACTGGCGGATGTAGCCTTCGTGCAGTTTGCGACGGACGGGATGATTCACGTCATAGAAGAGTTCCGCCTGGAAGATGCGTTTGTCCCCAGCATAAAGCGGTGGTTCGGGGAAGCCGGTGTTGTTGATGTTGTTCGCGGTGCGCCATGGTGAATCCGCCCAGTGCGCGCCAGCTTCAAGAATGTTGTGCTGAAAGTAATTCTGGTGAAACAACACTAGTCCGCGTTCGCCGCAGAGGTCGGCGAAGTCGCGGAGGCGCGACCAATACCACGGGTTGAACGTGGTGAGGTCGTACTTGCTGAGTCCGTCCCAGGCTGTGCCTTGACCGCTGCGTGCAAAAGGCTGCTCGTAGAACGGCGGAAGCACGTCGCCGTTGATGCGGCGAACACGTTCGTGGTCGTCGCGGCGGCGGTCGTACCAAAGGCCGTAGTTGTGATCGAGAGCAATGTCGCCGTTTGCGATGAGCTTGTCGGCGACTTCGTTGAGGTCGTCGGTGAAGCCCGCACCGATACGTCCCGGCACGAAGCGGGTGACGTTGAGACCGAAGCTGGCGGCTTCGTTGGGGCGAATGCTGCCGCGCCACCAGGTCACGTTCGCGCTGCTGCCAATGGCGAGCTTGCCATCAATGGTTAGCCAGCCGTTGGTGATGGCCAATTTATGATTTCCGATTTCAGATTTACGATTTGAAGTTTGAGCCTCGTTACCTCGGCTGCTACGGGGCATGATTTCTTCGACGTGCCTGGCGTTGCCGGGTTCGGATGGGATTGGGTCGCGTTGGTGGGCGGCGAGGATGTAGTCCTTCAACTGCGGCGGTGGTTGATGGGAAGCGGCGGCGAGTTCCTGGGCTTTGTCGAGCGGCGGGTTGCTGGATTCTTCGCGTGGGCGAGGCATGAGTTGGAGACGAGCAGTGGCTTCTGCGCCCAACCGATCTTTCAATTGCGCGGCGAAAAGGCTGTCGGGTTTCATGAAGTCGTTGGAGCTTTTCCACACACCATCGCCTTCGAAGCTGGCCCACGAACCGAAGCTCCAGTTGGTCGCGCCGGGCGGATTCCAACAGCGAATGACAGAGGCGCTGCAATTCCAGAGGACGCAGTTCGCGGCGGCCCAGCCAATGCCGGCGTTGTTCCCGGAGCGATAGCCGAGGGTGATTGCGTTGCCGTCGATATTCACATTATCGTAGAGGACGCCACTGGCCCAGCTTTCGATCGGCCCGCTGTCGGCGAGGGCTTCCCGGGCTTCGCATTGAACGAAGGCATTCGGGCCGGCGGCGCAGTGGCCGACGGAGAAATCGTGTCGGCCATGCTCGGCGTAGCAGCGGAGGAAGAGGGTTTGCTGGCCCATCGTGAAGAACGTGTGACGACGGTAGCCGCCAACCTCCGAAACGGGCGCGAGGGAGATGCAGTCCTGCACGGTGATGCGTTGGCAGGTTTCGTAGAGCGCCACGACGGAGCCGGCGAAGTGTTTGAAGGTGACTTGGCGCACCCAACTGTCGGTGCCGTTATCCATGGTGATGGCGCACCAGGAATGGTTTTCGTCTTTGGGGTTGGCGGGGTCGAAGGTGGATTCGACGGTGAGGTTTTCCACTCCGATTTGGGAGATGGAACCGATGGGACTTATGGGACGGATGTACGCGCCGGGTTCGAGCGTGGTGGTGATGGGGGCATCCAGGGTGATGCTATTACCTTCGATGGCGGTGATGGTGCGATCCCAGACTATATCGCGGGAGCCGGGTTTCCAGCCGCCGCCTTCGCCGCCGCCGAACTCGTGTGCGTGGAGTTGTGCGATCCAATTCGTAGTGCTGGGGCGAGTGAGACGGATGGGGCTCATGGGACGGATGGCCAGCGGATCCGCTACGTGAAGGTTGGTGGCGCCGACGGGGACGTGCGAGTCCGTGACGGAAATGCGCTGGGTAGGAGTGGGAGTGGATTGGCCGTGAATGCGGATGAGCGTGCGTCGATCGAGGCCGGTGGCGATGAGCGTGGTGTTGCTGATACCTTGGCCGCGCAGGACGAGGCCGGAATTTGTGATCAGAAGGCTGCC
>DASUGI010000117.1:0-18190 GCA_036274115.1 Verrucomicrobiia bacterium
ACTCCAAGCGTCATCGGCGTGCTAAGCAATTTGCCCTCGGCGAGCGACTACGTGTTTGGCCGATTCAACAACGAATCACTGCCGCGCTTTTGGTTCTATCAGGCCGGCGGCACGAACATCAGCATTCGGTCACTGGAAACAGACGGCACTCACTTTACGTTCGGCCCACCGATCTCCATCAACTTCACCCAGGCACTTGGGCGCGTTTACTTCGTCGGCAATCCGGCTGATGGCAGCGCGATGATTCAATTCAGCGATGGCGTGCAGGGCCTGCGCTTGCCCGGCGGCGCGCCGAGCTTTGCCTCGAAGTATTCTCCCGCCGCCGGCAAAACATTCACGGGCATCGCTGCGCTGGATGATGGCAAGTTCGTTCTGCTCAACGCGCCGACCGGAACAGTCTCTTCGGTTGCCGCACAGGTGATGGCCTTTGATGGCACAAACTACACGCAAGTGAGCGCAACGGAGCTGCCCTCCGCCACCAGCCGCAATTCGCGCGCGAATGTCTGGCTCTTCCAACAGGAACCGTTCGTGACACCCAACGCGAACTTGATCGCGACCTTGAACGCACCGGACTGGAGCAGCGGCGTGACGGGTCTGCCGGGCTCGGTTTCCGCGCGCGTTGAGACGGACGCGGGACCAACCGCTGGTTTGAGCAGTCCGGCGACCAACAATCTTCCACCGGTCGGAGGCGCTAATTTTGGTTTGCCGGACCAATATCGCGACGACATCTCATTCTTCACTTACTCCTCGGCGCGTGCCGCTGAGCCAGTGGTGGTCAATATTTCGCCCGCGCCGGGAGGTTACGGTGGACCGATCAGCATCAGTTTCACCACGCTCAATGGCGGACATCAGGTGTTCTACCGCACCAGTGCATCGCAGGCGTGGCAACAATATCTCGCACCGTTCCTCCTCACGAATGATGCCACCATTCAATACTACGGTCGCCAGCCGGCAACGGGTTTGAAGGCGCAAATGCAGTTAGCGACCTACGTGATTGGCTTCAGCAACGTGCCGCCCGCCCCGCCGGTGGTTGATCCCAACAGCACCAACACCAATCCGCCGCCAACCGTAAACACCAACATCGTGGTCATCTCACCGAGCGGGACGATCATCTATTCGCGTTCGCCCGCGGCCTCCAGCAGCCCGCCCGGATTCCATGGGCCAACACCTTATCTCAGTTTTGCCAATAGCGCGTTCAGCGTCACCAACGGCGATGCCTACTTCTACCTGGAGAATTTTGAAGACGGCGCGCTGAACACACCGGGCGCGACGGCGTCATTGGGTTGGACCGTGGCCAATTCCGGCTTCGCTACGGACTCAGTGGACGCGGATGACGGCAGCATCGACGGCACGGGCTTCGGCGGACGCTCGTATTATTCCAATGGCCAAACGAATCTCACGGTCACCTTTAACGCGGCGGCCTTGGGCGGAAAACTGCCAACACAGGCGGGTATTGTTTGGACCGACGTGGGCGCTGTCACGTCGGGATCAACTGGCTTTGGCAATGTTCTCTTCTCCGCACGGGACGCCAATGGCGCATCACTGGGCACGATGATGGCCACCAACCTCGGTGATGGCACCGGGTTCAGCCTGACATCGGAGGATCGCTTCCTGGGCATTACGCACCCGGGTGGCATTTCCAGCATCAGCATTACGATGACGAACAGCAGCGATTGGGAGGTGGACCACATTCAATATGGTCATCTCAGTCCCAAGGGCATCGGAGGCACGATCTGGGCGATCAACCTGGATGGCAGCGGCGAACGGTTTATTACCACCGGCGGTCGTCCGCGCCTCTCGCCCGATGGCCGTTGGCTCGCATTCTTGCGTGACGGCGGACCAACGCTAAGTGCGGGCAACCTCTGGGTGCGCGATCTGGTCACGGGCGCTGAAACGCGCATCTTCTCCAACGCGGATTCCATTCAAGCCGCGGACTGGAACTGGCCGCAAATGGAACTCGTGTTCGACAATGCCTGTCAGCTTTGGCGCACCACGTTCGTTGGTCCGGCGCAACCCTTGCCAGCGGCGCTCACGCCGGAATGTTTTAATGGCGCACCTGTCGTTAATCCCATGGATGGCCGGCTCGCGTTTCAAAATGTGAGCCCCAACGCGACGGCCGGCGTCTATGCGACGCCGCCAAACTGGGCCAGCCGAACGAAGTTACCCGAACCAGTCACCCTGCGCTTGCGCTGGCCGGCGTGGTCGCCAGACGGGACACGGCTCGCGATGGCGGACCGCGTGTCATCGGCGTTCATCAATACTGGCGTGAACTTGTGGACGGCGTCGGCAGACGGTTCGAACCTGCGCCAAATTACCGCACTGACCGAACCCGATGGTTTTCCGCGCGGCGCTGTCTGGACGCACGACGGTCGCGCCCTGGTGGGCGCTGGTCGCATCGGGGGCACGAACGGACTCTGGGTGCTTCCAGTGAACGCGGATGGTTCGGCGTGTCATTGCCCGCCACGTTTGCTGCCGATTTCAGCAGGCAACGACGTTGAATTCGTTGGCTCAGTCCTGGGCCGATCAACGAGTGTGACGTACGCCGACCTGGGACTCTTCATCCGACTCGAACCGGAAACGTTGGTCGTTTATTGGAGCACGAACTATGACGGATTCGTGCTGCAGAGTGCGCCGTCACTTCCCGCGGGATTTTCGTGGGCGCCGGTCACTGGACCTTACTTCCGCGCCGGACCCTACTTCGAACATCGCCGGCCCCGCAGCGAACTGACGCATCGCACCTTTTACCGTCTCGCCTATCCCGGCGTGCTCATCCTGACGCCGTCCGAGCCGCAACTTGGTTTTGGATTTGAGGCCAACGAAGCGGTGTTGACGTGGCCATTGAACTACGTCGGCTATAGCGTTGAAGTCACAACCAATCTGACGCCGCCGGTCATCTGGTCGCCGTTGCCGGGCCCGTACCCGAACACGAACGGTTACTTCGAACTGCGCCGCTCCTTGTTCGGAAGGCCGCAGGAGTTCTTCCGGCTGCGCGGTCCTTAATCGGAACGACGCCGTTGAATCGGACTTCGCGGGAGCGGAGTTGCCCGTAGGACAGGGGTCGCGCCTGTCTCCATCTCTCGAGAGTCAGCGCACTAAATTCCGTGAGCGCGCCACAGTCGGTTCATTGCCTCAATCCGCTCAAGCGGGAGTTTTCTCAAGTTAGAGACAGGCGCGACGCGCGCGACGCCTGTCCTACGGAATCGTTCGGACTTAGTTCACAAACCGTCACCATCGTTGCCGATGGATTCGGTGGGGCAACCTTCCAGGGCTTCCCTGGCTAAGGCTAATTCCTCCGGCGATTGCGGTTGGCGATGGACAATCGTGTAACCGCCCTCATCAAACCGCTTGAAGAATTGAGGCGCGGTGTTCCGACACAGGTCACAATCAATGCAGGATTCATCCACATAGTATTTTCCCGGCACGTTTTCTGGATGTCTTAGTCGTTTGTCGGCCATAATTTTCCTTTCACCGCGCACTTTGCCGGATAAACACTGTTGAGTGAAATTCATTAGAGTAATACACTGATGCTCGGCATGAATGAGTTCCTCGCCAAGTCGCCTTTCGACCTTTACGAGCTGTCGTTGTTTCACCTGGTGGTGAAGCATCGAAGCTTTACCAAAGCGGCCGAGCTGGCGGGTCTGACGCAAAGCGCCATCACGCGGCAGATGCAGGGGATGGAGAACAGTCTGGGAATCGATTTGCTGGAACGCACCACGCGAAGCGTGCGCGTGACTTCGGCGGGAGAATTCCTGTTCCGCGAGTCCGCGCGCTTGCTCGGTGACGTGGACCAATCGCTCCGCCGACTCAAGGAGGACTTTGCCAATGCGAAGAAGGAAGTCCGCATCGGCGTTTCGCGCACGATCACGCCGGTCTACCTGCCCGGGTTCTTTCATGCAAATCTGCGGCGCGGTTTTGAAGTCAGCTATCGCGTGGTCAACCAATCGAGCAGCGACATCCTCGCAGCGCTTGAAGCCAATGAATTGGACCTGGGCGTGCTTTGTCGGCCCACTCGCCTTCCGAAAACTCTCACCGTGACCCACCAGTTCGCGGACGCCTTCACGTTGATTGCTTCAACGGCAACGGCTGCAAGCTTCCCTTCGACGCCCCGGGCGAAAGCGAGAGCGAGTTGGTTGGAAAAGCAACCCTGGCTGTTGATCGACGAATCCACCAACACCGGACGCGAATTGCGGAAATGGATCTCACGCCTCGGCTTGAAAATAGAGCCGGCGATGCAACTGGACAGCGTCGACCTGATTATCACCCTGGTATCCCTCGGACTCGGTGTGAGCTTTGTGCCCATACGAACTCTGGCGTTGCATGGTCAGAAGAAGAACCTCGTCCGCTTGCCGTTGCCCGACCGCTTCGAGCGCGAACTGGTGGTCCTCATGCGCCGCCATCGCAAACAACCGGAACACTTGCGTAACTTTGTGGAGAATATCTTGTTTGGATAGGCGTAACATGTCGCCCATAACGCACTTCATTGGAAGCTGGCTGGTCGCCGCGGCAACCGCGAATAATGTCCGTGACCGCAGGCTGATTACCCTGGCGGGAGTTTTGCCGGATCTGGACGGTCTTGGAATGGTTGTGGATGTGGCAAAGTCGCTGTCCTCCGGGCAGGAAATGACCTTTCACTACTACCAGAAGTTTCACCACCTGTGGCTGCACGGCTGGCCGGGAGCGCTGCTGGTGGCAGTGGTGTTGGCATGTTTCGCCCGGCAACGGTGGCGAGTGGCGATCTGGTGTCTCGTCACGTTTCATCTTCATTTGCTGTGCGATTTGCTCGGGTCGCGTGGCCCGTCACCTTCAGACCTGTGGCCAATCTGTTACGGAGAACCGTTGTTTCGTCATCCCGTCTGGTTTTGGAAGGGCCAATGGCGACTCGACGGTTGGCAAAATCTTTCCGTCTTCATTGTCGTCTTCGGGTTGGCCGTCCGGGGCGCCCTCAAGCGAGGCTACTCCTTCGTGGAAATATTCAGTCAACGCGCCGATTCAGCAGTGATGCGTGTGTTGCGTAAGTGGAGCGGCCGGCCTGTCTTAGAGGCCAACGATTAAACTCAGACTCCGGCGCGGTACAGTTACCACTACCGAACAGCAGAACGATTGAGGGCAGAACAATTCAAAACCATCATTCTGCCCAGCATCATTCTGCCAAATCCCAAGTCCGGCAAATTGCCAACCTTCGGCGCAATGCCAGGGCGTATTTGCTGACCAAATCAAAAGATTGCGCGTTCCAGATTTCGTAGTTTAGGCTGACGCAGTGATCTCCGGCAGATGAAACGCACAACGATCGCGGGAGTCGTTCTGGGTGGCACTCTGGGCATGGCGCTTGGAGTCGGGGCCTTCACGTTCATCTATGCCAGGGGTGGCTCTTACATGACCAACGATCCCAAGGCTTGCGTCAACTGTCATATCATGCAGGACCAATACGACGGTTGGATCAAGTCGAGTCACCGCAGCGTCGCGGTCTGCAATGATTGTCACGCTCCGGCGGATTTCATTGGCAAATACTCGACCAAGGCGCAGAACGGTTTCTGGCATTCGTTTTATTTCACCACCGGCAATTATCCCGACCCCATCCAGATTACCGAGAGGAACAAAAAGATCGCCAATGACGCCTGTCGGAAATGCCATGCGGACATCGTCGAAACCATTGAAGGACCGTTGACCAAACATTCGGCTGCGAACAACACGTCGTGCATCCGCTGTCATCGCAACGTCGGGCACCTGCATTGATTTCTCATGAAAACAAAACTCACCCTCTGGAATCGCAAGCCTCGGCAATCGGGCGGAAACATTTTGAAGTTTGGTCTCGCGGTTGGCATCTCTGCCCTGGTCGCCATCGGCGGGCTGGCCCTGCTCGTGAGCATCATGGAACACAAGCAGGAGGCGAAGAATCCCTTTTTCCGCGTCGTTGAATTGACCGACGACACCGAAGATCCCGAGGTGTGGGGGAAAAATTTCCCGCTCCAATACGACGCCTATCTCAAGACGGTGGACCAGGTCCGCACCCGATACGGCGGCAGCGATGCACTGCCTCGAACGCCAACCAAGGTGGACCCCCGTTCCGTTATCGCCCAATCAAAGATTGAGGAAGACCCGCGCTTGAAAAAGATGTGGGCCGGCTACGCGTTCGCCATCGATTTCCGCGAGGAGCGCGGACACGCCTTCATGCTCGACGATCAGACCTTCACCGGCCGGCAAGCCAAGCCGCAGCCCGGCACGTGCCTGAACTGTCACGCCTCGATGTACACCGCGTTCAAAAAGGCCGGCGACGGCGACATCGTGAAAGGTTTTGAAAAGCTCAACCCTTTGCCTTACGCCGTGGCCCGCACGAACGTGACGCACCCCGTGGCGTGCATTGATTGTCACGACTCACAAACCCTGGCGTTGCGCATCACGCGTCCGGCGTTCATGGAAGGCATTACCGCGTTGAAGGCGAGCCAGGGCGTCACCAATTACAACGTGAACAAGGACGCCACGCGACAGGAGATGCGCAGTTACGTCTGTGCGCAATGTCACGACGAATACTATTTCAAAGGTGACGAGAAGCGGCTGGTTTATCCGTGGCACAAAGGCAACAAGGTTGAAAACATCCTGGCCTACTACGATGAGGTGGGGCACAAGGATTGGACTCACGCGGACACCGATGCGCCGGTGCTCAAAGCGCAGCACCCTGAATTTGAAATGTGGAGTCAGGGCATTCACGCGCGTTCCGGCGTGGCCTGCGCTGATTGTCACATGCCCTACACCCGGGTGGGTGGACACAAAATCAGCGATCATCACATTCGGAGTCCACTGCTCAATATCAACAAAGCCTGCCAGACGTGCCATCGCTGGCCGGAAGAGGAGTTAAAGGCGCGCGTCGAGAAGATTCAATCGACGACCTATCAACTCCGGAATTTGGCCATGGACGCGTTGATGGACCTGATTGACGACATCAAGAATGCGAAAGCGGCCGGCCTTCCCGCGAGTGAACTGGCGAAGGCGCAAGACTTCCAACGCAAGGCGCAGTTCTACTTGGATTTTGTGGAAGCGGAGAACTCGACCGGCTTTCACGCGCCGCAGGAAGCGGCGCGCATTCTGGGTGAATCCATCGACTTCTCGCGCAAAGGACAAAATGCGTTGCGTGCGGCGAAGCCCGTTGCTACGGCGGCAAAATAGGTTACGCGCTGGCGCTCTCGCCGGTTTGCGCTGCGTCTGCAACCAGGTTCAAGTTTCTACGCCAAGCGGTCCTTGAAAATCGCTGCCGCAGCAATAGAGTCACGCACAAGAACTTATTACTCGGATGCGCTCGCGCGAACAGCTAGTCAAGACATTGCAGGGTTTGGATCCGCTATCGAACGAGTTCTACAACCAGGCAACGGCCTATTTTTGGGGGCGCTGCCGTTCGCATCGTAATTATGGTTATTTCTTTATCTTCCTGGCCGTCGTTTCATGGGTGCTGGCATATATCCACTGGGGAAAGTGGTTGCTGACAGTTTGGTCCCTCTTTGCATATTGTTTTGCGGCATTCCTTGGGTGGCTGGTCGTTAATGGAGCGAGTCACACGGCACGAGTTCTCGCTGATGCCGACAAGGAAACGGATCCTGAGAGACGGCTCCGACGCTTGCGTGCTGCCGCCCGAACTTATCGTGGTGACAAAGTCAGCTTGTGCGTTTTGAGCTTCCCCAGTCAGGACGATTGAGGTGGCGTGAAAAAGAAATCTCAATCTTCGCGCTGGTCGGCTCGGACGAGTTCCGCTTCAATCAGCCATGCGCAACGTTTCGCAGAAACTCAGCGTCGCCCGCGGTGAACGGCCCGCCGAACTGCTCTTCAAGAACGCTCGGGTCGTCAATGTCTTCAGTGGCGAAATTCATCAAGCCAATGTGGCCGTCGAGGACGGGCGAATTGTCGGGTTCGGTGATTACAAGGCACGCCGGGTGATCAATCTCCGTGGGGCATATCTCGCCCCGAGTTTGATTGACGGCCATTTTCACGTTGAGAGTTCCATGCTCACCGCGCCGGAGTTCGCGCGCGCCGTCGTGCCACACGGGACGGGCGCTGTGGTAATTGATCCGCACGAATATGCGAACGTGCTCGGGCTGGATGGCATTCGTTACGTGCTGGAATCGTCGAAGAACCTGCCGCTGGATTTTTTCATCATGTTGCCGAGCTGCGTGCCGGCAACGCACCTGGAAACAGCGGGGGCACGACTCACGGCCGATGATTTGCGGTTGATGATTGGCGACGAACGAGTGGTCGGCGTGGCGGAACTGATGAATTACCCGGGGGTGTTTCTTGGCGCTAAGAGCGAGCTGGGCAAGATTGAAGCCGGCAAGGGCAAGTGCATCGACGGTCATGCCCCGGGGTTGCGAGGAAAGAATCTCAACGCCTATGCGCTGGCCGGCGTGCGGTCGGATCACGAGTCCACTGAACTGGAGGAGGCGCGGGAGAAACTGCGGCTGGGCATGCACATTTTGCTCCGCGAAGGCAGCACCGAGCGCAATCTCGCGCAGCTGCTCCCATTGGTGAATGCGCACAACTCAGGCAATTGTTCGTTCGCCACGGACGACAAACTCGCCGGCGATCTGGTGAACGAAGGTCATATCGACCATGCCGTGCGCAAAGCAATCAAAGGTGGCGTTCCGCCAATTGCGGCACTGCAAATCGCATCGCTCAATACGGCGCGGCATTATCGCCTGCACAATCTTGGAGCGATTGCTCCGCGCTATTGGGCCGACTTCATCGTGTTCGATGATTTGAAGAAGTTCCGCGTGCGCCAGACTTACAAGAAAGGCGCGCTCGCGGCCCAGGATGGAGAGTATCTGGCCAGGTCACCTGCGCGTGTGCCCCTGCCGCGCAGCACCATGAACCTGCGTTACCAGCCGGCGGATGTTGTGCTCAAGGCCAGGCGAGGCAAAATCCGGGTGATTGAAATTGTCCCGAACCAGATCGTGACGAAGGAATTAATTGTTGCACCGAAAACTGAGAACGGAAAATTAGTAGCCGACACGCGACGCGACATTTTGAAACTGGTTGTGGTCGAACGTCACCACGCCACCGGCAACGTGGGCGTGGGTTTTGTCCGCGGGTTCAAACTTAAATCCGGCGCATTGGGTTCGACCGTAGCGCACGATGCACACAACGTGGTAGTGGTGGGCACAAACGACGCCGACATCCTGCGCGTGATTCAGGAACTGGAAAAGCTTCAGGGGGGCCAGGTGGCTGTGGCGCAGGGCAAGGTGAAAGCCGCTTTGGGTTTACCGGTGGCGGGTCTGGTGTCTGACAAGCCTCTCTCTGAAGTGATGCGACGTATTGACCAGTTGAACGACGCGGCGCGAGCGCTGGGTTGTCGTCTGGCCGCACCCTTCATGACGCTTTCCTTCTTGAGCCTATCGCCCATTCCAGAACTCAAGTTGACGGACCAGGGCCTGATTGACGCGGTGAATCTGCGGAAGACCAGCCTGTTTGTCTAAGCCCCACCTCAGCGAATGGGCCGGTACAGGAGGAACATGATCACCGCGAAAATGACTGAAACCACCACACCAACGACAATTGCAGTCTTGAGAATGAAGCGTTGCTTGCGTCGGTAACCGCTGCCACCCTGGCCCGGCAGGAGGTAGTATCGCTCTTTTTCGTCCTGTGAGCGATGATGGCGGTGCGACTTTTTAGCGGAAGAATCAGCCATGTTTTCCCGGTGGAACGGTTGCAGGTAAACCCAAAACACGAATCTTCACTGCAACCGCTCGGTCCATTGGTAGCTATTATAGGCCCATTCGGAAAGGACAAAACGTGACGTCCCCCGTCAGTCTGCTATGCGAAAAGCTTCCGCCATCGCGCCAATTGCTTCGCCACTTCCTTCGTGCCCGGCGCCCCGGTGAGATTGCGTTTGGCCATCGCGCGACGGAGATCGAAGACGTTCAAGGCATCGCGCTCAAAAGCGCTGTCGACCGATTTTAGGTCGGCAAGGGTGAGCTGGTTCAGCGGTTTACCGGAGCTTTCCGCCAATGCGACCACCTTGCCCACGACGTGATGCGCCTTGCGGAACGGCATTCCCTTGCGCACGAGGTAATCGGCCAGATCCGTAGCCAGCAACGCGGGATCGCTTGCGGCGGCCAGGCAGGCGGACTTGTTGACGGTCGTGTTCAGCAGCATGGCGCTCATCAAGCGCACGCAGGCGCGCACGGTGTCGGCGGTGTCGAACAGCCGTTCCTTGTCCTCCTGCAAATCGCGATTGTAGGTCATGGGCAGACCCTTGAGGAGCGTGAGCAGCGACATGAGGTTGCCATAAACCCGCCCCGTCTTGCCGCGCGTCAATTCGGCCACGTCGGGATTCTTCTTCTGCGGCATGAGCGACGAGCCAGTCGTGTAGGCGTCGGCAATCCTGATGAAGTTGAACTCCGCACTCGCCCAGAGAATCACATCTTCCGCAAGCCGCGACAGGTGCATGGCCAGCACCGCGGCAGCAGCGCAGAATTCGATGGCAAAATCGCGGTCGCTCACCGCGTCCATGGAGTTTTGCGTAAGCTGCACCTTGCCGTCGGCGTCCACAAAGCCCAGTAATTTGGCGACGAGCACGCGGTCAATTTTCAAAGTTGAACCCGCAATCGCGCCACTGCCGAGCGGGCACACGTTGACGCGCGAATGACAATCCCACAGCCGTTCGCAGTCGCGCTCCAGCATCTCCACGTAAGCCAGCAGGTGATGTGCGAAATAGACCGGCTGCGCGCGTTGCAGGTGCGTGTAGCCGGGAATGATGACGTCGGCATTGTGCTCCCCGAGAGCCACGAGCGCACTCTGCAGTTTCAGAATCTCGCCGAGCAGCGCCGTGATCTCGTCGCGCAACCAGAGTCGCACATCGAGGGCAACCTGGTCATTGCGCGAGCGAGCGGTGTGAAGCTTCGCACCAACAGGCACACGCTCCGTCAGCGTCGACTCGATATTCATGTGGACATCCTCGAGTTCCGGTTTCCACTTGAACGTGCCAGCGGCGATCTCTTTACCGATTTTGTCCAGTCCGGCAATAATGGCCTTTGCTTCTGCCGCCGTAAGCACACCAATCTTCTGGAGCATGGTGGCGTGAACGGTTGAGCCGAGGATGTCGTGTTTCCATAGCCGCCAATCGAAGGAAATGGACTCAGAGAACCTGGCGACATCTGCGCCCGGGCCACTGGCGAACCGTCCGCTGCGAGAAGTTGGAGACAGCTTTTTCATGCAATGCGCTTGCGAATTTGCAACCCATGAGGAAAAAAGTCACTCTCAAAGCCCGCCTCCGGGTTTGACGCGGAAGGCTGATTGCGCGTACAAGAGGGCAGGACAATGGACTTTTATGAAAAAAATCGACGCGATTATCAAACCTTTCAAACTGGCCGACGTGAAAGACGCGCTCACGGAGATTGGCGTGACGGGCATGACGGTTACCGAAGTAAAGGGCTTCGGCCGGCAGAAAGGTCACACCGAGATTTATCGCGGAAGCGAATACACCGTGGACTTCCTGCCCAAGGTGAAGATTGAGCTCGTCCTCCCCGACGCTCAGGTGAAGCAGGCGGTAGAACTGATTACCAAGGCCGCGCACACGGGGAAAATTGGCGACGGAAAAATCTTTGTCATGCCGGTCGAAACGGCGATTCGCATTCGGACGGACGAGCAAGGGGACGCGGCGGTGTAGCGAGCGACACGTTGCTTGCATCGGAATGGTCCGCCGCGTAAGGTCGTGGCCGGTGGGGCGCTTGGCGCAGTGGTAGCGCAGCAGCTTTACACGCTGTGGGTCGGGGGTTCGAATCCCTCAGCGCCCACCATCTCAGAACAAGACTGGTAGAGTCCAGGCGCGCGCGTTGAGAAGGCTGGAATCTACCGAAATCTACCGAAGAACATACTGCCCAGCTCGGACATCACCTTTGTGCACTCGCCCAGCCGCCCCACATCATCCAGTCTGGACAGAAAAATTGAAGGCAGAAAGATTAAAACATTTTTCTGCCCCCAAATTTTTTCTGTCTGAGAGTCGCTACTCTGTGCGGCCCGCGAGGCCGGAGCGATCTGCCATGCACCAGACGTGCTATTTCGCCGCTAATTCCCGGGGCGCTTCCGCCAACCTGACTGATTCGCCTTCACGCGCGGCATCCACCTGCAGAGAGGAATTCTGAGCCGCGACCAGCTTGCGCGCGTGGGCCAACATGCTTTCCACTTTGGCATCATCGTGGTCCGGGTCGTGGTGAAAGAGGAAAAGTCGTTTCACGTCGGCGCGCATGGCGAGGGCGACAACATCATCCACACAACCGTGGCCCCAGCCAACGTGCCGCACGTACTCCGCCCGATCGTACTGCGCATCGAGAATGAGAACATCCGCCCCGCGCACAAAATCGATCATTTTTTCCTCCTGCGCCCGGGCATATTCGATGGAGGCGTCCGCCCGCGCGGGCCGGATCGTGCCGTCCGGTTCATAACGGCAATGCGGTTCATTATCCGGGAAAAACGCAATCGTTCCTTGTTCGGTATGGATGCGGTAGCCGACGCAAATCCCGGGATGATTGGCGAACCACGCTCCGACGCGCACGGGGCCAACATGGAACTCCATGTCCTTGAGTTCCTCGACTTCGATGTTCCCGGGTAATTCGCCAAACGGGACCGGAAAGTAAGGGCTTTCCATCTGACCCGTCAGCACGTTTACCAGTCCGCGTCTCGCACCTTCAAATCCAAGAATGCGCAGGCGGCAGTGTGGCTGGTAAATCGGCGGGAAAAACGGCAGGCCCTGGATGTGATCCCAATGGGTGTGCGTCAGCAAGAGGGTCAAATTCAAGTGCCGGTCTTGAAACTCATTGATCAACTCGCGTCCGAGCGGACGCAATCCCGTTCCACCATCAAGGATCAGGATTTCGCCGTGGGCGCGAACTTCAACACACGACGTGTTGCCGCCAAAGCGGACGGTGGCCGGACCAGGAGTGGGAATTGAACCGCGCACGCCCCAAAAACGTAGAAGCGCCGGTTGATGAATTGCCGTGTCCGATGCGGCTGGTGGAGGCGTTCCCGCTTCAACGTCGTCACAGAGCCGTGAAATCAGCGCCAGCAGGTCGTAAGGTTTGATCGGTTTGGTGAGGTAATCATTCGCGCCGGCTTCGCGAGCCGCCATCCGATCCGAGTCGTAATCGCGTCCGGAAGTAACCACGATTTTGGTATGGCGCAGCGTGTATTCCGAACGGATCTGCGTGCAAACCAGAAAACCATTGCTGCGGGGCATGAGCAGGTCGCACAGCACCACGTCGGGACGATAGGCCCGGGCCGCTTCGATGCCGGCTTCCCCGTCGCCAGCCGTCAGGACCTTCCAGCCTTCCATTTGAAGGACCTCGCCCATCAACTGCCGGTATTCGGCATCGTCGTCGATGATCAGGACTTTTTTGGGGGCGGACATGTTGGCCTGTTCGGGCGCACCTTACGACACGAAAGGCGGAATGTGAAACAATTTCTAGTCAGCAACTTCTGTCAGGGCTGCCCTCCAGATACATCGGATGTCTCGCGATGTGACAGGGTGGGACACCGGATGCGCTCATCAAGCGCGATCACTTTCCGGCTGTTCTTCGGCTCCCTCAGCGGCGGCAGCTTCTTCCTCCTTTGCCTCCTGCGTGGCGTAATAAACACCCAGATTGTGTTGAGCAGTTTTGTCGCCTTGTCGCGCCGCGCGAATAAACCAGCGGACCGCCTGGTTCATATCCTGGGGCACGCCGCGACCGGTCTGGTAGCAGAGGCCCAGGTTACATTGGGCGGGAGCCACTTCTTGTTCCGCGGCACGTCGGTACCATTTGACGGCCGTGGTAAAATCCTGCGGTACGACCTGGCCTTGTTCGTAAAAGACTCCGAGGTTGAACTGGGCTTGTGGTTCGCCCAATTCAGCGGCTTCGTGATACCATTTTAGTGCTTCGGCAAAATTTTGCGGCACGCCCTGACCCGTCTCGTAAAGCATCCCCAGATTGAACTGAGCGGCGGGATCACCCTGTTCCGCGGCTTCGCGAAACCACCGGGCGGCTTCACCCAGTTCCTGGGGCACCCCTTGTCCGGCGAGAAAACAGAACCCGAGATAACACTGGGCCACCGTGTCATTCTGTTCTGCGGCCCGACGAAACCAGCGCACCGCTTCCTGATAATCCTGGGCCACCCCCTGACCGGTTTGATAGGAAACTCCGAGGTAGGATTGAGCTTGCGCGTCGCCCTCTTCAGCAGCTTTGCGCATCTCGTCAAACGAGTTCCACGTCTTGCGATTACCAGCCATCGTGCTTCGCCTGAGCGGTTGCCTCTGGAATGCGACACCGCAAATACGGCTTACTTCTCAGGGTAGTTTCAGCCCACTCGAATTCAAGCCGCGAATTGTCAACGTCGCTTAAACGCCAATGTCTTCGCTCCAGAGTTCGGGCCGCGCTTTGATGAAATCCTGCATCAACTGGATACACGTCGGGTCGTTCAAAATCTCGACCTTCACTCCCTGCGAACGCACATAGTCCTCGGGGCCTTGAAACGTGACATTCTCGCCGACGACAATGTGAGGGATCTTATAAAGCAAGGCCGCGCCACTGCACATCGGGCAGGGTGACAGTGTCGAGTATAAGACACAGCGCCGGTACACCGAGGCTTTTTGGCGGCCAGCATTCTCCAGGCAGTTCATCTCAGCGTGATGAATGGTGCTGCCTTGTTGCACGCGCTGGTTGTGGCCGCGCCCGATGATTTTCCCGTCCAGCACCAGCACCGACCCGATGGGGATTCCGCCGGCGGCCAATCCCTTTTTGGCTTCATCAATGGCGGCTTGTAGAAACGGATTCATGAAGGTCCTTTCCAAACGCCGGGCGTTGTATCCGCAGTCGGGCGAAGAATCCAGCGGAAATAAACGTTCATCAATCCGGAATTCACGTTGCATGCCCCGAGTAAGAACCCTAATCTCTGCCCGTAATCAGTCATGAAGCGTGTGGTGGCGAAGCGGAAAAAAGCCAGCTCGGGTGCGAAACGGAATACCCGGCGTCGCCGCTCCGCTGCAAAGACCACTGCTCCCTCAAAAAGCCGGTTAAAAGCAGTCAAACGCAAAAAGCCTTTGAAAACGAAGGTCCCTTCCTCGCGGCAGACTGCGCCGAAACGAAAGCGGGTCATCCGCTGGTCGTCTCTCCCTATTCTCCCTCAGATCGAGGATGAACTCACGCGGTCCAGTGCCAGTCATTCATTGCTCGAAGAAGACGCTGGCGCAAAGCAACACGCGTCCCAATCCGAAAGCCATCCGGCAAAACGCAAGCCCAGGCAACCCCGTCTGGAGATCCCGCCCATCCTGTTTGAAGGCGATGAGCCTGAGGTGCCCGGCTACAGTGGGCCGGGAGAAAAATTTTCACTCGGACCGGAAACACCGGCCGCGCACTTTCCCACGACGGAGACGCATTTACCCACCAGCTATGACACGGGAAGGCTGTTTCTCGCGGCTCGCGACCCACACTGGATTTACGCCTATTGGGACATCAATCCGACGGTGCAATTTCAGTACAACGCGCGCTCACAGGATCGGCACTTGATTCTACGGATGCATGAACGGGATCTGAGCAGCAAACCCGCCGTTGAGATTCACGTTCACCCGGAATCGCGGCACTGGTTCGCCCACGTCGAGCGCGCCGGGGAACAATACGTGGCCGACCTGGGCTACTATCAAGTCGGACGCCAATGGAAATCCGTCGCCACATCTGCGCTGGTGCGTACGCCACCCGCGTCCCTTTCGGCGGACTCAAAAGTCGAGTTCGCCACGATTCCGGCCGAAGTGCCATTCGAAACCATGCTTTCATTGCTCAAGGAAGGCGAAGAGCAACAGTTGCCTTTGGCTCACGGCATCGAGCAACTGCGCGAACGACGCTCACGCGACTTCCCGCCCGTCCCGCCAACAACGGCGTGGACTCCGGAACAGGAACGTGCCCTGGCGGAGATTGTTGCCACGGGTCGGGGGCAGAAAGCCTTGCTGGGTTCACAGGAAATCACTGGATTGCCGATCGAAGGATTGCCAGCAGAGTTCAGTCAGTTCAATTTACCTTCCTCCTTTGAACACGGTTCCAGTCCATTGGGCGGCGACCAGCCGCCTCGTGAGTTCTGGCTCAAGGTCAATGCCGAGTTAACCGTTTACGGCTCGACTGAACCAAACGCCAAAGTTTCCATCGGCGGAAAGGAAATCGCCCTTCAACCGGATGGCTCGTTCAGCTTGCGATTCGCGTTGCCTGATGGAAAATACGAACTCCCCATCGTGGCCGTATCAGCCGATGGCACGGACGCGCGGGCTGCGGAGTTGAAGTTTTCGCGCGCCACCGGGATATCTGGCGACGTGGGTGTGCAACCAGAAGATCCCGCATTGAAACCGCCGAGTGGGGAAGCAGTGTGAGAGTGCATGAGCCAGGATGAGGACCACCTTCGGTTGCTGAGCATCTTCCACTACATCGTGGGCGGACTGACAGCGTTTTTCGCCTGCATACCACTCATCCACCTGGTGTTTGGTCTGCTGATGGTTTTCAACCCGCAATTCTTCGGACCGAAGGACCAACCGCCAGCTTTTGTAGGATGGTTCTTTGTCATTTTCTCAAGCGCGTTCATTCTTGCGGGCTGGGCCTTGGCTGTTTTGATCGCCTGGGCGGGACGTTGTCTGCAGCGGCGACGTCATTACATGTTTTGCTTTGTCATGGCGTGTGTCGCCTGCCTGCTCATGCCCTTCGGCACTGTGCTGGGCATATTCACCCTCCTCGTGCTGATTCGTCCGACCGTAAAAGCGCTCTTTGGCCAACCGGTTCCTGCCAGTTGATGATTCCTGCACGCTACTGAAATGTCCGGTTACCTTTCTATACTTCTCCACGCGCATCTGCCGTTCGTTCGCCATCCCGAGCACGAACAATTTCTGGAGGAAAGCTGGCTCTTCGAAGCCATCACGGAGTCCTACCTGCCGCTGCTGCAAGTGATGAATCGCTGGCACGACGACGGCATGGAGGCGCGCATCACGATGACGCTCTCGCCGACACTCTGCTCGATGTTGCGCGATCCTCTATTGACCGATCGCTACATGCGTCACCTGGACAGCCTCATCGAACTCGCCGACAAAGAAACCCATCGCACGCATTGGGATCCGCCCTTCCAGGAGCTGGCCTGGATGTATCACAAGCGGTTCATCGCCGTGCGTGAAACTTATCTGGCCTGCAATCGCGACCTCGTCGGCGCATTCCGCCGCTTACAGGACCTCGGCAAATTGGAGATCATCACCACCGCCGCCACGCACGGGCTCTTGCCACTCATGGCAAATCATCCCCCCGCAGTACGCGCGCAAATCCTCGTGGCCCGCGATCACTATCGGGAATGTTTTGGCTGCGATCCTCGCGGCATCTGGCTGCCCGAATGCGCTTATTTCGACGGCGTGGAAAAGATCCTGCAAGAGGCCAACATCCGCTGGTTCGTTGTGGATTCCCACGGCTTGCTGCACGCCAACCCGCGGCCGCGTTACGGCGTCTTTGCGCCGGTCTTCACGCCCAATGGCATCGCCGTATTCGGCCGCGACATGGAAACGTCCCGTCAGGTCTGGAGTCGCACCGAAGGTTATCCCGGCGACCACCACTATCGAGATTTCTACCGCGACATCGGATTCGATCTCGATTTGGATTACATCAAACCCTACCTGCCTTCGCCCGGGCTTCGTGGCTTCACGGGCATCAAATACTACCGCATCACGGGCAGCCATGGAGACAAACATGTTTACGAACGCGAAGCCGCACTTCAAGTTGCCAATGCCCACGCGAACCATTTCCTGAAATCGCGCATCGAGCAGATTCAACAACTCGCCGGCATTTTGGACCGCCCGCCCTTTGTTCTCGCGCCTTACGACGCCGAGTTATTCGGTCATTGGTGGTATGAAGGCCCGGAGTTTCTCGACCTCTTCGTGCGCAAAGCCTATTACGACCAAAAGGTTTTCGAACTCATCACGCCTGAGCAATACCTGCGTCGTCATCCGACCAACCAGATTGCCACGCCAAGCCCGTCCAGTTGGGGCGAGGAAGGTTATTGGCGCGTCTGGCTTAACGAGAAGAACGAGTGGATTTATCCGCACCAACAGATCGCGCAAGAACGCATGACCGAACTGGTGAAGAAATTCCCCAAGCCGGACGCGCTCACCGCTCGCGCCCTCGAGCAAGCCGGACGCGAACTGCTGTTGGCCCAGGCCAGCGACTGG
>DASUGI010000118.1:0-5873 GCA_036274115.1 Verrucomicrobiia bacterium
GAAGAATATAGGCGTAAAACATGGATCCTGGGATTTTGATGGCCTGCCATCCGTAGCTCGGAACATTGCGGGAAAAGTCCTCCTTCGCTAAAGCTACGGAGGACACCATCCTTCGCTCGGAACTTCCTGCGTCAGTTAACGTCGAAATGCTTTTTGGCAAACGCGTGACCGGATCCCGTTTTCAAATATCGTTCAAAGTCTTGAGCCAACACCACGGATTCGAACGCGGCGTAGAACACAAGTCTCCACGGCGCAAACTTCGCCGTGTGATGACATTTGCCGCTGTTGTGTTGGCAACGCGGGCTTTCAAGTCCGTTGTGTGTCCACGATAGTATTGATGCGGAGCTGAAACACTTTGAAGAATATAGGCGTAAAACATGATCCTGGGATTTTGATGGCCTGCCATCCGTAGCTCGGAACATTGCGGGGAAAAGTCCTCCTTCGCTAAAGCTACGGAGGACACCATCCTTCGCTCGGAACTTCCTACGTCAGTTCCGAGCGAAGGATGGTGGAGGCGGGGGGAATTGAACCCCCGTCCCTGGCTGAATCCCCAGCCGCGACTACATGCTTAGTCCGGAGAAGTTTGTCGGCTATGGGATGACGTCCGGACTCGAGTCCCACTGCTTAGTCCGCATGGAATTTTCTCGGCCTGGGCGCGCGGTCTCCGCCTTCCGCCATACCTGCTATGGCGTTCGTCCGGCGTAGCAGGTGTCCCCCGGCGAACGTCGCGACAGCTTAGGCCGCGAGAGCTAATTCTTCGTTAGCTGTTTTGTTTGATGCGATGATTAACGAGGCCAACGCATCGTCCTCGGCATGCCGCCTCTGGCGCTTCCGTCAGGTCGAAACCAGTACGCCCCCAAAGTCGGACGCTATCATGTTACGTGAGGAGCAAGAGAGGTCAAGGCGTTCAATCAATTTTCAAGAGCTCCGGGTGGCGCAAACTGTTTCTCGGTACTGGCTCGGGATTCCCGCTTATGTTTCCAATCGCCACGGCGGGCGCATCGCTTTGGGTTGAAGCAATGGCGCGGCGTCAGCGTTGCCCACCAAAGTCTCCTTCGCCGGATCCCATCTGAGCTTTCGGCCGAGCTGGATGGACGCCAACGCGAGATGCGAAAGCGAGTTAACCCGATGCCCCGCTTCGGCGTCATATAATGGTGGCGTGCGTGATTTGACCGAGTCCAGGAAGTCACGCTTTTCGGTGGTCTTAAAGGGAAGGTGCAGACCGTTTGCGCCCGGTTGCCAGGACAGCAATGAGTCCGTTGATGCCTCCACGTCGTTGGGATAGCCAACTTGAATCCATCCCTCGGTGCCCTCGAAGCGCACGGACGGTTTTTCACCGGTCTTGCAGGTAAGGTTCACGCCATTGGCAAAGCGAAAATGGGCGTCAAATTCCTGAATAACATTCCAGAGGTTGCCCGCGGGAGGATAACTGCCGGTGGCTTCGATCTCCACCGGTCCAGTATGTTCGGTGTCGTTGGCCCACATGGCGATGTCGTTAAGATGCGCGCCCCAATTCGCCAGCATTCCATCCGCATAATCACGAATGGAAATCCAGCCCGGGCGTCCCCTCAGGTTCCGGGGAGGATGAACGCGCTGTTCCGTGTAAGGACTGACCGGTGCGGGGCCAAGCCAAAGGTCGTAATCCAGTTCAGCCGGAGCCGGCATGTCGGGCTGCGGACTCAACGTGGAATCCCGGGGCGTGACGGTGATGATGCGTTGGAGTTGACCGAGCTTTTCGTTACGAACCAGTTGAGCGGCGCGATGAAGCGCGGCGTTGCTGCGAAATTCGCTATCCGTACGGAAGACGCGCTTCTGTTGAGCCACCACTTCACACAAACGGCGCCCTTCCGCGATGCAGCGGGTGAGCGGTTTTTCGCAGGCGACATCCTTTCCCGCCTTCAACGCAGCGATGGCTTGAATCATGTGCCAATGGTCCGGCGTGGCAATCATGACCGCGTCAATGTCCGCACGCGCAATCAATTCCCGCCAATCTTTGAACGTATTGCAGCCCTTGAAACTTCCCGACCCAGCCCTGGCAGCGTAATGCTTTTCCACCTGTTGCTTCGCTCTTTCACGCCGCCAGGAATCCACATCGCAGACGGCGACGATCTGGGCATCCGCTTCGCGCAGAAATCCGGGGATGTTGGCGTAAGCCGATTGTCTCCCCACGCCGATAACTCCGACGGTGATGCGATTAGCCGGTGATATGGTCGTGTCCCTCCCCAACACGCGTGAAGGGATGATCAGCGGCGCGACGGCGAGTCCTCCCGCAGCAAGCCCCAGGCGCTGGACAAAGGTTCGTCGCGTGTGTGGCAATGTGGTTGGCGCAGGATTGCTGTCCATTGCGGTGCTCAAGGTCAGGGTTCCGGAAATTGTTTCATCAATCGTTGCTGATTGCTACCGACCCCTGGTGAACCATTTCGTCATTCCTTTCAACCTTTTGCTATCGGCGCCAATTCCGAAGTCGGCAGATGATCGCGCAACCGACTGCCGTTTGAAGCGATCTCTCCGTTGAACGAGCCAACGCCCATGAGATGTTTGAGAATGTAAAATTCCAGCGATTCGTAATCACGCGCATTGCGGAACTGCTCGACCAATTCTTTATCCATCGTCCGCACCTTATCGACGAGGTATAGGAACATGTGTCGGCTGTTTTTTAGATGCTCAATGGCCGGATGGCCGCGTTGGGTGCGCATGGCCTTCACATCCAACCCAACGAATTCCCCGCGCCGCCCGTATCCGGCGGACTCGAGCACGCGCACCTGATTAAAAGCCGCGCGCAGATTCGCCGCGCCAAAGCTTTTGTCCTGGTCATATTTCAGTCCGTTCTGGTCGTTGAGATGCACGCTGCCGAGTTTATCGTGAGCGAGCGCGAACGCCATTTCGTCGCTCGGGTCCAGTCCAGCCAGCAAGGCATGTGCGCTTTCAATCAGGCCTTTCACGCGTTTGGGATCAGTTGAAGCATAGGCGAGAGCGATCGCATGACCGATGGTCGGCACGTAGGCCTGATCCGTGGGCTCGTTGGGTTTGGGCTCGATCCAGATTTCGATGTTGCGGTCATAAGCAAGCATTCGATTGATGGTTTCGAGCAACCGCTCGTAAGCCAGCCTGGCATCTTTCGCTTCGCGAATGTAGGTGCCTTCGCGGCTGAGCCAGAGCACAATGGCTTTACAATCTATCGCGCGGGCGATGTCGATGCATTTCTGAGTGCGCGCCCAGGCGTAGTCGCGGTCGTTTTTGCTGTTTGATGTGTAAGCGCCGTCGATGGTCTCTTTGGCAAACCAGAGACGAGGCGCGACAAATTCAGGCACCAGTCCTTGCTGAGTCAGCATCGATTTGACTTCACCGGCTTTGCGCAACAGCTGTTCCGGCGTCAGACCATCCAATTCAGGCACAACATCATCGTCGTGAAATTGCACCCCCTCAAATCCGAGTTGTCGATACAGTTCAAATTTCTGTTCGTGGGGAAAAATTGATCGAACGTCCGGCCCGAACGGGTCAGCGCCTTCGCTGATGTTCCACGGACCGAAGGAAAAACGATATTCGGTTGGGGTTTGCACGAGCGTATTGAAGCATAGTTCCTTTGGGTACAACTACGCCTCGCGTCTCAACCAATAGCACCATCGTCTCAACGCCGCACAGGCCTTCTGGCACGAGAGCCACCCATTGCCGTCGAGGAACCCGCCCCTAATCGACCTGGTTACGACCGTTCATAGCCGACAACCGCTTTGAACCCGAAGCCTTACGGTATTCTGTGGGGTTCAATCCAAACTCGCGGCGGAATAGCCGGTTGAAGAAGGAAAGTTGGTTGAACCCGTTGTTCAAAGCGATGGTGCTTACCGGTTCGGTCGTATTGCGCAAGCTACGACACACCGCCTGCAGGCGCACCTGATTGAGAAATGTTGAGAAGGATTTGCCGGCGTGGGTTCGGAACTGTCGAGCAAAGCTGGCCCGGCTCATTCCCGTTAAACGCAGGAGTTCTCCGAGCCGAATCTGTTCGCGGTAGTTTGCCAGGACATAGCTGACCGCGCGTTGGACTACCTCTTGATGTTCATCTGTTCCGGAAAGAGAAAATGGCTGTGCCGCCAACTGGCGGACATTCCGGGCCGGCGCCGTGGCCAACAAACCAAGCAAGTCCAGGAATGCTGCGAGCCGGCGCAAGCCTGAAAGGGTGGCAAGCTGTTCCATACTGCGTCGCGCCTGCTCCGCAGTCGAACCGGAAAGGTGCAAGCCATAGCGCGCGGCCTCGGCAAGCGAATGCAGCGGCGACGCCTCCCCAAAGGTCCAGAGTCCATGTTCAAATGGAAAATCCCACTGAATCGACAATCCGGCCGAAGCACCGCGTGAATGCCAATAGTGCGGAACGTTCGTGCCGATCAGGACAATATCTTCGGCTTCGAACAATTCGATATGGTCGGCTATGAAGCGGGTTCCTGAGCCGCGCTTGAAATAGGTCAACTCCGTTTCGCGGTGGTAATGCCAGTGATCTCCATGGCCCGGCAGGGGAACGATCAGCGTAGGCGTTTTGATCTCTTCGACACTGCCGACATTGCCTTGCCAGCGTAAGAGTCGGAAAGTCTGCCCGGCACCAAGACGGATGTCCTCGCGCGACTTCTGTAAGTCTTGCATGGTTGCGGTGGCTTGAGGGCCAGCCTACTCCCCCCAACTGAAAAAGACAATGGACGATACAAGCGTGACACAGAGGAATGTCCATACATCGTTACCTTGATAAAGTCTGGTGGATTTCGTTTTCGCGCAGCCAGGCGAACAAGGGTGAGACAATAATGCCAGCCATTGAGACGGAAGGCGTAGATAGGAATTCTAAGAATGTGTTTCAATTCAACTTGTGAAGCCAATTTGCCTGCAGTTGCAATGCTGCGTGCGTGAATCAAGCCGCAGTTCGCTTGGCTGCCAGCGGCAGGAACAGTTCGATATCAGAAACGGGAAGCCGCTTCCTTCGCGCCTCGCTGAACCGACCCCACAAACCTAACGCCCAACCACAAACCTCCATGAAATGCTCTACTTCAATTATTGTTGGCAGTTTAGTTTTTTCGTCGCTTGTCGGGTTGTCTCCGACGAACGCTGCAATAAACACCTGGAACAATAACGCAGCGAATTCTCTGTGGGATTTGTCCAGCGCGAACTGGGCGGCGCCAAATATTTGGGTGGATGGTGATGATGCTATCTTCGGTGCCACCGGCGTGGGTGAGGTGACGCTGGGCAGCGCCATCACCGTCGGCGACCAGACATTCAACGCGTCCGGTTACACGATCACCGGGGCCGGCAACCCTCTCACGTTGGTTGGCACGGCACCCACCATCACGGTCAATGCCGCGAACATCACCAACGCCGCGAGTATCAACGGTACCAACGGCTTGACGGTGCAAGGCACAGGCGTGTTAAGCCTCGCTGGCGATGTGCCTAATCTGGATGGCAATCACTACACCGGCGGCACGTTTGTCAGAAGCGGCACACTCATTCTGGGTGTGCGCGGTGCCAATGCCAGTGGGACCTCCTATGCGGTCGATAGCATTGAAGCACTGGATCCGGGAGCGACGGTAAAGTTTGAAACCACTTTCAACGGGACGAGCTATGTCAGTCCGCCATTGCATCAGGTAGCGGCTCACTCCCTCACTTTCCCGAGTCGTCTGCACATGACCGGGGGCACGTTTGATTTGAACGATGAACCGCGCAATCAACACCTGCCGATTCCGGAAGGTACCGGTCTGATCATCAACACCGGCACCAACGTGCAGTCGGGATTGATTCTGGTGGCCGACGGTTCCAACCATGTTTTTTCGGGAGTGATTGCCGACGGTGGCCCGTTGGTGGGAGACAACAGTCCGACGGGGCCCACCCCGCAGGGCCCGGGA
>DASUGI010000119.1:0-27309 GCA_036274115.1 Verrucomicrobiia bacterium
TTTCATGTCGCTACAATGGCAGTCGGTTTGGGGGATTCAAGCTTAACATCACGGAAGCTATTAACAGCGCGGGAGCACGGCTATGCGCGAAGCGTCAGCCCGGTGCGCGCAGAGATTGCTGCGGCTGGTCTGCGACACAGCCGCGCTCCGTGCGGGAAGCAGCGCAGATTTTCAATATTAAAATCTGCGCTACCAGGAATTGACCCTCGCTTGCGTGCGGCTGGATCTGAAGGTCGGCAGCGCAGCGACAGAGGAGCGCGGACAGCCTTGTCCGCGTAATTCGAAAGCAAAGGGAACGTTAGAAATTCGAAGTAAACGCGGACATGGCTGTCCGCGCTCCGATCGCGAGGCGGATTCTAATCCCGCCACTTCAACATGCCCGGTAGAAGCGACGCCGCGCCGAATTGCATTCGGCAGAAATTCCGTCAACCCGAGCGCGCCGGTATGTTTCTACACTCCGCAGATTACAAATCCGTCCCGCTGGGGCGGGAGCAGAATGCAATTCTGCGCTACGGCAAGATTGCCGAGCATTGCTTGTGGATGGCAGACTCGGGGCACGCGCAGTGAAACTTAAATACTTCAAATCTGCCGCTGACCTTCGTGCCTGGTTGGAAGTGAACCACGACCGTGCAACGGAATTGTGGCTCGGCATCTACAAGAAAGATTCCGGCAAAGTCAGCATCACCTACGCGGAGGCGCTGGACGAGGCATTGTGTTTCGGCTGGATTGACGGCGTCAGGAAACGCGTGGATGAGTTGAGCTTCACGCAGCGATTTACTCCGCGCAAGCCCACCAGTGTCTGGAGCCTTATCAACATCGGACACGTGGAACGTCTGACCAAGGCGGGTCGCATGATGCCGTCGGGCCTGAAGGCATTTGCCGCGCGCACCGCGGCAAAGTCTGGAATTTATTCCTTCGAGAATCGGCCCCGCGGACTGTCCCCGGAATTGCAACGGCAGTTCAAGTCAGACAAAGCGGCGTGGAAATTCTTTGAGCAACAGCCGCCCGGTTATCGGCGCGTGATGATCTTCTGGGTCATGAGCGCCAAGCGGGACGAAACCCGCTTACGCCGGTTGGCGCGATTGATTGCCGACTCGAAGTGCGGTCGGCGGGTGGGACTGCTGGACAATAAGAAGTAGCGTTAACCAGCCTTGTGCTCGAACAACGTAGCGACGGCGCCGGCGCGATCGCGAATCACGGCCATCTTTCCGCTCCCCATGGCGCGGGTGCAAATAACTTTGCCGCCACGCCGACAACACGCTGCCTCGCGCCTGCGTGTTTCCATCTCTCAGAAGTCAGCGCACCCAAAATGCCGCAAGCGCGAGCAGTTGGTTCGCCTCGTTAAATCCGCTCGAGCGGGAGCTTCTTCAAGTTAGAGACAGGCGCGACGCTTTGTCCTACGGGTGCAATCAGATCACTCTAAAGGTTGATGCTTTACCTTAAGCGCCCTCATGCTTTGGCCGGTGGCTCGACAACTCTTTGACAAAGGTGGTGTAAGGGCCAACAGTTTTATTGGGCGACGACTGAAGGAAAGTTGTCGTCGCCTGAAATCTCGAACCGCATCCCGGCGGTTGGACCTTGCGCATCCTTCCGTGTGGGCGGCGGTGAGAAAGCTGGCCGGCGGATTTCCGCCGGGAAACCTGAAGCGCAAGAACAACAACAACCAGTCTAGTCTATGAAAGTTAAACCAGTGGAGAAACAAGGTGGAGTCCGCGTTGAATTGGGCCCAAAGGAGTCACAGCTTCCCGTCAGCGATGCCAACCGGGAGTTTTCCCTGAAGGAAATTCTCGTGCCCGTGGATTTCACGGAATGCACCGATAAAGCGCTCAGTTATGCGTTGCCGT
Organism: Verrucomicrobiia bacterium; assembly: GCA_036274115.1. Taxonomy (GTDB): domain Bacteria; phylum Verrucomicrobiota; class Verrucomicrobiia; order Limisphaerales; family JADLHS01; genus JADLHS01. Next base: position 1,845 of record DASUGI010000119.1, read on the forward strand.
TTGCGCGGCAGTTCGGGGCCAGTCTGACCTTGCTGCATGTGGTCGAGCCAGCGGTTGGCGCTGCCGCCGAGGCGGCATTGGTGAGTGTGTACTCGGATGAAGAGGCGGAACGCAACCTGGCCAACATGAAGGCCCGGGTCGAGAAACAAGCGAAGTGTCAAACCGTCCTTCGCAAGGGCTATGCGGCTAAAGAGATCATCAATGTGGCCAGCGAACGAAACTGCGACCTGATTATTCTGTCCACCCATGGCCGCACTGGCCTGGATCGACTGATTTCAGGAAGCACGTCGGAAAAGGTGGTGCGCCGCGCTGGTTGTCCCATCCTGGTGGTGCGTCCCCACGAACACGACTTCGTTGGTGACCAATCAGCCAGGCCTGGACATGCCGAGACCCTGCTGGATTCGAAGATTGAAAGTGAAATGATTGCCGGGATGTAGCGCGTGATGCGCGAATCGGTGTTCGACCGGACGCTTGAGTAACACCTCGGAGTAGCGTATAAGCTGGGAATGATGAATCGGGTCATTGCCCGGCAAGGATGGTTGTTGTCGTTAGTTCTGGTCGCTTTTATTTCGCGTGTTGACGCCGCGGAGGAATGGCCGGCCGTGTTCAATCCACTGCGGGTGCTCAATCTGCATCTGCAAATGGACCCCGCCGATTGGAGCGCGGTTCAAAACGACAACTCCTACACCATTGAACGTCCCGCCCAGTTTCGCGCCGACGGCGAGACGAACATCGCCGTGACGGTAAAACGGAAGTCCGATACGGCGATCGGGTCCAAGGTGAGTTTGAAAATTGACCTCAATCAGCTCGTGCCGGGCCAGGAATGGCGTGGGCTCAAGAAGCTGAGTTTGGAAAATGGAAACGGCGGCAGCACCGTGGTGCGCGAATGTTTCGCCTGGCAAATCCATCGGCTGGCATCGGAGGCGGGATTCTATCGTTACCCGGCGGCGTATGCGGCGTGGGTGACTCTTGAGGTCAACGGCAGCTTCATTGGTGTGTACACGTCGGCCGAGGAGCGCGACAAACAGATGCTCCAGAATCGCGGCATGTGGAAGGAAGGCGCGACGTGGCTTTACAAATACGATCCGAACCCTGCGCTGGAGGCCGGCGTTGATTCCGGCCCAAGCCCCACGCTGCAGCACTTATGCTATCAACCTTTCGCGAGCAGTTGCACACAAACGAATCTTGAAGCGGATCTATCCGCGTGGGTGGATATGCAGGCGATGCTGACCTTTGCTGCCATCGAAGCCTTCGTCGGCAACCTCGACGGCTTGTTTACCCACACCGGAAAGAATTGTTTCGCCGCGGACTACGCGCCGCCGCTGCAGTTGCGACGGCTTTATTTCCCCTGGGATCTCGACACGGGGTTGACGAGCGTCAATTTCAACATCTACAGCGGCGGCCCGGGTGGCGGCAATTCGATCTACCAGCAAAGAATCCTGGGGCATTACTGGTTTCGCGAGTGGTATCGGCACAATTTTGCGGATCTGCTCGACGGACCGCTTGCGGCGGCGTCGCTGACCACGCTGTTGAACCAGATTGAGCCCGTGCTCGCGCCCGTGCTCGACGCCGATCCGAACAGCGGTTTGGGCGGCTCCGCCTCGGGAGAGTTTGCGTCGTTGCGGCAGTGGTTCACCAACCGGATTGCCAATGTGCGCGGCCAGATTGGCCCGGTGGTTGTCGCCCCAACGTTTTCTCCAACTGCTGGAGAAATTGTTCCCGGCACGCAAGTCACGCTGGCGCACACGAACGTGAGTGGGACGATTTACTACACGCTCGATGGCACCGACCCGCGCGCGCTGGGTGGCGCACCCGCGGGGATCGCCTACGCGAGCGCGCTGACGCTGACGAACAGCACACACATCATGGCACGTGTGCTTTCCGGCACCAACTGGAGTGCGCTGCGTCAAGCCACGTTCAACGTTGCCAACCACGCGATGGCGATGAAGGCCACGGAAATCATGTATGCGCCAAAGCCGGCCACGACGGACGACGACGGAAATGAATACGAGTTCATCGAATTGCAAAATACTTCGGCGTCGCCGGTGAACCTTTCGGGCCATTCATTCGACGGTCTCACTTATCAGTTTCCACCTGGAACGGTTGTCGCGCCGGGCAACTATGTTTTGTTGGTGCGCAACGCCGCCGTGTTTACCAACCGTTATCCGGGCACGCCGTATCACGGTATTTACTGGGGCGGCCTGGACAGCAGCGGCGAGAAAATCCGTCTCAAAAACTCCGACGGCAACAACGTGTTCTCGGTGGAGTACGACAACGAACCGCCCTGGCCGCTGGGCGCGAATCAACTTGGCTGGTCGCTCGTTAATCAAAACCCCGCCGGCGACCCGGACAATCCCGAGCACTGGCGCGCGAGTGCAAACGTGAATGGATCGCCCGGTGCGGCGGACCCGGCGCCGGCTTACGGCATGGGCGTGGTCGTCAATGAAATCCTGACGCACACGGATTCGCCGCAGGAGGACGCGGTGGAACTTCACAATCCCACGTCCAGCCCGATCGACATTGGCGGCTGGTATTTGAGCGACCGGATCGATGTCGATAATCCAACGAATAGCGGACTGAAGCGTTTCCGAATTCCCTTTGGCAGGATTGTTCCGGCGGGCGGTTTCGCGATGTTTTACGAAAACGAATTCAACGCCACGACCAATCCCACGAGATTCGCGTTCAGCTCATCGGGGGAGCAGGTCTATCTTTCATCCGCCACAAGCAACGGCACTTTGAGCGGGTACATCGTCGGCGCCGAGTTCGATGCGTCAGACAATGGCGTTTCGTTTGGTCGGCATTGGACTTCCGGTGGTCTGGATTTCACGACGCTGGAGACACTCACAATCGGTGTCACGAACCCAACCACGCTGACGCAGTTTCGCGCTGGCACCGGAAGGACGAATTCGGCACCGCGAATCGGTCCGCTGGTGATCAATGAAATCATGTATCATCCGGCAGCGGGTGGCACGGAATACCTGGAACTTTACAATCGCACCAGCGCGAACGTGGACCTGACCGATTGGCGCATCGCGGGGACTGGCTACACGTTCCCGGCGGGAACCGTGGTGGGGGCGACGAATTTTCTGGTAATCATCGGAACGACGAACCTGTCGCCCGCTGACTTTCGCGCTGCGAACAACGTGCCGGTGACGGTGCCGGTGCTTGCGGCGTTTTTCGACCTGGCCAACGAAGGCGAACGGTTGACGCTGCAGAAGCCCAATTCCGATGCTGCCACCGAGCCCATCGCCGTGGACCAGATTCGCTACAATGACAACGCGCCGTGGCCGACGGAGGCGGATGGAACAGGATATTCGCTGGAAAGGAGCTCGCCGCATGTTTACGCCAACGAGCCTCGCCACTGGCGCACGTTGCACGTTGGCGGCTCACCGGGCCGACCCAACACCGGCAGCAACGTCGTCGCAATCGCGCGCGGCTCCTTTTGGAATTACAACGAACTGGCCCGGAACCTGGGAACGCCGTGGCGTGGCACGAACTACAGCGACAGCGGTTGGACCGTGGGCAAAGCGCCACTCGGAATCAATTACCCGGCCACGACCGTCTTTAGCAATGACGTGCCGGGTCGCATCACCACTTATTTTCGAAAGGAATTCACCATCAGCGACGCAATCTCTGAAATAGGTGGTCTCCATTTGCAGGTAAATTACGACGACGGGTTCGTTGCCTGGTTGAACGGTGTTGAAGTCGCGCGCCGTTCCGTTGTGGCTGACCAGGACTTTGCCACGCTTGCTTCTCCGCACGCTGCGGGAGGTTATGAAAGTATTGATTTGAAGGATTCACGCGGGTTGTTGAAGTCCGGGGCGAATACTTTCGCGGTGGAGCTGCATCAAGCCGCCACCAACGACGCGAATGTTCTTTGGGATGCTGAATTGGTTTACGTGCTCGGTGAACCGACGGTCGTGTCTCCCTTCCGTATCACGCACATTGAACTCACCGTGGATACAATTACGGTTGAATGGGAGTCTGTCAGCGGCGCGCGCTATCGAGTGGAGCAGAGCGAACAGCTCGCCGGGTGGATGGATGTTTCTGGCGATATCATGGCAACGAATGCTGCCACACGAGTGACGCTCCCGGTGGCTCCAGCAGCAGACCAGAAATTCTTCCGCGTTCGTTCCGTGCCTTGAAGCAGGTGTTCTCCCCGGCTGAGTTCAAACTCCACCCTATGCGCCCCGGGCAAAGGCTTGCCGGATTTTCCAAGGAAGCTGGTTGAAAAAAGGGGGAAAAGCGTGATGGTACGGGCGATGCGAGCGTAATCCGTTCGCGCTGAACCCAGCAGGCTTGTGCCGTGAAAGGAGAGATGGTCGTCCAAAGACTGTTTGCGCCCGTACTCAATGTGCGTTGGCGCCTCGCCTCGCTGCGTTTACAGCGCGAGCTGATGCGGGTCGAAGCGCCTGCTGTTCAAACTTTGCGAACGTTCCACCGCTTTTCGTTGATCGCAGGAATCCTGTCCGTCGTCGTCGGATATCATGTGGTGCTGGGCAGTGCGTTTGACATCGAAATTCTCAAGCGGCCCTCAACGGCATTTTCCGCCATGGGCCTCGACGCGGGAGTTTGCTCGGTTCTCGCAGGTGCCGGCTTACTGCTGTTGCAGCGAAAGCACCGGTCAACCAGAAAGAATCGAGCGATCGTGCAGGTGCTGGCGTCGTTGATCATTGTGTCAGCCATGCTGGGAATGGCGGCAGCAGTTTTCGATTTTGATCTGAAGCTTCCCGGCTGGCAGACGGAGGAAGCGAATTTCGACACGAATGGCGAGGGGATGGCGTTGATGACCGGGCTGGCGTTCATTTTCATCGCGATCGGGTTTTGGTTGCTGGATGGATTGCGCAGTTACCGGAGTGCGGAACTGCTGGCGGCAATCGCCGGTTCCATGGCGTTGTATGCCATCGCCGGTTACGCGTATCAGGCGGATTCGTTTCAGAGGCAAATGTCGTTGTACGCCTCGGTTGTCATCCTGCTGTTGTCCTTTGGATTGCTTTGTGCACGTGCCGACCGCGGCATGATGGCGAGGGTCACGAGCAACAGCTTTGGCGGCCTGATGGCAAGGCGGCTGTTGCCGGCCACGCTGTTGCTGCCGCTGGTGTTGGGCTGCTTGCAGCATTTGGGGTATCGCGCCGGCCTGTATTCTGCCGAACCGGGTCTGGCGTTGCTCACGATCACCAACGTGGCGGTGTTTATTTTTCTGACCTGGTGGGGCGTGAATTCGCTGCATCGGATGGATAGCAAACGGCGACAAGCCGAACGCGAGTTGCAGGATACGGCGGCCAAGCTATCGCGTTCCAACGCGGACCTGGAACAGTTCGCTTACGTGGCGTCGCACGACCTGAAAGAGCCGTTACGCGCCATCGGCGGTTCCGTGCAGATCCTGCAGGAGCGTTATCAGAATACGCTCGCGCCGGAAGCAGCCCAGGTGATTCGCCACACGGTGGAGGGCACGCAGCGGATGCAAACGTTGATTGATGATCTGCTGGCGTATTCCCGATTGACCACGCGGGAAGCGCCCTTGGAACCCACCGATTGTTCGGCGGTCGTGGATGAAGTGCTAAGCAACCTCTCACAGGCGATCGCGGAAAGTAAGGCGATCGTCACGCGCGACCCGTTGCCGACGGTCAAAGCTGACCAGATTCAACTGCTGCAGGTATTTCAAAACCTGATCAGCAATGGAATCAAATATCGCAGTCAGCGAACCCCCAAGATTCATGTGGGGGTGGAGGACCGTGGAAACGACTGGCTCTTCGTCGTGCGGGATAATGGGATCGGCATCGCGCCTCAATATGCAGAAAGGATTTTCAGGATTTTTCAGCGCCTGCATACGCGCAAGGAGTACTCAGGCACCGGGATTGGATTGGCCATTTGCAAAAAGATTATCGAACGCCATGGCGGAAAAATCTGGGTGGAATCCGAACTGGAAGAAGGTTCAACGTTCAATTTCACGTTGCCGAAAGGGTAGGGCGCCCGATGAAAGCGTGTGGCACAATCGAAATCCTGCTGGTGGAAGACAGTCCCTCTGACGCATTCATTACCCAGGAGGCTCTGAAGGAGGCAACGTTTCCCACCCGAGTGCATCTGGTCCCGGATGGGGTCGAAGCGATGGCTTTTTTGCGGCGAGAGAATCAATATGCCGCGGCGCCGCGGCCCGATATTATTCTCCTGGATCTCAATACGCCGCGAAAAGATGGCCGGGAAGTGTTGAGTGAAATCAAGACGGACGTATCGCTCAAACGGATACCCGTGGCGGTGCTGACATCGTCCAGCGCCGACTCCGACATTTCCACGGCGTACGACCTGCATGCCAATTGTTATATCACGAAACCTTCGACGTTCGGAGAATTCAAGGAGGTGATTCGTGCGCTCGAAAACTTCTGGTTTCAAAGCGTCACCCTCCCTTCAAATGATTGATCGCGAGGTCACGCTCCTGTTAATCGAGGACAGCCCGCTTGATGCGTTTCTGATTCGCATCGAGCTTGCGAAGACCTTTGCCCAACTCCGTCTGTTGCATGCGGAACTCCTGCGAGACGCGCTCTCGATCTTCCACCAGAACTCAGTCGACATGATTCTCACCGATTTGAATCTGCCGGACAGTTTCGGAGTGGATACGGTGCGAAGGCTGTCAAGTGAAGTCGCCAGCACGCCGGTGATTGCCCTGATCAGCAACATCACACCGCAATCGCAAAACGAATTGTTGCAGGCGGGAGCAACCGGGCTCATTCCCAAGGATCATCTGAGAGTGCCTGCGGCGTTTGCTGCGGCGGTCGAGCAAGCATTGCGTTGACCACCTCACTGCTGGTTCGCACCGGCGTGCGAAGTTGTCGCCACAAATCCTACAGCCCGGTCACGGTCGATTCCGCATTCGCTCTGGCGCCGTAGCGAGAGGATTCGCCCTTGTTTCGGCACTGAAGAGGGATAGAGTTCCCGCAGTCCGCCAGCATTGCCTTTTTTGTAGATTAACCGTTACCCTTATGAAACGAAACACCCAACCCCTGCTGCTCGTTGTATCACTGTTCCTGGTTCATAGCTTTCAACCCTCGATGATGCGCGCCGAAGGCACAGCGTTCACCTATCAAGGCAGGCTCAACGACACGGCCGGTCCGGCCAATGGCACTTACGATCTGCGCATCCGGCTGGCAGCCGATCCATTGGGGAACGATTACATTGGCGCTCCGTTTATCACCAACGCGCTGGCGGTAAGCGGCGGTTTGTTCACGGTCACGTTGGACTTTGGCGCCGGCGTTTTCACGGGCTCGAACTATTGGTTGCAGGTGGATGTGAAGACCAACAATGCAGGCAGCTACACAACGTTGACGCCGCCGCAGCGAATAACGCCATCGCCTTATGCGATCTTTGCCAATACCTCCAGCAATGTCGCCGGCGTGATTCTGAATTCGTCGCTGCCGGCGAACCCGACCTTTTCGGGTGCGGTCAACGCCGCGCTCTTTTCAGGCGGCGGTGCCGGCCTGACGAATTTAAACGCGTCACAGCTCTCCGGCTCGGTGCCCAGCGCGGCGTTAACCCATGCCTGGCGAATTGCGGGCAACTCAGGCACGACTGCGGGTACGCATTTTGTCGGCACGATCGATACTCAGCCGTTGGAACTCCGGGTGAATGCGTTGCGGGCGTTGCGACTTGAGCGCGATACGAATGCGACCTTTGGCTATGTGGTTCCCAATGTGATTGCAGGCTACGAAAGCAACACCGTGGCCCGAGGTGCCGCCGGTGTGACGATTGCCGGTGGTGGCGGACCGGAATGGTTTGGGCCCACGGTACCGCATCACGTCAGCGGTGCTTACGGTGCCATCGGTGGCGGAGTCGGAAACGTTGTGGACGGCGCGGTGGGCGTGATTGCCGGAGGTGAGCGCGGATTCGTGAGTTCGAATGCTTACAATGCTTTCGTCGGTGGTGGCGCGTACAACTCGGTGGATTCCGGCGACAGTGTCATCGGCGGTGGACGAGGCAATGTGGTTGCTTTTAATGCTTTTTCTGGTGTGATTGGGGGCGGTTCCTACAACACCATCGGAACGAATTCAGTGAACTCCACCATCGCCGGCGGGTACCTTAATGTCATTTCAGCCAACGCTTTTAATGCCGTCATCCCTGGAGGTTACGGCAACCAGGTAGGGCCGAATACGTCTTATGCTTTTGCTGCGGGTAATCTGGCACGAGCCAATCACTCCGGTACCTTTGTGTGGTCTGATTCAGCTGGTGGCTTTACTTCGACCGGCAACAATCAATTCCTCATCCGCGCTGCCGGCGGTGTAGGCATCGGCACCGCAACGCCCGGCGCGCAATTGGAAGTGCGGACCACAAGTGTCAGCGGCAATGCGATTCGTTTCGGCTACGCCAGTGCCGGTGGAGGCGGGAATCTGATCGCCGGCCTGTCGCGGGTCTCCATTGCCACCGACAACATGGTCGAGCGATTGTGTATTCTCCAGAACTCGGGGAATGTGGGCATTGGGTTGACCGGACCGGCTTACCAACTGCAGCTCTCTGTTGATTCGGCGGGCAAGCCAAACGGCGGGTCGTGGGCCAATTCATCCGATGTCCGGATCAAACAAAACGTCGCGCCGCTGACCAATGCGCTGGAACGTTTGCGCCAAATGCGGGGCGTCACCTTTGAGTGGAGAAATCCGGAAGACCACGCGAATCAGCACGGAAGGCAGGGCGGATTCATTGCGCAGGAAGTTGAAGAGGTGTTTCCGAATTGGATTTCGGAGGTGGACGCAGCCGAACGCGATCGGAAACTCACCGCAAACGGGAAAGTTAAAAGCCTTACGCTGCCATTCGAGTTCGATGCCCTGATCGTGGAAGCGGTCAAAGAACAGCAGGCACAAATCGAGGAGCGCGACAAGGAAATCGAAGCGCTAAAGCAACGTCTGGCCGCGATGGAGCAGGTACTCGCACGATTGGAATTGGGCAAGGGACCAATTGTTTCTGCAAGAGCATCGCAGTGAAAGGGGGGCAAGCGTGCGGCGGGTTCACAATTCCGTGCTTTCTCGGGTAGTGGTCGGCTGCTTCGGCGGCTCGCATCTCCATTGGCGGGCGCGCAGCTCTCGGGATTTTCGGGAAAACGCTGGTTCCATCAGGCTGGAAAACAGAACCTGGGATGGGTCTTTCGGTCCATTGAGCGCGCGGGGATTCACTGTCATGGTTCGCGGCCACGCATATGGACCGGGAAAATCTTTGCAGGCAAAAGCGAACTGACCTTTTCCAGGTAGCCGTAATGTTCTTCGTGGTAGCCGTGAGTTTGCTGATCGACCTTCCAGCGGCTCAAGCGGCCATGTGGACCACCAACAATCCCGGCCTGCTTGGACGGCAGGGACACACCTCAACTCTGTTGCCGAGTGGCCAGGTTCTGATCGCCGGCGGGTATGTGGATACCGGGATTGGCGGGACGAATCATGCGGAGTTGTTCGACCCGGCCAATGGCACTTGGAGCGCAACTGGTTCGATGACGAACGGACGAGCCCGACACACGGCGACCTTGCTGCTGAATGGCAAAGTTTTGGTGACCGGAGGATTGAGCGGCACGTTTCCGTTTTATCAGTCGGGTGCCGAGTTGTATGACCCCGTGAGCGGATTGTGGACGGCGACGGGCGCCATGAGCACCGAACGCATTGATCACAATGCCGTGCTGTTGCCGAACGGCAACGTGCTCGTGATGGGTGGACAAAACAGCACCGGCACTCTCGCGAGCGCGGAGATTTATGTTCCCGCGACCGGGCAATGGTCCAACACCGCCGCCATGAAAGCGGCGCGCGTTTACGCCGCGGCGACATTGCTGACCAACGGCAATGTGCTGGTGGCTGGCGGCGGCACTCCGGTCGGCATCACCAACGGAGCGGAAGTGTTCAATCCCACCAGCGGTACCTGGTCCAATACGGGTTCAATGAACAGTCGTCGCTATCTTCACACGCTCACCCGGCTCGCCAACGGCCAGGTCCTCGCCGCCGCGGGCAACAATGCGGCCGGGACGGTTGTGACGGCTGAATTGTATGAACCCATCAGCGGCGTCTGGACCAACACCGGTTCGTTGACCCGAGCGCGGCAGATTTTCACGGCGACCTTGTTGGCGAACGGCAAGGTGCTGGCCGCCGGCGGATACACGACGAATCAGAACCATCCCATCGCAGATGCGGAACTGTTCGATCCGGCAATCGGCACGTGGGCTGCCGCGGTGCCGATGAGCATAGGGCGCGATATTCACGCCGCGACCTTGCTGCCCAGTGGACGCGTATTGGTGACGGGCGGATTGACCACGGGCGGGATCATCACCAATCGCGTGGAGACGTTTGACCTTGCGGACGCCGTGCCGCCCGCGACTATCTTCCTCAAAGATCTGACTCGGTTGCCGAACGGCTCCGTTCAGTTCAGCTTCACCAATGTGCCTGGTGCAACCTTTACCGCGCTCGCCACGACCAACGTGACGTTGCCACGCAGCGACTGGACCGTACTCGGCGGTGTTGCACAAATCTTACCCGGCCAGTTCCAGTTCACGGACGCACAAGCGACGAACCATTCTTTGCGTTTCTACAGCGTCCGCTCACCGTAGGCGGACCCCGCTCGTGGCGCCTCGGCGCCGATTACAGAGCCAGGACAATTCAAGCGCTCTCTGCCACGCGCTACTCATCAGCGATTTTCGCCGCATCCGACAAAATTTGGCGGGCCCTCGTCGATGTGCTAGAATCCAGCCATCAGAATTCGCACAACCCATTCTATGACGGGAACATTCCTACGCTTGATACTGCTGCTCACCGTTTCAACTGCGTCGCACGCCGCCGTCACCACTGTCGCCTGGTATCGCCTTGGCGATAATGACCCGGGAGCGGCACCCGGGATCGCCGTCTCCGGTTTCACCAGCAACCTCACGGGGATTCACAATCTGCTGCCTTTCGGGGCGCCGCGTTATACCGATCACTACGCCGCCGCCGCCGCCGCCCAAGTGGGTAGTCGGCTCGCGATCAACTTCAACGGCACGAGCCAGTACCTGAGCAATGGCATTGTTTCCTCCGCCGTTGACAACTTCGGCCTCGAGGCGTGGGTGAAACCGGATGCGACCAGTGGCGGCAAACCGCACGATCGTTTACAATGGCAACCCCGTCGCCCATGGCTGGGGCTTGATCCACCGTGCCGGGACGGAGTATCGGGCCAGTTTGGGCGGCATGACGGCTTTTGCTCCGGTCCCCGCCGTCGCCGGCGTCTGGGCGCATCTGGCGCTGGTGCGGGATAATGGCACGGCCACTTTTTATGTGAACGGTGTGGCGAGCGGCACCAGCCTCGGCATTCCGCAGCCGGCGACGAACAGTTTCATGATCGGCGCCCACCCGCAATTCGCCGTCAACACCTGGTTCGAAGGCGCCGTGGACGAAGTGCGCGTGTTCACGTTCGCGCCCGGACAGTTCAGTACGAATGATCTGTTGGTGAACGCGAAACGGGTGACCACCCTGCCTGCCTCCGCCATTACTTCATCCAACGCGACGTTGAATGGGAACGCGAACACGGTGGGTCTGCCCACCAGCGGCTGGTTTCAGTGGGGCGTGACTACGAAATACGGTAACGACACACCGCCGCAATCCATCGGCACCGGCAGTGCAAATTTCAACCAGCCCCTTGCGGACCTGATCGGCGGGGTTCACCACTATCGGGCGGTCGTATCGAACGCGCTGGGCGTCGCGTTTGGGGCCGATCAAAGTTTCGTCTGGTCTCCCAACGTGCTCTATACATGGGCCACTCCCGCCATTCACGATTGGTCCCGGAATTTCGGGGATGCCAACACTTCTGCCTCCATGGCCAGTTCTATTCCCGGGGAACTGACGATCACTGAAACCAGTGGTGTGCCGGGTGGAAGTCAGGCCTTCAGCGACGGCTTCAACCGGGTCCGGGAAACCCCCGCCGGAGTCAGCGGCGGCTTGGACCTCTCGAACTGGGACTACCTTGAATTTGATCTTGGCCATAACGGTGCTGGCAACATCAACGTGCAGTTCTTTGTGCAGGCCACCCCAGGTTCAACCTTCGTGGCGCTGGGGCCGGACGTGGCGGTGACTCCCGGCGTCAACACCTATCAGGTGCCGCTCTCCGCCTTGACCGCAGCGCAGGCGGTTTACATCCGCACGTTTGGAATCAATGCGCGCAACCACGCGGCGCTCAGTAATGTGGTTTGGACTTTGCGTGAAGTGCGGGCGGGGGGGTCGCCGCCCGCAACGCGGGATCTGATTACACACGACATCGGTACTCCGGAGGGCGGTTTGCAAGGGGCGATCGTGGCCTTCGACAATACATCAGTCCTGGGCAATAACGGCGGGACCAATCAAACCGGGCTTTCGCACAACGCCGCCGGCACCGGTTCGTTGCAATGGACCGATCGAGGCGGCGGATCAGGCGGCGCGATCAGTTGGGGCAACGGGACGGCGTGGAACGGCAACACGTTCAACAACCGCATCACCGATCTCTCGTGTTTCGATACGATGTTGGTTCGCATCTCCGCCACCGGAGCGGGTGGTTCGGTCACCGTGCAGCCATTTTTTCAGACCGGCGCCGGTTTTACCTACCGGACCCCAGGGACAGCATCGCTGCCCATAGACGGACAATTCCACGACCTGTCGTTTTCCCTGGCCGGCTTGGCTGAAATGGATGTCGTAGCCCGGACCGGCATCAATCTGGGCAGCCACCCGACGGACCTGGTGATGAATGTGGATCTGGTCCGCTTTGGCATCGTTCCTCTGCGGATCACTTCCATCGAGCGGCTGGGTTCGGACATCATCCTCAAATTCCGCACGTCGCTGGGACAGCAGTATTATGTGGAATACTCGCCCGACCTCAGTCCCGGCAGTTGGGCCGCCATCGGCAGCATGCTGATCGGCAATGGTCAGGAATATATCGTTGCTGATGTTAGTGCCGGCCTGTCCCCAAACCAACGATTCTATCGCGTGAACCAATTGCCATAACTGGTGGGCCGTGGCTGCACTCGTGAGAGTGCGGCAATTGAGTTGGGTCAGCGTGACATGCCGGAGCGCGGACAGCCTTGTCCGCGTGTCGCCGCTCGAAGATTTTGAAACACGCGGACTCGGCGGTCCGCGCTCCTGTCGCGAGGTCGATTCCAGCACCGGCACAACGAAGCGTAAGCCTCGTCAGTTACCTCTGTTCACTCCTGTTCAGCTCGAAAACCGTTTTCGCCCAACGGGTGAACTCGTCCGCAGCCGGACTGGCGTGGATCTGCCGAATCAAGTCATGTAGTCTCTCAACGGGTATGGGTTCGGCCAGACCTTCGTTGTCCTGACGGAAACCGGCGAGGGCGTCGGCCATTTCAACCAGCCACGCCGGCACGGGGCCGGGTGCCACGGGCACGCGCCCGACTTGAATCGTGTTGTCGAAACCCGCCGTGATCAGAGTATCTCCGTTGGCGGTGAGCAAGAGCGCTTCGCCTGATGTGAAGCGTCGGCACGGCAACACGTCCGTCAACGGTTGGCCGGATTCGACATCCCACAAGCGCATCGTCGCGTCCCGGGCCACGGTGATGAGGCGTTTGCTGTCGGCACTGAAGCGCACTTGATGCACGGCGGCGCGGTGCACTAACGGCGACGCGACCACGCGGCCGGTCTGCGCGTTCCAGATCCGCGCTTCATTGTCACGCCCCGCCGTCGCCACCAGCTTTCCGTTCGGACTGAACACCGCGTGAGCAACCACTCCCTGGTGGCGCATCGAAGACAAAAGCACTTTGCCGGTTTTGGCGTCCCACACCCGCGCGACACCCTCCACGGACGGCGACACGCCGAGCCGGCCATCGGGAGTGAAATTTGCAATCCGCAGCAATCCGATACGAAAATCCAGCGGCGCAGCTTTCTTCCCGGTCGCCACGTCATAAAGTGAACACAGGCCGACTGGGGGTTTAAGCGCGAGCACGGTACGGTCCGGACTGAACTCCGCGAGTTGAATGGCGGTGTCAACTTGAGAGACCTCAACGACGGGATTCGTTGCTTCCAGGTCGAATTGGCCAATGGTGCCGTTCGTCGTGGCCAAAATAATCTGATTTCCGGACGTTCCCCGAAATTCCCACGTCACGAGTCCAGGAATTTTGTGGACGCTCAGTTGCCGAAAATCTTTTGTGCTCCAGGCCTGCAATTCGGCATTACCATGGTTGGCCACCAATCGGCTTCCGTCGGGTGAGAACGCGAGTTGATTCACCGCCGAACCGATCGGTAACTGCGCCACGTGTTGTGCGGGGTCGGCCAGACTCCAGAGGGAGACGGAATCCTTTCCGCCCGACGCAAGCGTCTTGCCATCCCGGCTGAGGGCGACGACGGCAACATTATCGTGCGGCAGTGAGCGCATTGCGTCGTGGCCGCCGCGGATATCCCAGGTGCGAACGACAAAGGCGCGACTGCTCACGAAGAGTCGCTGGCTGTCGGCGGTGAAATGCGCGTTGGGGATCGCGCCGCCCTCCAGGATGGGTTCGAGATGCCGGCGCGCGGTCGCAGCTTGATAGACCCAGACGACGTTTTCATCCGGCCGGACCATGAGCAACTTGCTGTCCGGGCTGAATTCCATCTCCATCACGCGACTGTTCAATTGGACAGGTTCGCCGATGGCTTTTCCGGTGGAGAGATTCCAAAAGCGCAACATGGCGTCGCTCGCGGCGGTGACGAGCACGCGGCCATCGGGCGAGAAGCAAAGGCGTTCAACGGTATTGGAATGAGCCTTGAGCGAGAGGACCGCTGGAGCTTTGTTCAAATCAAACAACTGCACTGCGCCGCCTTGATCGCCGGCGGCGAGAGTTCCGCCTCTCGCGTCAAAGGCCACCGCTGTGACGCTGCGGGCGAGGTTGAACGCGTGCGTTGACGAAATATTTGTTCCGGCGTTCCACAAACTGACCTGCCCATCGTCGCGACCCGTGGCGAACCATTTTCCACCTGCACTCATGGCCACGGGGTTGATGGCGTTGTTGGTGAACTCGGGTGCCCTCACGGTGGTGTCACGGATATTCCATTGCCGCAAACCAGTGCCGGGCGAGAAGGTGGTCGCGCTCTGGTCATCGGCGCTGAATTCGGCCAGCAACACGCGCTCCGGATTTTGTTGCCCGGTCAGCGGCGAGGGTGGATCGGCGATCAACTCGTGCAACAATCGCTGCGACGTCACATCCCACAGTTGCACGTGGCCTTCCTGGGTGAGCGTGAACAGGCGACGGTTATCGTGACTGAAACAGCCGAGCCGCAATTGGCCCGGTAGCTCAAATTGCCACTCGATCTTCATTCCGTTGGTGACGTCGCACACCGTCGCCGACGTCGTGGCCAGACCCACCACGGCGCGCGAGCCGTCCGGGCTCAGATGAAACGAAATCACGGTGGTGGAAAATTCCGCGGGTTTCCCCACGGGAAGAGCAAATGGCCGCCGCTCCATTACGGACATCAAACGCGAGCCGGCCACCACATTCGCGGGATCGCGCCGCAACACGCGCGTGAGATAACTGATGGCCTGGCGCGAATCACTCGCGAGAAATGCGCTGTCGGCCTTGTCCAGCTCCAGGCGCGTGAGCGCGGTTTCGGCCCGGCGCAAGTGGCGGGTTTCGTTCTGGCGCGCCAGTTCCGCTTTGCGCCACTGCCAGAGAATGCCCGCCACGCCGGAGACCGTGGCGAAGATTACCAATGCGCTCAGGGCCGCCAGCGCCGGATGGCGGCGCGTCCATTTTTGCAGGCGTTCCATGCGGGTGGTCGGTCGTGCGTGAATCGGCTCGCTCCGCAACCAGCGTTCGAGATCTTCGGCCAGTTCCTCCGCCGTGCGATAACGCCGCGCCGGCTCTTTCTCGAGGCATTTGAGGCAGATGGTTTCGAGGTCGCGATCAATCCGCGCAACGATCGTGCTGGGTCGCTGCGGTTCGTTTTCCACCACGAGCCGCATCGTCTCCAAGGGTGTGTCCGCCGAAAACGGCGTCCGTCCCACGAGCATCTGATAGAGAATCACCCCGAGGCTGTAGATATCCGTGGCGACAGTGAGGGTGTTCGCTTTGCCGGCGGCCTGTTCGGGCGACATGTAGTTCGGCGAGCCGATCACCGCGCCACTGCGCGTGAGGTCGCTATCCGAGTCGAGTTGCTTGGCGAGACCGAAGTCGGCGACGTGCGGCTCGCCGGCTTCATCGAGCAGAATGTTGGCCGGCTTGAGATCGCGGTGCAGCACGCCGTGTTGATGTGCGAAGGAGATGGCGCGGGTTACTTTCACCAGCAACCGGACGCCGGATTCGGGCCGATTCGTGAATTCGTTGAGCCGGTCCGCGAGCGTGCCACCCGAGAAATACTCCATGCTGAAACACGGACAACCCTCCATCATGCCGGTGTCGAAGATGGGCACGATGTTCGGATGATTCAACCGCGCGGCCACTTCGACCTCGGATTGAAAACGTCGTCGCGCCGCCTCGCCCGCCGCGCTCGCGGCATGAATGACTTTCAGCGCAGCGGTGCGATTCAACCGAGGCTGATGCGCCTTGTAGATGACGCCCATGCCGCCGCGGCCGATCTCGCCGAGCAATTCGTATTCAGAAAGGAAATCGGTGCTGTGGCCGCTTTCGGAGGGCGGGTCTGTGACTCGCAGCGAACCGAGTGGGTTGTTGCTGCGGGTCGCAGACCCGCGCTCCGGCGGACGGATGGTTGAACCGATATTGGCGAGCCGTCGGAAAATGCACGCAGCGCACACGGGCTGGGTGTCTTCGGCCAGCAGCGGCGCGCCGCAATCAGTGCATGTTCGCTGGTTGTCCATCGGTTCCCAAGAGTCCCACTAGTTATAGAAACATTTCCCGCGCGGCGTCTCGCGCCAATCGTCGCGGAGCGCGGACCGCCGAGTCCGCGCGTCCCAATGGCAATTCAGCCACCGGCGGACTCGGCGGTCCGCGCTCCGGTCAATTGCTCAATGCCTTCATCAAATGCGCGATCTCGCCGTCCACATCGCGCGGGTCGCTCACCGTGTTGGCAATTTCGGCGCGGAACAACGCGGCGTAACGTTCCCGGATGCGCTGCACGCTGGAACGCACGCCGCTCTCAGTGACCTTCCATTGCGCTGCCAGACGCGGGTACTCGCCCGGTTGCGGCTCCTGGAAGATGAAACGGCTCAACGGTTCGAAACGGTCACCTTTGCCGGTCTGGGCGAATTCCTCGCGCAGCTTCGCCATGACCGAATCCAATACCGAACGTGCCCAACGCCGGTCGTAGATGACTTCGGCGGAAGATTCTTCCACGGGTTCAAGTCGGTAACGTTCCTCCGCGTCGGTGGCGTCGAAGGAAGTGGTTTCGACGAGTCCGCCGCGTTTCTGGCGATTGGCTTTCTTCCATTCATTTGCGAGGTAATGTTTGAGCGATGCGAGCAGGAAGCTGCGAAAGCGGCCTTTATCGCGGTCCACCTCTTTGAGGTAGTGTTTGGCGAGGAACAGCTCGAAGAACCCCTGGGTCAGATCCTGCGCCTCGTGGACCTCATGTCCCTGCCGTCGCACGAACGCGTAGAGCGGATACCAGTACGTGCGACAGAGCCGCTCCAGCGCCGCGGAGGAGGAATCGCCACCCGCCGCCTGCAACACCACGGACCAATGCGTCGTATTAAAGACAGGACTTCGGTCGGACGAGGGTTGCTGATTTCCGCTCTCAAGCACTGCGGAAAGATAGTTTTCTTACGGCTGCACGTCGAGATGCAACCGGCAGGGACTGCAATGGGGCCACTTGGTTTTCTGGTGAAGGTCAGGACAATACCTGGTGGAACGCCTCAAGGCAACTTGTTCGTGCCCGTTACATTCTTGTTCATTCCCGCACATTCCCTGATCGCCGCCACACTGACGAGAAGGATTCCGGTGAGTTCGAAAGCCCAATTCAACTTCACGCCCAGCACTTCGCTGCGGATAATCAAAGCGGTGAAACGAAATGGCCCGTACGACAATGAACGTCAGCAGGAAGAGCATTCCCCCCGTCAGCAGCTTGTGACTGGTCCAGAACTCCCGGAATCGCCAGGTAAACCAGCATCCGAAAAATCCTGCGCCAATGATCACACCGGCGACGAAAAACTTCTGGAATTCTCGTCTCCGTTCGTACCATCCCTCGTGACGGGAAATGACGCGCCCGATATCCCTCAACAGGGATTGCAAGTCGAGTTGTTTGTTGATGCAGAGCGCGGTCATTGCAACCGCAACCGTCACCCACAGCCACTTTTCCCGCCTGCGAATTTCGGAATCGCTGCCGGCGTTTTTCCAGCCGGCCAGTGCCGCCAAGCCGGCACCGACCCCGTACGCGACCACGGTGAACCATCCCATGAAACTGGGATCACCAATCGTTGGCCGCCACCTTATTTCAGAAATGAAATCCATTCACGTTTCGGCAACTGAATACCAACACGTCTGACAGAGGCGTTAGAGAGTGGCAGCCTCAACACCACCGGCCCAGGGGTGGAGAGCGGCCAGGCTGGGTGTCCACGTCGGGCACAGCGCGAGGATAATTTCAATCGCGCCAAAGTCGAGGGCAATGCTGTTACGATGACTTGATGAAAGCCAGCGGGAACCGGGTTGAGTCGAATCAGGTGATGGATAACGACCGCGGCATTGATGCGGACGCGGGTGGCAATTTGGTCATCAAGAACAGCGCCAACGGCGATTCCGCGCATTACGGTCCGATTGCGTTTACGAGCAGCGATATGTGGTCCGTGACCAGCGCCACTCATCCCTTTGCAAATTTCACTCATTGATGGTGATGCACTTGTGGGGGCATGGCGCGAATCTTCGGCGCGCCACTCACCGTGCGCCAGGGCGTTGAACCTTTGCCAGCGCAATCTGCTCTTCCCGGGTACGCGGAAGTGTGATAGAAGAAGGCAACCCAAAAGCGTATGCATTTCCGGCTGTCGCCTCTCTTTCGAGGTGTCTCGTGTCTGGGTGCCGCAAGCGCCCTCACCGTCTCGCTCCACGCCCAGCTCGTCGCCGACGGCGCGACCAACACGTTGAGCAACACCACTAACGCCATCACTGGCAACCTGACCATCGGCACCAACGGCTCATTCACGCTGCTCGTCCTGTCCGATAATTGCCTGCTCACCAATTCCGGCTTCAGCACCATCGGCGCGAATGCCTCCGCCAAATCCAATGAAGTCCGGCTCGTCAGTTCGACCGCACGCTGGCAGATGGGTGGCAACCTTTTCGTCGGCAGCAACGGCGCCGTCAGCCGGCTGGTGGTCAGCAACGGCGCGCTCTTGGAAAACAACCGCGTCATGGTTGGTAATCATCCCGCCAGCAGTAATAACGAGGTGGTCGTGAGCGGCCCCGGTTCGACGCTGAATTCACCCAATGGAGTGTGGATCGGCGCGGACGGCAACTCGAACCGCCTGACGATCCTCAACGGTGGACAAGTTTCCGCCAACCTCTCGGGTGGCCTTTCGATCATCGGATTCAACCAGGGCATGAAGGGCAATGCGGCGCTGGTGGCGGATGCCGGCTCGCGCTGGTCGCTCAACCACGAACTCTACGTCGGCTCCGGCGGAAACGGCAACACCCTGGTGGTGAGCAATGGCGCGTTGGTGGACAGCCTCCACGGCCGCATCGGCAGCGCGCTTACCGCCAGCAACAATTTGGTGATCGTGACCGGCGCGGGCTCGGCCTGGAGCAACAACGGCGTGCTGCGCGTCGGCGATATTGGCCCGGGCAGCCAGTTGATCGTGAGCAATGGCGGCACCGTCTTCGCCGGCGGGAGTGCGTACGTCGGCTTGAACGTCTTCTCCATCAGCAACCGCGTGACGGTGGACGGCGGCACGTTGCGCGTCACCAACGCGACGGGCACGGGTGTTCTCGATGTCCGGCGCGGCACGAATGTCCTGAACGCGGGGCTGGTGGAAGTGGACCAATTGCTCGTAACCAACACGGCCGGCAAATTTGAACTGAACGGCGGCACGCTTTCCGTCGGAAAAGTCACCGCCAGCAACGGCCAATTGTTCCGCGTTGGGAATGGTGTCAGCCCAGCCACGTTAAATCTGACGAGCTTTGGCACCAATAGTTTCGGCAATGGGCTGACCATTTCCGCCAACGCCGCGCTGACCGGCATGAAGATCAGCAAAAACCGCCCATTCGACATCAACAGTCAGATTCAGGTTGCAGGCACAATTACCTATGGCGGGCCACTCATCGTGACCAACCTCGAGCCCGGTACTCTGGCGGTTGGGGATCGGTTCCAATTGTTCAGCGCCTCCAGCTACGCCGGGGCCTTTTCCAGTGTGACTCTGCCTCCGCTGGGTTTTCTCCAGTCCTGGACCAACAAGCTTCTGATAGACGGCTCCATCGAGGTTGTGGGGACCGTGCCCAGTGTGTATATCACCGCCCGGCCTTCGCCGACGGGGACCGGCCCTAATCCGAATGGTTACTTGGAATTCTTCTTTACGACTGTCCTTGATAGCGCGGCCAAGAGCGCAGTGGCGGATGCGCCGCCGCGAGACGGTTCTCGCGCTGTCGTGGGAGGTTTACCTGATACCAACTCCGGGTTCTTGATAAGTACGCGTTTGCCGGTTCGAGGCGCTGTTTATCAACTGGACCACACTTTTACTTCAGCGTTTGGAAACATCAACACCGACGCCGTCTTTTCTGTCTCTTGCAACAATGGGACTTTGTCGGTCAACAACACCGACAAGTTTCAAGCGAGATACGGCACCGTCACCTCGTGGAGGACGATTGGCTACGTGACCAACAATCCGCATGACGACAACCCACTCATCGAGTTCAGATACGAAAGCGGCTTCATCAACGGCAGCGTCGAGGCCGGGAAACGTCTAAACTTGGATTGCTTCCGTTTCTCGATGGTTGTGCCTCGTCCGCAGATTTCAAAAGTGGTCGTTTCCGGAGAAGTGAACCTGGTCATGAGCGGTTTCGGAGGTGTTTCCAACAGCACCTATGCAGTGCTCACGTCCACGAACATCGTGTTGCCCATAACCAACTGGATCCCGATCGCGACGAACCAGTTCGACCGTTTTGGCAATTTCATTTTCACCAACGCCATCGCTCCAGGCGAACTCCAGCGCTATTTCCGAATTCGTATACCATGAAATCCATACGGAGGTGGGTGATGAAAAACTCTTTGACCATTTTGGCTACGATGTTGATTGCGACAAGCGCCCTTCATGCCCAACTCGTCGCCGACGGCGCGACCAACACGTTGATCAACGTCACCAACTCCATCCCTGGCAACGTGACTGTGGGCACCAACGGCTCGTTCACGCTGCTCGTCCTTTCCAACAATTGCCTGCTCACCAATTCCGGCTTCAGCACCATCGGCGCCAACGCCTCCGCCAAATCCAACGTAGCGCAACTCGTCAGCCCCACTGCGCGATGGTTTATGGGCGCCAACTCGCCCAACTTTCTTTTCGTCGGCAGCAATGGCGCATTCAACCGCCTGATCGTCAGCAACGGTGCGACCGCTTCCGTGAACGCCAACGCTTACCTGGGTTATATCTCCGAGTCGGCCAGCAACAATCAGGTCTGGGTGACGGGATCCAATTCGGTGTGGAGCAGCGCGGGCAGTATTGAGGTTGGATTCCTCGGCTCGGGCAATCAGGTGGTCGTGAGCAATGGCGGCACGGTGCTGGCCAATAACGCCATCCTGGGCGACGCCACGATTGCCAGCAACAACCTCGCGGTCGTGGCCGGCGCAGGTTCGCTCTGGAGCAGCACCAACGTTTTTTACGTCGGCGACGACGGCTCGGGAAATCGTCTGCTGGTCAGCGAGGGCGGGGCCGTGCGCAGCAGTTTCAGCCGGATTGGCGGGGCGCTTTCGAGTGGCAGTGGCAACAACCTGGCGACGATCACGGGCAGCGGTTCGGTGTGGAGCAATGCGACCGATTTGGAGATCGGCCGGTCTTCGGGGCTCAACAACCAGTTGGTGGTCAGTAATGGCGCTTCGGTCTTTGTGGGTGGCAACGCCTTGTTGGGCATGAGTAGCGGGGCGAACGCAGTGACGGTGACCGATCCCGGAACGAGCTGGCTGGTCGGCAACAATCTTTATGTCGGCAGCAACGGCGTTGGCAACCGGCTCGTTGTGAGCAATGGCGCGAGCGTCTTGGCAAGCAACTTGTTTGTCAGTCTCAATGCTTCCTCGACGAACAATCGTGTGGTGGTGGACGGCGGCGCGTTGCGCGTGACCAACGCGGCGAGCACGGGCCTTCTCGATGTCCGGCGCGGCACGAATGTCCTGAACGCGGGGTTGGTGGAAGTGGATCAGTTGCTCTCGACCAACTCGGCGGGCAAATTTGAACTGAACGGCGGCATGCTCTCCGCGCGGAACATGGCCATCAACAACGGACAGTCCTTCCGCGTGGGTGATGGCGTTCGTGCCGCGACGTGGAGACTGGTCGGCAACGGATTTCATGCCATCGCGGGCGACGTGATTGTTTCTGCCAACGGTCTGCTCACCGGCAACGGCAGCATCGGCGGTGTCAGTATTGTAACCGTGTCCAGTGGCGGCACGGTAAGCCCCGGCGACTCCATCGGCAGAATCGTTTTTGCTTCAAGCTTTGTGAACGGCGCGCCTTCGCTGCAAGGCACGGCGATCATGGAAATCAGCAAGAACGGATCAATCCTGACCAATGATCAAATTCAAGTGAATGCAGCACTTGCCTACGGCGGGTCGCTCGTCGTAACCAAGCTCGGCACCAATGTGCTGGTCGGGGGCGACCGATTCAAAATGTTCGATGCGGTGAGTTATGCGGGTTCGTTTGCGAACATCACGTTACCGCCCCTCGCTCCAGGGCAAAGTTGGACAAACAAACTGCTCCTGGACGGTTCGATTGAAGTTCTCGACCCACGGCCAAGAGTGACGACACTGCCGGTCAGCGGCGTCGGACAAACGACCGCCATGCTCAACGGCGCAGCCAATCCTAATGGCTCGAGTTCGAGTGCCTGGTTCGAGTTTGGCTTGACGACCAACTACGGCAGCGTCACGCCACCGCAGGCGCTGGGGAGTGGCAGCACTGACACAAACTTCAACCGAATGTTGACTGGTCTGGTTGCGAACGTTTACTACCACTTCCGTGCCGTCGCCTCGAACAATTTCGGCGTGGTAGTTGGCGCCGATCAAAGCTTCCGAACCTTTGGTGACATCGTTCAGCACGCCTATCTCAAGGCCAGCAACACCGGGGCGGGTGATGGGTTCGGTTCTTCAGTGGCGCTGTCGGGCGATACGTTCGTGATCGGTGCGCCCCAGGAAGACAGCAACGCCACTGGCGTCAACGGGAATCAGAGCGATAACAGCGTGGGTGGCGCCGGCGCAGCTTACGTATTCATTCGCGACGGAGTTAATTGGCGACAGCAGGCGTATCTCAAAGCGGCAAATGCCGTCGGAGTCTGCACGACGGGGGGCTGCAGCGGTTGCAGTTGTTATCCCGGTGATTTCTTCGGCACTTCTGTTGCGATTTCGGGCGACATCATTGTGGTGGGAGCGCCGTTCGATGACAGCAACGCAAAGGGCGTCAATGGCGATGCGGCGGACAACAGCGCGCGGGATTCGGGCGCCGCGTACGTTTTCGTTCGCAACGGAACAAATTGGACTCACGAGGCCTATCTGAAGGCCAGCAACGCCGAAGGCGCACCCAATGTCAACGTAGTCGGTGACGTGTTCGGCTACTCAGTGGCTGTGTCAGGCGAGACCATCGTGGTCGGCGCGCCGTTGGAGGACAGCAATGCCACGGGCGTCAACGGTAACCAAACTAACAACAGCGCGACTGATTCCGGGGCGGCGTACGTGTTCATGCGCAACGGAACCAATTGGGAACAGCAAGCGTATCTCAAGGCCAGTAACACCGGCAATGATGACGGATTTGGTGGCCGAGTGGCGATATCAGCAAACACGATTATCGTCGGGGCGAGAGGCGAAGAAGGCGGCCAGGGCGCGGCTTATGTCTTCGTGCGCACCGGGACGAATTGGACGCAACAAAAGCTTCTCAAGGCGAGCAACCCGGACTCTCAAGACTTTTTTGGAAGCTCAGTGGCCATCTCGGTTGATACGGTCGTCGTTGGCGCGCCGTCAGAGGACAGCAACGCCACCGGAGTCAATGGCAATGGCAGCGACAATTCCGCTACGAACGCTGGCGCTGCATATATCTTCGTGCGTAATGGAACGAACTGGACGCAGGAAGCCTATCTCAAGGCCAGCAATGCCGAAGGGTCTCCTCCACCCGGCATCGGTAACAACTTCGGCAGTTCGGTGGCCGTTTCAGGCGACATGGTCGCGGTCGGCGCGCCTTTCGAGGATAGCAATGCGACGGGCATCAATGGCAACCAAAGCAATAACAGCGCGCTCTACTCCGGCGCGGCCTATGTTTTTGTGCGGAATGGCGCAAGTTGGAGTCAGCATGCCTATGTGAAGGCCAGCAACACGGGGGTAATTGATTCTTTCGGCACTTCCGTGGCGGCTTCCGGCGACACGGTGCTGGTCGGAGCGAATTTCGAGGAAAGCAACGCGACCGGCGTCAACGGCGACCAAAACAACAACAGCGCGATCAACTCTGGCGCGGCCTACGTGTTCGAACTGTCCGATGCAAACCCACCCCTCTTGAGCATCTTCCAAAGCGGCGTGAGTCAGGTCACGCTTTCGTGGACGCCGCCGACGCCCGGCTTTGGATTGCAGGAGACGTTGAGCCTTGCGCCGGTGGCGTGGAGCAATTCCCCCAGCGGCCAGACCAATCCCATCACCCTTCCCGCCAGCGGCCAGACCAGGTTCTTCCGCCTGTTCAAACCGTGAGGATTACAGGAATTCAAATTCGCTCCGCCGATTCAACGATTCAACGATTCAACGAATCACGTTTCACGCGTGAACATCTCCGCCAGTGCCACGGCTTTGACCCTCCTTTGCAGCAACTGCTACGGAGGGCAGGGGAGTTTCCGCAAGTTTCAGCTTTTCGCGAATGTTTCCGCCAATGCAACGGCCTTTAACATTGCTTTCGATTTGTTCACCGTTTCCTGAAATTCGGCTTCGGGTTCGGAGTCATTCACCCAGCCGCCGCCGGCTTGAACGTAGGCTTTGCCACCCTTGAGCAGCGCGGTGCGGATGGTGATGCACGTGTCTAGATTGCCGTTGAAACTGAAGTAACCCACACAACCGGCATACGGCCCGCGCGTCGTGCCTTCGAGCTCGGAGATGATCTGCATCGCGCGAATCTTCGGCGCGCCGCTCACCGTGCCCGCGGGAAATGTCGCGCGCATCAGGTCGTAGTTGGTTTTATCTGCCGCCAGCTTGCCCTCGACACTCGAGACGATGTGCATGACGTGGCTGTAACGTTCGATGATCATCAGGTCCTTCACCTGCACGCTGCCGAAATCGCACACGCGCCCGATGTCGTTGCGCGCGAGATCGACGAGCATGACGTGCTCGGCGCGTTCCTTCGGGTCGGCGAGAAGTTCTTTTTCCAACGCGAGGTCTTCGTCGGCCGTTTTGCCGCGACGCCGCGTGCCGGCGATGGGGCGAAT
>DASUGI010000120.1:0-11373 GCA_036274115.1 Verrucomicrobiia bacterium
AACACCACGATGAGCGCGAGGAAACGGCCGAGGATGTTACCCCAGCCGGAGGAGAGCGAGAACCTGGCACGGCTCGGCGTGGCTTCAGCCTTGTCTATCATACTGCCAGCTTAAAAAGCGGGTGGTGTCATCGGCCGCTGCTTCGGCTTGTCCGCGGACATAATCATCCTGATCATGGAGAGCAGCCTGAATTATCGGTTGCACAACAGCTTGGTTGAGTTTTCGATGCACACGAGCAATGTGGCCGAAGCCAAGCACCGCATTTCCCCTCACATTGAAATGATTGTGAGCCGATAGTTTGATGCAGATTTCCTGCGCAAAATAAAAATCTTCGTCGTGCATTAGATGTCGATTACTGCGCGAAGTAGCTCCTCCGGGTTGTTGTCGGCGATTGCCCGCTCCACTTCGGCGTGATCCCATTTCTCGGTTTTGCGGTATATGCGTGGCTTATCAGGCATTTGGTCACAACCCCACGAGCTTCCTGACCTCCGCATCCTTCTCCAATTTCTCTTTCGTCACGAGCACCGTGCCGGTGTCCACCATGGCGGGAACTTTTTCCTTCTTCACGACTTTGTAAAGCGTCTCAACCGCGAGGTAGCCCATCTTCTCGGGGTTCTGCGCCACCAGCGCGTCAATCTTGCCGGCCTGCAAATCCTCGACAAGACGCTTCGAGGTGTCGAAGCCGACGAATTTCACGTTCACCTTGATGCCGCCTTTGCGCAGGTCGTCGAGGGCGGAGGCGACGCCGATGGTGGAATAGAGATTCGCGGCGAAGATGCCGTCGAGTGCGAGCGCGCCATTCTTCACGAACTTCTCCAGCGTATTGGCCGCGGCGGTTTTGCAACCTTCAATCGTGCCCGTGTCGGGATACGGATGCGCCACAACGTCAAAACCCGCAGCCTTGGCGGTCTCGATGAAGCCTTGCGCACGGGCCTCAGTGCTTCCCGTGCCCTGCACGAATCGCATGCACATCACCTTCGCGCCCTTCTTGTCGCCCACGAGCCGAATCAGTTCCTTGCCGCCAATCACGCCGCCCTGTTTGTTGTCTGTGGCGACGAAACTGGAATGTGCGTTGCCATCCACCCCGGAATCGAAAATCACGACCGGAATGCCTGCGGCCACGGCATTCTCCACCTGCCGCTTCATCGCCTTTTGATTCAGTGGCGCGAGGGCAATGCCTTTGACACCGAGATTCACCATGTTCTCGATGATCTTGTTTTGCTCGGCAATTTCAGTTTCGGTCACCGTGCCTTCCCACTTAAGCGTGACCCCGAGGTCCTTGGCGGCCTTCCTCGCGCCAGCGGCAACGGTTTCCCAGAATTCACCGCCGGTGCTCTTGGGGATGGCAGCCAGCGTCAAGGTTTGGGCGTTTAGCGGACCCGTCAGGGCAAGCGCAGAAGTGAGCAGCGCGATGCCAAAGGAAAGTGTCTTCATGTTGGAGAGATTAAGAACGGCCCGTGGGTTATTCAATCCTTTTGGCGCTGGCGGGCTTTGAAGCAGGTGGAATGCGGCTTCACTGTTTACTTTACATCCGTCTCACTGCCGGGTGGGATATGCTCCATGTTGGCCAGCGATTTTTTTCCAACCGGTCGGAACGCTCTGCTGCCAAGCACCCGGGTCTTTTCTGATGAATGCGACAGAAATTTTAGTTATTGGCGGAGGCATAGTGGGGCTGTGCGTTTCGCGCGAGATAAAACGGCGGCGGCCTGAGGCAAAAGTTGTTTTGCTGGAAAAGGAGCAGCAATGCGGCCTGCACGCCAGTGGACGCAACAGCGGCGTCATCCATGCCGGATTTTACTACACCGCCGACAGCCTGAAAGCGAAGTTTACCCGGGACGGCAACCGCCTGCTGCACGCCTATTGCGCGACCAAGGGAATTCCCGTCAATAAATGCGGCAAACTAGTGGTGGCGCGCAATGCAACCGAACTGCCGCAATTGGACGAACTGCTGCGTCGGGGCAAAGCCAACGGGGTGGAACTGCAGGCCATCACCGCGACGGAAGCGAGGCAGGTCGAGCCGCGCGTAAAAACGTTTGAGCGCGCGATCTTTTCGCCAACCACTTCCACGTCCGATCCGCTCGCCGTACTGAACGCGATGAAGGGAGATGCGATTGCGGAGGGCATAAACATCCAACAAGGGGTCGCCTACCTTGGGCGCACAGGTCCGACGATCAAAACCACCACGGGAGATTTCCAGGCCGGTTACGTCATCAACTGCGCTGGACTTTACGCCGACCGGGTCGCCCGCGACTTCGGGTTTTCGGAGGAATACCGGATTCTCCCGTTCAAGGGCATTTACCTTTATTCCGAAGAGCCGCCGGGTTCGCTGCGCACCAATGTTTATCCCGTGCCGGATTTGCGAAATCCCTTTCTGGGAGTGCACTTCACGGTGGCCGTAAATGGGCATTCCAAGATCGGGCCCACTGCAATCCCGGCCTTTTGGCGCGAGCAATACAACGGTTTCGCCAATTTCAGGCTCGATGAATTTGCGGAAATCATTTTCCGGGACCTCGGTTTGCTCCTTTTCTCAGGCTTCGATTTCAAGCGCATCGCGGCGGAGGAAACCTTGAAGTATTTCCGGTCACGTTTGGTGGCGCTTTCCGGAGAATTGCTTGAAGGCGTCAAGTTGGAAAACTTCCGGCACTGGGGTAAACCCGGCATCCGGGCGCAACTGCTGCATCTGAAAACCCGCAAGCTGGAAATGGATTTCGTGCTTCAAGGGGATGGGAAATCCCTGCATGTCTTGAACGCGGTGTCCCCGGCGTGGACCTGTTCGATTCCGTTTGCCCGATACGTTTGTGACAAAGCGGACGAACTTCTCAGCAAACCACAATAAGCGTTTGCGGGTTTTGAAAGAGTCGCTATTGACAGATTCAGAAACCGTGGTGAGATAGCGCTGTCACTTAAACCCTGCGTAGAAATGAAAACGGGAAAAATGGTAAGGCTACTTCGGGTATTTGCTTCCACTGCATTGTTCGCTTCGATACCGGCTTTTGGCCAATACGCAGCACCGCCGCTGACGGGCCTGGTGAGTTGGTGGCGCGGCGAAGGGAATGCCAATGACAGTGCGAGTTCCAATACGGGTTCAGCGCTGAATGGCGCGGGCTATTCTGGAGGTGCGGTTGGCTCGGGTTTCTTGTTCGACGGTGTCGATGATCATATTCGCATTCCGGACAGTCCCGGCTTACGCCTGACCACGGGATTCACGCTGGCGGCCTGGGTGAATCCATCGAGTCGCGGCTCCTACGACGAAATCCTCAGTAAGTGGGGCGCCGTTTTCCCGGTGAACCACAATGGCTATACGTTTTCGATTCATCCCGATGGCCGAAGCTATGTTGCGGTAAGCGCCGACGGTTCCGACGCCGGTGCCAATGTTTTCACCACCTCAACCATCCCGCTAAACACGTGGACGCATCTTGCGGGCAGTTACGATGGTTCAACGCTCCGCATTTACATCAACGGGATACTGAACAACGAGACACCCTACAGCGGTGGCGTGTTCCCGACCCTGGACGATTTGTCCATCGGCGGAGTGGTCGGGGGAACTGACGTTGGAGGTGGCATTTCTTTCTTCGACGGCAGAATCGATGAAGTGATGATTTACAATCGCGCCTTGAGCGGGAGTGAAGTACTGACGCTCGTTCCCGAACCGTCGGCGCTGGCGATTCTGGCACTCGGACTTGCAGGCATGGTTGCGAAGTCAAAAGGCCGTCGTAAAATCACTTCGAATTGAAACGCTTTTCAAAGGATCGGCCCCTCGGTCACCATTCGGTCAGCTCCAACCGTCGCACCTTTTAGCCTTCAGAAAAACCCGCTGACAAACCCGTTTGTCATGCCCATCCTCGTGTGACATGAAGGCCTGGATTGCAGGTTACATGAAGGCACAACGTGCCGCACACGAGTCAATTCCTCTCGAAGCGGTCGGGAAGCTCATTGCTACGTTTGCGGCACGCGCTGATGGAAGATCGGCAGATTTTTGTTTTTGGGAACGGCGGCAGCGCGGCCAACGCCTCTCACTTCGCCACCGATTTGGGCAAGGAGCTTCGGACAAACTCGGGAAGCGCTTTCGCATCCTTGCGCTTAACGACAATGTGTCCTGGCTGACGGCGCTGGCGAATGACTACGCCTATGATGAGATCTTCGCCGGACCGCTGAGGAATTACGGCAAACCCGGCGACATCGCATTTGGGATCAGTGTCAGCGGCAACTCGCCCAATTGCGTGAAGGCGATGGAGTGGGCGAAAGGAAATGGCCTGCAGACCATTGCTGTGGTCGGCGCGAAACGCGGTCGGATGGCGGAACTCGCCGACCAGGCGATTGTGATTAATGACGTTCATTACGGCCGCGTCGAAGATGCCCAGATGACGATTTGTCACCTGCTGTGCTATGCCTTTATGGAGAATCCCGCGTTGGGCCGGACGTAAACCGGAGCAGCCACTTGCCTCGGGGAATCCGATTGCCATTAGCCTCGAAAACTGAGATGTTCCCCGCTCGATTTCAGGCCCGGTTTCTATGACCGGGTCACGATTATATCATGGCCGAAAAGATTTTTGTCATCGGGAGCAACTCGTTCACGGGTGCGAGTTTCGTGGACTTTCTGTTGGAACAAGGGATTGAAACGATTGGCACCAGTAGATCAGCCGAAGCGCACCCGTCTTTCCTCCCTTACAAGTGGAAAACCCAGCGGCCGGCGACCGCAAAGTTCCAGTTCCTGCAACTGGACCTGAACCATCACACCAACGAACTCGTCGCAGCCATCGGCGATTTCAAGCCGGACTACGTCGTCAATTTCGCCGCGCAAAGCATGGTGGCCGAAAGCTGGTTGCATCCGGATCAATGGTATCAGACCAACGTTGTTGCCAATGTTCGTCTGCACGAAAAGCTCCGGCAATTCCCCTTCCTCAAGAAGTACGTCCACATCACGACGCCGGAAGTTTACGGTTCGTGCAGTGGAAACGTCACCGAGAGCGCGTCCTTCAACCCAAGCACGCCGTACGCGGCGTCGCGCGCCGCGTGCGACCTGCACCTGATGACGTTCTTCAAGAACTACAAGTTCCCTGTGGCGTTCACCCGGGCGGCGAATGTCTACGGCGCCGGGCAACAGCTTTATCGCATCGTGCCGCGGACGGTGTTCTTCATCAAGACCGGTCGCAAGCTGCAGTTGCACGGGGGCGGACGTTCGGTGCGTTCCTTCATTCATGCGCGAGACGTGGCGGATGGCACCTTGCGGGTGGCCCGGTCGGCGCCGGCTGGCGAAACGTATCATTTTTCCACTGACCTCTACGTGTCCATCCGGGAACTGGTGGAACGGATTTGCACCCGCATGGGCGTGAACTTCGCCGACGTGGTGGAGGTGGTTGGAGACCGCCCCGGCAAGGATGCTGCTTACCTGCTCGACAGCACAAAGGCACGCACCACGCTTGGTTGGAAGGATGTTGTGTCCCTGGACCAGGGTATCGATGAGACGATTGCCTGGATAAACCGGGATCTTGAAGAATTGAAAAAGCAACCCGCTGATTACATTCACAAAGCTTGATATGAAGAAGATTCTTGTCACTGGAGGTTTTGGTTACGTTGGCAGCCGGCTGACGCCGCACCTGCTTTCGCTGGGCCATCACGTCCGGGTGATTGACCTGATGCTTTACACGGACGCCGGTCTTGAAGCGCTCAAGGCGGATAAGAACTGGCCCCAATGGCAGACGCGTTTTGAACTGGTGCGCGGGGATATTCGCGATCCGGAGGCGGTGGCTAAAGCGGTTGCCGGTATGGACACGGTCATCCATTTGGCCGCGATCTCAAACGATCCGACCGGTGATATCGACGAAGTGCTCACGCGCCAGGTGAATTTCGATGCGGTTGGCTTGTTGCTGGCCCGAGCCCGTGCCGCGGGCGTGAAGCGCTTCATCAATGCCTCGTCCAGCAGTGTGTTTGGGGTCCGTGATGTCGCCGACATCGATGAAAGGCTCGAGCCCGAACCCATCACGTTTTACTCGAAGTACAAAATGCTTTCCGAGTGGATCGTCACCGCGGCCGCTTCACCGGATTTCTGCACGGTCAATGTCCGGCCCGCCACCGTCTGCGGGTACTCGCCGCGCCAGCGTTTTGACCTGACGGTAAACAAGCTCACAGCGGATGCGCTGCGCAAACGCGTCATCACCGTCCATGGTGGCGAGCAGCGTCGGCCCAATGTCGGCATTACGGACATGATTAATCTTTACGGTCTGCTTGTGGAGGGTGATGCCAGCAAGATCAATGGGCGCACCTTCAACTTCGGATTTGAGAACCTGAAAGTCATCGAGATCGCCAGGGTGATTCAGGGCGAACTCAAGGACTTGAATGTGGAGATCAAGGTGACCGATACGCTCGACAAGCGCGACTATCACATTTCTTCCGCCAAGATACTGCGCGAACTCGGCTACCAGCCGGTCAGCTCCATCCGCGCCGAGGTCGCGAACCTCCGCAAGGCACTTGATGGCGGCGCGTTTCCGGACATCGACGCCGCCGAGCATTACAACATGAAGTTCATGAAAGTGGGCCGGTCCGCCAAGGCCTACGAGTTCGCGTCGCGCTGATCCGCCGATGTCCGCTGCGAAAATCATTTCATTCGAGAACGCACCCGCCCTGTTCAAGAAACTGCGCGCTGCCGGCAAACGCATTGTGCAGTCGCATGGCATCTTTGACCTGATTCATCCCGGCCACATCCTGCATCTCGAGGAAGCGCGTTCGCTGGGGGATGTGTTGGTCGTGACGCTTACGGCGGACAAGTTCGTCAAGAAAGGTCCGGGACGCCCCATTTTCAAGGAGCAGCTTCGCCTCCGCAGTCTGGCGGCGATGAGCTGTGTGGATTACGTCGTACTCGTGCCGTTTACGGGCGCGGTGGAAGCTATCCAGTGCGTTCGCCCGCACATCTATTGCCGCGGCAAGGAATACGAAGATCCTGATTTCGATACGGAAGGCACCATTCCCGGCGAAATTGCTGCGGTGAAGAAAGTCGGCGGTCAGGTGCGTTTCATTGGTTCGATCAAATACAGTTCCACCAAGCTGCTCAACCAGCACTTCGACCACTTGAGCGCGCCGGTCAAGGCATTCTGCGAATCGCTGGCGACGCGGCATAACCGGAAACAATTCGTTCACGCCGTGAACAGTTTCGCCGGGCTCAAGGTGCTGGTGGTGGGCGACACGATCTTCGACCGCTATTCCTCGGTGAAAGTCCAGGGGCTGACCTCGAAGAACAAAATCATTTCCGGGCGTTTCCTGCGGGAGGAGACGCAATGCGGCGGCGCCCTGGCCGTGTTCCGTCACGTAAAGCAATTTGCCCGAAGCGTAAAATACGTGAGCCTGGTGGGAAACGAACCGTGGGCTCAGAAACAACTCCGCAGTCACGTCGCACCAGGAGAGGATTGCACCGTGCGCGATGGCGGCTTTACCACCATCATCAAACAGCGTTTTGTAGAGCCGCTCGTCGAGGGCGCGGAAATGAGCAAGCTGTTTGCGGTGAACTTTATCGATGCGCAGCCCCCGGCGGAAAAGGTGTTACAGCAACTGGAGAAGAAGCTTTTGGTTGAGATCGGCAAGGCTGACGTGGTCCTGTTGCTCGACTTCGGCCACGGCATGATGCAGGCCCGCTTGCGCGAACTCGTGCAGGATAAAGCCAGGTTTCTGGCGCTGAATTGCCAGACCAACTCGAACAACCACGGCTTTAACATCATCAATCGTCAGTATCAACGAGCCGACGCCTTCACGCTCGACGAGAACGAAATCATGCTGGCGATTGGCCGGCGCGAGGTGGGTTTTCAGAAGGAACTTGCCGCGTTGAAGAAAAGTTTCCGGGCCCGTTACTCGTGGCTCACCCGCGGGTCGGTGCAAACCATCGGGCTGCATGACCGCGAAGCGGCGTGCCTGTGCCCGCCATTGGAACGGGACGTCGTGGATACCATCGGTGCCGGGGACGCCTTTTTTTCCGTGGCGGCGCTTGCGGCCGTGCGTGGCTTGCCGGTGGACCTCGCTACGTTTCTCGGCCAGCTCGCCGGCGCTCAGGCCGTGAAAATTGTGGGCAATGCCGAGCCGATTTCCAAACCGACACTTCTCAAGAGCGGCATTTCGTTGTTAAACTTTTAGAGCGATGAAAACCGCTGCCGCAATCCTGGTGGAACAGAAGAAACCGCTTGTCCTCGACGAGGTGGACCTGCCGCCGCTGGGCTTTGGTCAGGTGCTGGTCGACATCAAAGCCAGTCGGATTTGCGGTTCGCAGATTGGTGAAATCGACGGCGTGAAGGGCCCGGACAAATGGCTGCCGCATCTGCTCGGCCACGAAGCCGGCGGCATCGTGCGCGAAGTCGGCCCGGAGGTGCGTCACGTCAAACCCGGCGACCGCGTCGTTTGTCATTGGCGTCCAGGCCGGGGGATTGAAGCGCGGGGAGCGGTTTACAACTGGAACGGCAAGGCCTGCAATGCGGGCCCGATCACGACCTTCCAGCAGTTTTCAATTCTGTCGGAAAACCGTGTCACGATTGTTCCGCCCGACACGGATTTTGAACTCTGCTGCCTGCTCGCGGACACGTTGACGACTGGCTTCGGTGTCATCAACAACGACGCGAAGGTCAGGATCGGTGAAGCTGTAGTGGTCATCGGATGTGGCGGCATCGGGCTTGGGACGGTGCTCGGTGCCAGACTCGCTGGAGCGCACCCGGTCATTGCGGTGGATGTGCAAGAGCACAAATTGCAAGTCGCGCTTAAGAACGGTGCAACACATGGAATCAACTCCACCAAAGAGGATTTCGCCGAAGCCGTCCTGAGGATTCTTGGTGGCTCGCGACCCGATGTCGTTGTGGATGGCACCGGAAATCCCGCGGTGCTGGAAAAGGCCTTTGCCCTTGCGGGCAACTTCGGCCGGGTGGTTGGCGTGGGAGTGATGCCGAGCGACAAGAAGATTTCCATCAACACACTTCCCTTGCACCTCGGCAAGGTTTTGCGCGGTTCGCACGGGGGCGAGAGTCTGCCCGCGGAAGATATTCCCCGCTATCTGCGCATGGTGGGCGACAGCCGGTTCAACACCAGCAGCTTTGTTTCGCACCGCATCTCGCTCAACGAGGTCAACGATGGCATCGCCAAAATGCGCTCCGGCGAAGTCATCCATTGCATCATCCATTTCAAATGAGCGACGCCAATCCTGATCTCATCGCGCGCCAGCTTCGATTCAAGCTGATCCAAATGTCGCACGCCGCGAGCACACCTCACCTGGCATCGGCCCTGTCCTGTGTGGATATTCTCGTGGCGGCTTATTGGAACGTGCTGAGAATTGACGCGACCAGGCCAACCGATGCCGCGCGCGACCGCTTCATCCTGAGCAAGGGACACGCGGCCACGGCGCTTTATGCCACACTCGCCGAACGCGGATTTTTCCCGAAGGATTGGCTGGAGAGCTTCGGCAAATTCCGTGCGCCCCTGGCCGAACAGCCCGCGCCCAACTGCGCTCCTGGCGTGGAACTGGCCACCGGTTCCCTGGGGCACGGCCTGCCGGTCGGCGTGGGCATGGCCATGGCAGCGCGGATTCAAAAGCAGGATTACCGCGTGTTTGTTTGCATGAGCGACGGCGAGTGCAACGAAGGCACGGTTTGGGAGGCTGCCATGTTCGCGCCCGCGCAGAAGTTGGAAAGGCTCACCGTCATTGTGGACTACAACAAATGGCAGGCGACTGGCCGCAGCAATGAAATCATGGCGTTGGAACCGCTGCGCGATAAGTGGGCGGCGTTCGGTTGGGATGCGCACGACGTGGACGGCCATGACATCACCGCGGTCACCCGGTTGCTGAAGAATGTCGCGCCCGGCAGGCCAACCGCCATCATCGCCCATACGGTCAAGGGCAAGGGAGTTTCATTCATGCAGGACGACAACAACTGGCACTATCGCACTCCGAAACCTGAGGAGGTCGAGACCGCGCGCAAGGAGTTGGGACTCGCATGAGAAACGCCTTCGCCAAACAAATCACCGAACTGGCGCAACGCGATGAGCGGGTTGTGCTTCTGAGCGGCGACATCGGCAACCGCTTGTTCGACGACCTCAAAGCCAAATGTCCCGACCGCTTCTTCAACTGTGGCGTGGCTGAAGCGAACATGGTGGGTGTGGCAGCGGGCATGGCCATGAGTGGTCTGCGGCCCATTTGCTACACGATTACCCCGTTCATCACCTACCGGTGCATGGAGCAGATTCGGGTCGATGTCTGTTACCATCATCAACCCGTGATCATTGTCGGCACGGGGGCTGGCCTTTCCTATGCCTCGCTGGGTGCGACCCATCATTCGTGCGAAGAGATGGGGATGTTGCGTTTGTTGCCCGGGTTGGCCGTGGTTGCGCCAGCGGATGCCATGGAAGTGCGCGCCGCCTTGAAAGCCGCGTTGAAACAGAATAACCCGGTTTACATCCGCATCGGTAAAAAGGGCGAGCCCGTGGTTCATCAAACCGAGCCGAACCTTGAGATTGGCAAAGCGATTCCGTTGCGTGATGGCACGGATGTGTGTCTGCTAAGTGCCGGCAATATGTTGCCGGCGGCGGTTGAAACTGCCGACCGGCTCGCGAAGGAAGGTGTTTCCGCCAGGGTTGTCAGCTTTCACACCATCAAACCCCTCGACGAAGCAACGCTCAAAGATGCTTTTGGCAATTTCAAACTCGTCGTCACGATGGAGGAGCACAGTATCCTCGGCGGACTGGGCGGAAGTGTTGCCGAATGGATTTCCGCGCAAGCGCCGGCGAAGGCCAGACTACTGCGTTGCGGGACGCCGGATGAATTTCTGCACGAAACCGCCGAGCAGGAAGATGCCCGCGAGCATTTCGGACTGACTCCGGCGGCAATGGCGGCGCGCATCAAGGCCGCTTTGGGTTGAGCCGCTGGCACCATGCACATCGGCGTTGACTTCGATAACACGATCGTCTGCTACGACGCGTTGTTCCACAAAGTCGCCCGCGAGCGAAATCTTATTCCCGCCGAGGTGCCGGTGAACAAGTCCGAGGTGCGAAATTACCTCCGCCGCATCGGCAACGAGGATGCGTGGACCGAAATGCAGGGTTACGTTTATGGCCCGCGCATTGTCGAAGCCGCGCCGTACCCGGGTGTCATCGAGTTCTTTCAAGCCTGCCGCGCGGCCGGTATCCGCGTCTCCATCATCAGCCATAAGACGAAACATCCATTCATCGGCGAGCAGCACGACTTGCACGCCGCCGCGAAAAACTGGCTGGAGCAACACGGTTTCTTTGACCCGGCCCGAATCGGCCTGCCCCGGGAGAACGCCTTCTTCGAACTGACCAAGCAAGCCAAGCTGGACCGCATCGGTCGCTGCGGCTGCACCCATTTCATTGACGACCTGCCGGAGTTTCTGG
>DASUGI010000121.1:0-12849 GCA_036274115.1 Verrucomicrobiia bacterium
GAGGTTCACGCGGACAAGGCTGTCCGCGCTCCGGGTGGTTCACCAGTGCCCGCGCGGCAATTGCGCTGGTGCGAGCGAGCAGTCCCGGCAAGAATGAAAAGCACACAATGAACCATCGTCCGTCGTCGTTTCGTGCCAGGGCTCTCCGCTGGCCACTGGCGTTGTATTGCGCGGTGTGCGCTTTGGCCATGATGGTGATTGGCGGAGCCGACTTCACGCGGCTGTATGTGCCCTCACCCTATCATCGCCTGCAGGCCGATGCGTTATTGCAGGGACAACTACATCTTGCCGACTCCATTTATCAAGTGGGGCATGACTTGGCGTGGCACGACGGACAAGTGAATCAGATTTGGGGATTGGGCGTGGGACTCTGGTTGCTGCCGTTTGAAGGGCTCTGGAGGTTGCTTGGCCAAAAGTGGTTTCCCGATCGCATCGCCCTGGGGATCGCGTTCGCGTTGCTGACTTGGTATGCGGGCACTGCTGCGTGGCGTCTGGCGCAACGCACAAAATCTCCGGCGACAGGCATTGCCGTGGTCTGGTTTGTGACGCTTTGTCCGGCCTTGTGGACATTGAATCAAGGCGGCAGGCTGATTTACGAGGAAACCAGTTGGTATGCCTGCGTCGTTTCGTTGGGACTTCTTGTGCGGGTTGCGTGCTTTGGCGAGCACAAGGACTTCTTCATTTGCGCCGGATTGGCCGGGCTGTCGGCATTGGTGCGGCCCACGCATGGCATTTACGGATTGCTGGCCATATCCGTTTGTACTGCTCTTGCGCTGGCGAGGGGATGGCACTGGCGCGCCTTGCTTGCGGGCAACGCGGTCTTTGTAGTCGGGGTGGGCATGTTGGCTTTCACCAACTGGTCACGTTTCGGATCGCCGACCGAGTTCGGCCATCGCCTCACGGTAACGCCTGGCATTATCGTGTTCATGACGCGAATAGACAATCCGATGAAGGAAGCCAGTTTCTCGCAGGCGGCGCGGGAACTGTGTGGCTGGCTTTTCCTCACACGTAACGTCCAGGCGCGTGAACCTGACGCGGAAGCCGTGCCGGGTCAGGCTCGATTCGAGCGCTGGCGCGATGCGTACATGACCACGTTCAGCCCCGCTTGGGCGTTGATGATCATCGCGGCGTTGGTGGGCGCAGCTCACTGGCTTCGCTGCGAAAGTCGGGCCGGCCTGAATCCGCAGCGGCTGTTTTGCCGGCCTGGCCGCGCGCTGGCGCTTTCGCTGCTGGTGTGGGGTAGCGGAAGCGTCCTGGCGCTGGCGTGGTTCTACCTGCGGTTTCCGAACATGAGCTCGCGCTACCTCTTGGATTTCGCGCCGGGATTTACCGGGTTGGCGTTGTTCGTTTGGCTGCCGTCGGTCCGAAAGGGCGGCTGGCTGGCATTGCTGGTGTTGGCCGGTTGGCTTGGTGGCGAAATCCTTACCTCCCAGGTACGCCCCGCGCCCGCCGCGTTGCTGACGCGAGATCGGCTTAGGGCAGAATTGCCCAAGTCCGATGGAAGACCTCTCGCAGACTTTGGCGGAGCGTATTCCGTCACCAATTCTCCGGAGGCAACTCGGATTTCGTATAACGGTTATGGCTGGGTGTCGGGAAGCGGACTGGCGGGGAACATTGTCATTCTCGCGCTGGACCAGCCTGAGTTCATCGAACTTGTCGTTGAAGCACGTGAAACCGACGCCGCGCACGGAGTAGTCCGCCAGGACCAATACCGCGCAATGATTGACGCTGTTGTTTTGCCATTGCAAGAAGTTCGAGAAGTAGCTAAAGGCGTCCGAGCCGTCAGATTTCAAGTACCCGAGAAGATCAGGAGGCGCAGGGCAAACGAACTACTCTTCCTATGTTTCTCTGAAGGTTTCGATGCCGAGGACCGCGAAAGTCAACGTTTACTTCACTCAGTGCGCTGGCGCTGATTATTGCCGGTCGCCGAGCCAGGATTCTTGCGACGGCAGTTTTGGCGTACGAAGTTCGCAAAATGGCGTTGTGGCTGCGGCTCGCCTTGGGTTCACTGCTGGAGTGAAAACCAAACGTATTGCTTCACTTCTACTGGCGGGCACGCTAATGCACGGGCTGAACGGCTTCAGTCAACCGTTTACGCTGACAGTTCAAGCCGATCAGCCGGGCGCGACGATTAACCCTGCGATGTGGGGAATCTTTTTTGAAGACATCAATCTCGGTGCGGACGGCGGTCTCTATGCCGAGTTGGTGAAAAATCGTTCGTTTGAGTTTCCTGATCCGATGATGGGTTGGTCGAAGGAGACTCAAGGCAGCGCGAAGGGTTCACTCACCATTCAAACCGATAGTCCCTTCAATCCCGCCAACGCACATTACTTGCGGGTCCAGTCTGAAGGCGGCAGCTTTGGTTTCAGCAATGATGGCTTTCGCGGCATCGGAGTGCGCGAGGAAGAAAATTATGATTTCTCAGCGCAAGTCCGAGTGACGTCCGGCAAACCGACGCTTCGAGTCGAACTCGTGAATCCGGCGGGCAAGGTGCTGGCGAAAAAGAAAATTGAGGGACTGACCTCCGCGTGGAAGAAACACACGGCGGCGTTGCAAGTGGAGGGCTCTGAGCCCAAGGCTCGTTTGAACATCATCCTCGAGGGAAAGGGAACGGTCGACTTCGACATGGTGTCTTTGTTCCCGCAGAAGACCTGGAAGAATCGCCCGGGCGGCCTGCGCGCGGACATGGTGCAGTTGCTCGCGGACTTGAAGCCCGGCTTCCTGCGCTTCCCGGGTGGCTGCATTGTCGAGGGCAATGTGCTGACGAATCGTTATCAGTGGAAGACCACCATCGGACCGATTGAGGAACGCAAGCTCATCATCAACCGTTGGAACTTCGAGTTCCGCCATCGACCGACACCGGATTACTACCAATCCTTCGGCCTTGGCTTCTTCGAATACTTTCAGCTTTGCGAAGACATTGGGGCAGAGCCGTTGCCCATTCTCAATTGCGGAATGGCCTGTCAGTTTAACAGCGGCCAACTCGTGCCGCTGGACCAGCTTGATCCCTACATCCAGGACGCGCTGGATCTAATCGAATTTGCCAACGGTCCGACGACGAGCCCCTGGGGGACGAAGCGTGCGGCGATGGGGCATCCGCGCCCATTTAACATGAAAATGCTCGGGATCGGCAACGAACAGTGGGGTCCGCAATACATCGAGCGCTTTGCTCAGTTCCAGAAAGTGCTCAAGGAAAAGCATCCCGAAATTCAACTCGTCGCCGCCGCCGGTCCGTCGCCTGCCGATGAACGCTTTGATTTTCTGTGGCCCAGGTTGCGCGAGTTCAAAGCCGACATTGTGGATGAACATTGTTATGCGAACCCGACCTGGTTCTTCACCAGCGTGAATCGCTTCGACAAGTATGATCGCAACGGGCCAAAGGTTTTCTTTGGCGAGTATGCCGCGCAGAGCGACAAGATCGTGAGCGTCGAGAACAAGAACAATTGGGAATGCGCGCTGTCGGAAGCTGCGTTCATGACCGGGATGGAACGGAATGCTGACGTTGTTCGTATGGCCAGTTACGCGCCGTTGTTCGGCCATGTTGATGGCTGGCAATGGACGCCCAATTTGATTTGGGCCGACAATCTTCGTTCTTACGGCACGCCCAATTATCATGTGCAGGCGTTATTCGCCCAGAATCGCGGCGATGTTGTGTTGCCGGTGAAACTGGAAGCTGGTGAACCACTGACTGTCGCCACCGGCGGAATCGGGCTGGGCACGTATCGGACGGCGGCCGAGTTCAAGGACGTTCAGGTGACGCAAGGAAATGTCACTTTGTTTTCGGGTGACCTTGGCACGCTCAAACTTCCGCGTGAGGGGAACTGGAGTGTTAAGGAAAACGTCCTGGCACAATCGGATGGTCGAGCGATTTCCACAATCTGGGTTGGCGACAATCAATGGGCGGATTACACCGTCACACTCAAGGCGCGGAAGGTGAGCGGCTCGGAAGGATTCATTATTGCGGTCCGCAACGATGGGCCCAATACGCGCGTGCAATGGAATCTCGGCGGCTGGGGCAATACCAAACACGGCATTCAATCCTGGCTCGGCGTGCAGGAACAACTCGTGGCGCAAGTGCCGGGGAAGATTGAAGAAGACCGCTGGTATGACGTGAAGATTGAGTTGAAGGGTCCACAAATGAATTGCTATCTCGATGGAAATCTCGTGCAGTCCGCGGAGATCGCCGTGCCGCAGAAGGGCGGAGTCTTTGCCAGCGCCGTTCGGGATAACCAGGCCAATGAAGTGGTGGTCAAACTGGTGAATGCCACGCCGCAGGCGCGCGAAGTCGCCATGGAATTGGCCGGAGTGAAGACAGTAAAGCCCGGCGCTAAAGGAATTCTGCTTACGGCTGAAAAATTGTCCGACGTGAATGACTTTGCTGCCCCAAACCGGGTATCACCGCGGGCGTTGTCGGTGCAGATTTCCGAGCCGAAGTTCAATCAAGCTGTGCCCGCAAATTCGTTCGTAGTGTTGCGCGTGCCGGTTGAATAGTTACACGCGCCGGGCCAGAACGAATGAGGCCTGGAGTTGCGGTCACTTTCCAACCAATCGCAGCCTTGTCTAATTGCCAGCAGCGGCGATTATTCCCATGTGTCAAGACGACCGAAAGTCCTTGCGGCGTTCGTCGG
Source organism: Verrucomicrobiia bacterium (assembly GCA_036274115.1). Classification (GTDB taxonomy): domain Bacteria; phylum Verrucomicrobiota; class Verrucomicrobiia; order Limisphaerales; family JADLHS01; genus JADLHS01. The sequence continues at coordinate 4,629 of DASUGI010000121.1, forward strand.
TGCTTTGGTGGCGGTTGGTTTCGCTTTAACCGGCTCTCAGGATGGAGAGCCGCGGTATCGTGGCATTCCACTCTCCCAATGGCTTGCGCTTCACCGATCATACGAGTTTCGAAATTTCTCGCCCGTCATGGTTCTTGACAACATTCGAGAAGTTCCGGGCCGCGACACGCTCGGGCCTGAGGCTGCCGATGCAATCAAACAGATTGGCACCAATGGCCTCCCGTCACTGGTCGCGTGGATGGGTGCGCACCGGCGTCCGTGGAAGGCTAAGATCGCTATGGCGGTTCAAAAACTTCCCGCTGCCATCCGGCCGAGCAAACTGCCGGGGTGGCTCGACTATTCAGAATACAACCAACGTGTCTGGCTTGCCTATACCGGCTTTCGCATTCTCGGAACGGAAGCGGCCCCGGCGGTGCCGGAGGTTGCGCGGATTGCTCGTGATCCCCACGCGGTGGGTTCGAAGGTGGCGATCAGTGCTCTGAGTCAAATCGGGAAGCCAGCCGTGCCGGAGTTGATTGCCCTGTTGACTACCAACAACGCGCCCACTACGCGAAGGGACGTCTTGATGGGACTTGGCGACATTGGACCGAACGCGGCGGAAAGTGTGCCCGTGGTGATCGCTTGTTTGAAGGAAACTGATGAAACCATGGCCTGTTTGGCCGCGAGGACGCTGAGCCGCATCAGGCGACGATCCGAGCTCGCTATTCCGGCGCTAGTCGAAGGTTTGGATGATCGCCGATACGGTGTGAAGGTGGCGGCAGTGCGGGCACTTGGTGATTACGGGCACGGCGCATTGCCCGCCACTGCGTTTCTGAGAGATTTGTGCGTGCAGCCAGACATCCAACTGGCGCGCGAAGCGGAGCAGGCGTTGCGGAAGATTGATGCCAGTGAACTGAACGAAACTGAGTTCCGGCCCGTCTTTGGAATCCCCGGTTTTCCCTGATCGACCAGACGTCAGGCATCGAGGCGACCATACTTGCGAATCTCCGGCCAGAACCACGCGATACCGAAGACGACGAGAATTGTGCCGATGCCGCCCGACACGACCGACGCCATCGCGCCAAAGGCGATGGTGTTGCCGAGTGCCGGGCCGAACCAATGAGCCACCGTGCCCGACTCAAACTCGCCCATTTCGTTTGATGTTCCGATGAAAAGGTTGTTCACCGCGGAGACTCGTCCGCGTTTTTCGTCCGGGGTGAGCAATTGAACGAGCGTGTGGCGCACGACGACGCTGACGTTATCTGCGGCGCCGCAGGCGAACAACATGGCAAACGAAAGCCAGAACCAGTGGGACAGACCGAAGCCGACGGTGGCCAGACCAAACACGGTGACCGCGAGCAGCAATGAGCGTCCCGCGTTTTGCATTGGCGCACGATGAGCCAGGACGAACGAGCAGAGGCTTGCACCCATTGGCAAAGCGGCCTGAAGCATGCCCAGTCCATCGGCTTCCACTTTAAGAATCTCCTTCGCAAAAACGGGCAAGAGCGCCGTAGCACCCCCGAGCAAGACGGCAAGCATATCGAGCAAAATGATCCCGAGGATAATCCGGTTGGCGAATACGAAGTCGAAGCCGGTCAATAGAGTTTTGACAGACATTTTCTCGGGGATGACCGGAACATGATGGATTCGCAGTCTGGAAACAAGGAACGCACAAGTAATGGCAGCGACTGCGTTCAATGCGTAAACCGGTGCGGCTCGATCGGTCAGGTGCAGGAGTTTCCCGCCGACCAGTGGTCCGATGATGGACGAGGCTTGAAAGATTGTGGCGCTCCAGTTCACGGCACGGGAGAGTTCCTTGCGTTCCACCAGTTGTGGCAGGAATGAGGCGCTGGCGGCAGCAAGAAAAGTTCGTGCTGCCCCGATGACAATCAGGCAGGGAAAGATCAGGTAAACCGGCGATTGCGTCGCGGAGATCACGGCCAGGTCGACATTCGCACCGGCCATGATGAGCGTCGCGATAACAATGATACGTTTGCGATTGTAGATGTCGGCAAAGTGGCCCGCCAGGAGCGTGCAAAGGATCATGGGGATCACAAAAGAAAGTCCCACAAAACCCAATAACAGCGCGGAGCCAGTGCGATCGTAAATCTCCCAGCCCAACGCTGTGAAAAACATCTGCTGCCCGATGATGCCGATCAGTCGGGCCGAGAAATAGAATCTCAAATCGCGATTGCGTAACACGCCGTAGGGATCGTGTTTCCCTTCAGCCGGCACGTTGGCGGAATCGGACATAAACGCGCCCAAGTTAATGAGAATGAATTGAACGTCGAGAGTTCTTGCGCCCTTGAATTGCGATTGTGCTGGGCGAGCGGGAAGGGGATAATGGGCGGCGCGTGAACGACTCCTCCAATCCGACTGTGACGAAGCGGCGACATCTTTGGCCGTGGCTGGTGGCGGCGGTCGTGGTGCTGGGGATTGTGATCGCGGTGATTTCCGTTCGCAAGGAAGCGGAACGAATTCGGGAACAGCGGCAACTGCAAATGCCGAACTCGGCTCCGTGAGCCGTCACGACCGCCCGAAGAACACAAGGCGAGAGGCCTCGTGAACTCGCAGGCCGCAGGCCTACGCTACCTTCTCCGCGGTCGCCTTCATTTTAGCCAAACCGGTTTTGGCTACCTCCAGCGGGTCTTGCGCCCAGTACTGGCGATTGAAGAGTTCGAGCGAGAGCACTTTCACTCCGCCGGTGTCGCGCAACGTGCGCAGCATTTCGGGTAGCGGCCCCACTCCATCGCCAGGATACACGCGATAACTGTCGTCGATCTTTTCCCGCGGCGGCTCGGCCGGGAAATCGTTCATGTGAAACACGTGCAGGGCCACCGCATTGAGCAACTGCATGCCGCGATAGTCCGAGCCACCTTTGTGCAAGTGATAAACATCCGCAAGAACACACGCCTTGGGATGTCCCGTCTCGACAGCGACGCAGACACATTCACCGAGCCGATTCAAATTCTTTGAGAAACCCCAGAGTTCCATTTGCGGCACGACGCCGATTTGGTCGCCCACTTCAAGGAGGGCGCGATAACGCTCGGCGGCTTTCAGAATATCCAGTTTGGGCAAATCGGTTGCGCCCGCGGGAGGAGCGGCGAAGCGTTTGCCACCAAGCTGTGCCACGATATCCATCTCGCGTTTGGCCCGCTCCAGCCCTTTGGCACGCCGCCCGTCGTCGTCCACAATCCATTCGGGAAATCCAATGGCACCTTCCACAGTGAGGCCGGAATCGGCGATGCGCTGGCGTAAATCCTTTAAACTTCCGCCGCCGCTCGTGTATTGCTGGATGGTGTCCATCCACGGCTCAATCCCGGTGTAACCTGCCTGGCTGGCGATCTCGACTTCTTTAACAATGCCCACCTTTTGCCCGCGAATGGTGGCGGTGTTGAGGGAAAAGCGGAAAGCGGAGTTGCTCTTGCCAGTGGCATTTGGCGCGGGCGCTTGGGCGACTGCTGAACGCCCCAATGTCAGTGCGGCGCCCGCGAGCAATCCGGTTTGGAACAAAGCTTGCCTGCGAGTGAGTTTGCGTTGGCTCATGGCTTCTTTCTAGCCGAACCGATGCGGTTTGACCAGAGCACATTCAGACGCAGCGGAATTCCTGCCGCCAGATCACACTCCGTGCATTTTGCATTGTCGATTCCTCGAGTACCGCGCGCTCTTGAAGAGAGTTAGTGCCCCGTTTTGATTGGGCAACATTCCCCTCTATCGCGGTCGGGGCGTAAGTTCCACAATGGCGGCGGCGTCAACCAAGGACGGATTTTACCAGGAAAGAAACTATGCAGATTCCCATCCCGCGGATTGCTGGAACGCGCTGCGCCGTTTGCGTTTTGGCATTGGTAGTGACAGCAACCGCAAGTTCAGCGCAGGTCAATTCCTGGATCAATCCAGGCAGTGGTAATTGGGATCAGCCGTCGAGCTGGTCGCTCGGCGTGCGACCGGATAGCTCGCAAGCGGTGTTCATCACCAACGAGGTTTGGAAGGCCGTGGCGATTAATCCTTCAACGCCAGTGAATTTCCCGGCTTCAATGGCCGTTGACAACCTGACCATTCGTGGCGCGTCGAATACGCTGAATACCCTGCTGTTGAACTTCGCCGGCACGGCCGTGCCATTGACCGTGGCGAACGCGCTGACACTGGCGGGCCACGCCCAGATTCTAAACTTCAATTCTGCTCTGGTTGTTCAAAGCGGCACGATCACGGTCACGAACTCGCAAATTATTCAAGACGGCGGATTGGTTCGCTGCATGAATGCGACGATGAATCTCCAGAGCGCGACGTATCACTTGACGAACGGTGTTTTCGAAGCCGGCGTTGTGAATCTGGGATTACAAGGTGCCAGCACGTTCAATCAATACGGCGGAACGGCGACTTTCCAGAACCTGGTGTATTTCGTCAATTGGGGCGGGACGTATTCACTGTATGGCGGCATTGCACGTTTCCCAAACGGCCTGAGTATTGTCTCGCGTAACTCCAGTGAAGCGGGATTCCTGCAGGCGGGCGGCTCCAATTTTGTCACAACGTTGTTAGTGGCCGCAGATCTGGACGGAGCCTCGCCGTATTACACGCTGGAAAACGGTTTCCTGGGCGCAAGTAATGTCTTTGTTCAAGCGGGCGGCGCTGGTCCCATTGACTTTACTCAAGATGGCGGCGTGCATGTGGTCACCAATGAACTCCGCCTTCAAGGCCGCGTCCGTTCCTCAAGTAATTTCAAACTGGCGTCCTATGTCCACAACAACGGCACGTTGCAAGCCGGGTCGATTGTTCTGGATGAAGTCGCCGACTTTGTTCAAAGCAGCGGAGTCACGCGAGTATCCGGCTCGTTGTCGCTCGGCGGCGATCCTTTCTTCCGCCGGGACTTGTCATTGTCCGGGGGAACGTTGGGTGTCTCAAACGTTACGTACGGTGGCGCTGGCATGAACGTAATTCAAACCGGGGGTTCGTTCCAGGTGACCAACACGTTGTCCTTTGGTGGCGAGGCGACTCCAGGACATGCACTCCCCACCTTCACGTTCCAGAACGGCACGCTCACGGCCGGCAATATTGAAATGATCGCAAATCTGATCATCGGCAGCGGTATCGCGGGTCGCATCAGCAATCCGGGCTTCTTCAAACTCGCGGGAACGGTTCGCATTGACGACGCGAACGAGTCGCTCGGACAATTCATTCTCGCAACCAACCTGACGTTCTTCGGTCCGGTAACCAATTCAACGATTAATCTGGCTGGCAACTCGAGTCGATTGAGCTTCGCCAGCAGTAGCAGCTCGGCCTGGATCGCTGCTGCAACTTTGGAGATCGTGAATTGGAACGGAAGTCTGACGGGCGGCGGTGCGGAGCAATTGAAATTCGGAACCAGCCAGTCAGGGCTTACCCCGGCGCAGTTGAGTCAAATCCGGTTCCGTATCGGTAACGACGTCTTCCCGGCGAGAATCCTCAGCACGGGTGAGGTGGTGCCGGATCAAGGAACCGTTCCGGGATTTGTAAACTCGTGGATCAACCCCGGCAACGGCAATTGGGATCAGCCCTCGAACTGGTCATTGGGGGTGCGCCCAAACAGCTCGCAGTCCGTGTTTATCACGAACTCGAACTGGAAAGCTGTGGCCATCAATCCGTCCACACCAGTTGATTTTCCAGATGCGATGACCGTCAATGATCTTACCATTCGCGGTGCGTTTGATACCCGGAATACACTGCTCCTGAATTTCTTCGGCACAACCGTGCCGTTGACCGTGTCGAACGGACTGACCGTCGCGGACAACGCGCAAATTCTGAACTTTAATTCCGGACTGGATATCCGGAGCGGCACCATCACCGTCACGAACGCACAGATCGTCCAGGACGGCGGATACTTTGGCGCCCTCAATGCGACGCTGAATCTGTTCAATGGCGCGTATGAATTGACGAATGGCCTGTTCGAAGCCGGCTCCGTCGCGATTGGCCTGGATGGCGACAGCCACTTCAACCAGTACGGTGGACAAGCCACGATCTTAAATTTGTCTTTTCCATTCATCGCGGCGGCCGGGACAGGTAGCAGGGGGATTTCGTTATACGGTGGACTATTAAACCTTCCCGGTGGAATGCCCCTCCAGGGCAGGAGCGGCTCGGTGGTGTCGTACTTGCAGGAAGGCGGGACGAATCAAACAACGGATATTCTGATGGAGCCGGGGCTTAACGGCCCCAGTCCTGACTTCACATTGAACGGCGGCCTCTTGACGGATAACAACGTCAGCGTCATCGCCGACACGATCGTGACGACTCTCGAACAGAATGGAGGAACTCACATTGTCTCCAACACCTTGCAGCTTTTGGGCGGTGCACGGACTGGAGTGATTCGTCCAGCGATTTACGAACTGAACGGGGGAACGCTCTCGGCGCGTTTGATTGATTTGGGCTCACGCTTTGGAGACGCGGTTTACATTCAATCCAACGGAGTCGCGCAGGCCGGGCAGATTCAGGCGGACGGTTTTCCGTTTTCCAAATCTGAGCTGACTCTGGCCGGGGGTACGCTGAGCAGTTCGAATCTGTTCCTGACGAACGGCGCCAACCTCCACCAATGCGGCGGCGCGCTGGTCGTCAGCAATCTGCTAAGCCTCACCGGATTTCGCGAGCCGGGCCCCCGGATTTTCACCCGCTACGAATTCCTCGGGGGCACGCTCAGCGCCACCAATATCAACGCTGGCGGTGACTTCATCATCGGGAACGGTAGCGCCAACCGAATCAGTAATCCCGGGACGATCAGTCTGGGTCACTTGCTGCAAATCAGCAATGCGGTCGAACAACTCGGACGTTTCATTCTGGTCACTAACGCAATCCTCGACTTGGCCGGCAACGCAAGTCGATTGAGCTTTGCAAACAGCAGTGGGCAGACATGGGCCGGTAGTGCAACACTGGTAGTCTCTAATTGGAATGGAAACCTTGCGGGCGGCGGTGCGGAACAGTTGCGATTTGGAACGGATCAGTCCGGGCTGACGTCTGCCCAGTTGAATCAAATCCGATTCCGCGTTGGCTCAGATCTTTATACGGCAAGAATTCTCAATACCGGTGAGGTGGTTCCGGACCAGATTGTGTCACCAGGAGTCAACCTTGAGTTTTCGCGCCAGGGAAACAATCTGCTGCTGACCTGGCCGACTGGATTTACGCTTCAGAGTTCAACCGTCGTTACGGGTCCCTATACCGACGTTCCGGCGGCGACCTCGCCTTACGCGGTCGATATGACTCTCGAGCCGCAACGATTCTTCCGGCTGCGGCAGTGACCGAAGTGAAGAGTGCCTCCTGAACGGAACGGAGCGAACGGCTCATTCTGCTTCCAGACGGGTCGCGCGCGTGGACCTGCACAATCACCGATTGACTCCCCAAGTACACGGTCATAAAGTCAGCCGATGAAGGCTGAATTTAGGAAAGAGCGATTCCTTGTTACCTGCCTGTTATCCGATAACAAGGGAAGCTTTCCTGACTAATAAGATTGCTAGCTTGCATCGCATCTCACCATGCCAGACGAACAGAAACCCAAACCGAAACCGCAGGTGAGCAGTCCACCACCGCGACCTCCGCGTGGGCCGACTGCTGCCACGGGTTTCGGTGACGATGACGATGAGCGGAATCGGAGACGGAAGAAAGAGACAGTTCGTATCAATTTGCCACCGAAGCCTACAGCTACCATTACGGTAAAGTTTCCACCGAAGCCTACATGAGATTCTTTTTTCAGATGGTTTGTACGATGACGCAGGCTAACAATAAAGGGTGTGTTGCCACGGAGCGAAGCGGAGCGGGCAAACACGCCATTGGTTGAACAAGCCCGGGAGAATGTTTTCGGCGCCGCCCTATTGGCGCTTGTGTTTGCGGGATCGGATTGCGGAAGAGGAGAAGGAGGAAGTTTTCGGCGGAAACGGCGCAACACCTCGATGACGGTGAAGCGAGCCGGCACGGATCAACGTGGCAATTTGCGGCAGAGATCGTCCCTGAGACGCAAGGCATCCTGAGTGGTCTGATGCGTGACGTGGAGGTAGATCATGGTGGTGTTGATCTGCTGATGGCCGAGGAGTTTTGGGATCGTGTGCAGGTGGGCGTCGGCTTCGAGGAGATGCGTGGCAAAGGAATGGCGCAAGGTATGGATGGAAGCGGCCGGGATGTTGAGTTGATTGCGGGCCAGGATCATGAGCCGCTGCAAGGAGGAACAAGGCATGGGCCCGGTGGCGTTGTGCATGCGTCTGGCCAGTGGATGGATTACCGAGCGCGA
>DASUGI010000122.1:0-10689 GCA_036274115.1 Verrucomicrobiia bacterium
CTGACCCTCTCCCCTTTGAGGGGAGAGGGAACAGCTACCGCGCGTCTCGCAAGCTACTTTGCGCCGGAGTTGATTCTCGGTATCTGAAATTGCCACCAAGATTTAACAGACGCCTCGCATCCAGCTTCCCTCTCCCCTCAACGGGGAGAGGGACCGAGGGTGAGGGGTGGTCACAACAATCAATTCTCTCCACTTTCAGCGCGTGAAGCTCACCATTACCGCCACCGGCACCGCCACGGAGGCAGACGTCTCCAGCGCCCGGCTCGGCCAGCGTTTCGGACGAATGGACTTAACCAGCCAGCTTGCCTTGCTTGCAGTTGAGCCGTTGTCATCGCACTTCGAATCCCTGGCTCGCGACCGCATCGCCATCGTGCTCGCGGCCCAATCCAGTTCTCTTCCGACGGACACCGAATACTGGAAAGGACGTGACAACCCCGGCGGCCCCAGCCCGACGCTCTTCACATACACGCTCCCCAGCGCCGCCATTGGCGAAATCGCCATCCGCCACCGCATCACCGGGCCAAATCTTTGTTTTGTGGGGAGCAGCCAGGACGTTTTGCCGGAAGCGGCGGATTCAATTCGCCGCGGCGAGGCCGACGCCTGTGTTTGCGTTTATGCGAACGTCATTTCGCCAGCGCTGGCCGCATTCATTAGGCGTCCCCTCACGGCTCGTGCGTGCGCCTTATTCATGCAACCGGGCGAAAACGGCTTGCACCTGTGGCAGGAAAATGACCGTGACATGGAGGCGTTGTGTGCTACCCTGCGCCCGATAATTTCTACGAAGTGAATCCATGGCGACATCAACGACGGACCTGAAATCCAAAATCATCGAATCTTTGAACCTGCAGGACATCACGCCGGAACAAATTGATGACGAAGCGCCGCTGTTCGGCGCCGGACTCGGCCTGGATTCCATCGACGCTCTCGAGTTGGTTGTCATGCTGGAGAAGAACTACGGCATCGTCATCAAGGATATTGAAGAAGGCCGGCCTGCGTTTCGGTCGGTCCGCACACTCGCCGACTTCATTGATGCCCGGCAAGTCTCCTCCTAGTGGCTGAGCGCTTCCCAGTCATCACCGGCATCGGCATCGTAGCCGCGCCCGGAGCTAATTTGACCGAAGTCTGGCAGGCCGTCGCCAATGGAGCCTGCGGGCTCAAGCCCCTCAGCCTTTTTCAATCACCGCGTTATGGACAAGTCCCCGTCGGCGAAATCCGTTTTGACCTCAGGAAACTCGGCGCACCATTGCGCGGGTCGCGCAGCGACAAGATGGGCTGGCTCGCCGCACGCGACGCCATCGCGGATGCCAAACTGAACATTAGCGACTACGGCGATCGCGCCGGCGTTCTCCTGGGTTGCTCTGTCGGGGGTTCGTTCGACAGCGAACAGTTTCTCATCAACCTGATGAAACGCGGCATTATGCGGCCGCGTCCCACGCGCTTTCACGAATGCGTATCCGCCATCGAAACCATCGCCGACCATTTCGGCCTGTATGGACCGAGCATGGGAATAGCAACGGCGTGTTCGTCGGGCGCGCTCGCCATCGCTGCCGCCGCCGAGATGATTCAAACCGGCGAAGCGGACGTCATGCTCGCAGGGGGCACGGATTCATTGTCGCGAACGACATGGAGCGGCTTTCATTCGTTGCTGCTGGTGGATTCCCAGGGTTGTCGTCCGTTCGACGTGACTCGGGGCGGAATGAGCTTTGGCGAAGGCGCGGCGGTTCTCGTTTTAGAGAACGAAGAGACCGCTCGCAAACGCGGCGCAACCATTATCGCGAGACTCACCGGATGGGGCGCCAGTTGCGATGCGCATCACGCCACTCAGCCGCACCCTGACGGCGCCGGCGCCCTTGCCGCAATGAAAGCGGCGCTGCATCGCGCAAACTTGCCCGCCACGGCGATTGACTACGTGAATGCCCACGGCACCGGCACCCGCGACAACGACCTCGCGGAGGCCAAGGCATTGAAAACTCTTTTTGGTGACAAGGTGCCACCGTTCTCCAGCACGAAGCGGATCTTTGGTCACGCCCTTGCGGCCAGCGGCGCGCTGGAAGCCGTGGTCTGCATCGAAGCATTGCGTCGGCAGCAACTGCCTCCCAATCCCGGTTATTTCCAACCCGACCCCGCCATCGGACTCGAACCTGTGACCAAGTTGCGTCCCGCCTCACTCACACACGTGATGAGCAATTCCTTCGGCTTCGGCGGCAACAACGGCACTTTGATTTTCTCTCTCCCGGATACCCAACCTCAAACTCGCCCGTTGGAAACTGTGCCGGTGGCGATCACCGGCATCGGCATGACCGGGCCAGGTAAGCAAACGACGCGAGAGATCGAGCCGCCCATGCCAGCGGATAAATTGACGGTGCATTCCTGCGGTCAATTGGACACCACCTCGTTGACGCCGAATCAACGGCGTCGGCTCAGTCGCATCATTCAAATGGCGTTGCTGGCGGCGCGACGTTGTCCGCCTGTTTCGGCGGGCCAACGCGTCGCCGTCGCGCTGGGCACGGCCCTCGGTTCACTGGATGAGGGTTCGATTGTGTTGGAAAACTGGATTGCCAAGGACGAACGCGAACCCATGCCGGCGCGCTTTCCCGGGTCGGTTCACAATGCCGCCGCGGCGCAGATCGCAATCGACCTGGCAGTGCACGGTTTGAATTCCGCTCCGACGACGGGCAGCGTTTCCTTCGAGTGCGCCCTCTGGCAGGGCATGTGTCAACTCGCCGGCAACCAGGCCGAGTTTGCTTTGGTGGGCGCAGTGGACGAGTTGAACAAATATCCGCTCGGCGTCGGCAAGCGCTGGGGATTCTGGAGCGAACAAACCAAGCCCGGCGAAGGCGCGGTGCTCGCGCAGATCTCCAACGAACCGAAGGCCGCAACGCAACTTGCCCGCGTGACGGCGATTCGCATTGGACGGTATCGTCGGCCCTTCGACGCGAAACGCGAAGCCGATTGGATTCTGGCCGCAGCGAGTTTGAAGAACGGAGCAGCGCTATTCAGCGGCTCCGGCGGGTGGGCTGCACTGGATGAACATTATCAGGCCGTAATCAAGGAACTCTCGTCGCGGACGGGACACGCGATTGAACATCGCACTTACAAGCAGGACTGCGGTGAATTTGGGGCGGCGTCCGCTTTCGGATTCGCCGCGGCGATTGATTGGGTGCGACAAACTGGACGTGGCGCTTTGCTTTACACGCTGTGCCCGCGCGGTGGCAAGGCCGTCTGTTGCATTGAACCATGAGCCGCTATCGCATCTGCGCGCTCGTCGCACTCGCGTTGTGCGGACTGGCGTACGCGTTCGGAAAGCCAACACTCTGTTGGTTGGTGCTCCCCGTCTTTCTGGTCCTCGTTGGGCTTGGCGTCGCGTTTCCGCAGTTTCGCTTTTTTGGACCCTTCATCTGCCGCGGAAACTCGAGCCGACGCGAAGTCGCATTGACGTTTGATGACGGACCGGATGGGCGATCTACACCGGCTCTGCTGGATCTCCTGAAGTCTGAAAACATTTCAGCCACCTTTTTCTGCATCGGCAAGCGCGTGGCCGCGGAACGCGAATTGACGCGGCGCCTCGCGGAGGAGAAACATCTCCTCGGCAACCACACTTATCATCACAGCAACCTGACGAATTGTTTCGGACCGAGACGGCTGCGCGAAGAATTGCAATTGACCCAGGCCGCCATTGCCGCCGCCACGGGCACTGCGCCTGAATACTTCCGGCCACCCATGGGGCTCTCCAATCCATTCACATTCTTTGTCGCCCGCAAACTCGGCCTGCGAGTGCTCGGTTGGACGATTCGCAGTCTGGACACTCGCATCACCGAACCCGAGCGGATTGTGCAGCGCATTGCCGAACGGCTCGTGCCCGGAGCGATCATTCTGCTGCACGACGGCAACATCCCGCCCGAGCGGCTCTTGCCCACGGTGAAGCTGTTGCTCGCGAAATTGCGCGAACAGAACTACGCTGTCGTTCGTCTAGACAAGTTGATGGAATGAAACACGGGTTGATCATTTTGCTTTGCCTGCTGGCGGCCTCGCTTCCTGCTGAGGAAACGAATCGCAATCTGCAGCCTGTCACCGATGCGCGCCCGATCCTCGCAGACCTCCAGCGCAAGATGGCTTCGCTGGACTCGGTGTATTTCGAGTTCACCCAGGAACGCCAGTTGCAATTGTTCGCCGAGCCGTTGAAAAGCGAAGGCGTGATGCTCATCGACAAGCCCGGGCTGATCCGCTGGGAAACCACTTCGCCCTACCAATCCATCCTGCTCGGCAATCAAAAGTCCGTCGCGCAATTCGAGAGAACCGATGGCCAATGGAAGAAGCTGAAGCTTGGCTTACCTCAAATGCTCAAACGCGTGATGGATCAAATGACGCTAATGCACCAGGGCAAACTTGATGCCCTCACCAGCGATTTCAATATCTCAGTCGCCACTGGTAGCGTCGCCGTTGTTACGATGATTCCAAAAGACGAAAACGTCCGTTCCATGCTGGCATCGCTGGAAGTTGTTTTTCAGCCGGATTTCTCGGCGTCCCGGGAAGTGGTGATGCACGAACCCGGCGGCGACTTCACTCGAATCATCTTCCGCCGGGAGAAACGGAATGTGAAATTTCCCGCCGGCACGTTCGATCAAACCAAACCCCTGGATGTTGCGGCTATTAAAAAAGCGATCGGCGATGGCAACTGATTCGCCCCTTTCTTTCAGCCCCGAACTGACATGTCGCGATCTAACATCGGAAGCGACCTTTACTGTCCCCTCTCCCCTCAACGGGGAGAGGGCCAGGGTGAGGGGTGAGAACAACCAAGAACATTCAACATCCAACATCCAACATCCAACACCCAACGTCCGCGCCCGCCAGCATAGTTCGACGTTCGATGTTTTCCCACGTTCCTGCCCCATGGCAACTGACTCGCTTATTCGCGGTGCACCACTACCCGAGGCGACCTTCGTCGTTCCCTCTCCCCTCAAAGGGGAGAGGGCCAGGGTGACGGGTGAGCGCGACCAGAAACGCCCAACATTCAACATCCAACATCCAACGCCGAACGTCCGCGCTCGGAACGTCAGTTCGACGTTGAACGTTGAATGTTCAATGTTCGATGTCTTCTCGCGTACCCACCCCTCACCCTTAATCCCTCTCCCCGTTGAGGGGAGAGGGAAAGCGCAACAGAAGTCGCTGGTCGATTGCCGATTGATTTGGCTGATTCCGATCATTCTATTTTTATTAACAACTGGGTGCTCAACAACTTCTCGCACCCAGATCCAGCGCCCCGCCAACTCCGTTCCGACCGACGCCATGATCACCCAGCGCGGCGTGCTCACAGTCCTGGGACGCCAGTTCACCCTCAATGGTTATCTGTCCATCAGCGCCGCTGGTGGCAAGCGACTCATCGTTACTGAAAACTTCGGCGGCGTGCTCGCGGACGTTTTGATCAAACCGGATGGCACCGTGTACGTCATGCGCTCCAGCCGCGCCTTCAAACCGAAGTGGATTCGACGCTACGTTGCCGCCGATGTGGAATGTCTTTTTGGCAACCAGCCCAAAGCCGATTGCCCGGGCGAAGTGCTCAGTCCGAATCACTTTGCGATCAAGCGCCGCTGGTACAAACTCGACCTGCAAATCGTCGAAACCAAACCCGGCCCGCAACCCGCCACCATGTTCGACGAATCGAAGGCTGAGAAACAATGACGATGCAGGATTCCATCCGCAACGCCCAGAAGGTTGGCCCGCAAGCGAACGCCGACGGGTCAACGCGTTTTGAGTTTTGCTTTCCTGCCGACGATCCCACTTTCGCCGGCCATTTTCCGCATCGCCCATTGTTACCCGGCGTTTTCCAACTGGAGATGGTCCGATTCACTGCCGAAGCCGTGCTGAAGCAGCCAGTATTTGTCCGCGAAATCGTCAAAGCCAAGTTCCTGCGTCCGATTATTCCAACTGAAATCGTGCGTGTGGAATTGAAACTCGCCGAAAATCCAGACACGATTCAGGCGCGCGCGAGCTTTTCGGTCACAGGCCAACCTGCCGGTGAAGCGATTCTGCATTTGGCGCGCAGTGAATGAAACGCAGGCTTACGCGGATACTAATCGGCGCAGCGGTCATCGTGCTCGGTGGCTGGTTACTGGGCAGCGTGCTGCTTCGCAGTTGGACCGCCAAACCCCCGCCACTGCCGACCGACACTTCCATCACCAAACTTCAGCCCGAGCAGCGCGACGGCAAAACCTGGCTGGGACAATCCTGGGTCACCCGCCGCGAAGGTCTGCTGGTGATTCGCCTCAAAGGCGCGCCGTTCGACATGGGTTACGCGTCAGGGAAACTGCTCGAGAAGGAAATGCACACCCTGGAGGATGAGTTCCTGGCGATGGTGCGTGGCTACGTGCCGCAACAGTGGAAACTGAATCTGCTCAAAAACTACGTCATCTTCCGCAATCGCAAACTCAGCGCGTATGTGCCGGAGGATTATCGGCTGCAAATCTTCGGCACGACCCTGGGTTGCTCGGACAAAAATCCGGAACTCGGTGATTACTACAATCGCCTGCTCAACTATCACGCCGCGCACGACATTTCCTACATGATGATCGACAACCCGCTGGTCTCGAAAGCGGGCTGCACCGCGTTCGGCGCGTGGGGCAGTGCGACAAAAGATGGCCACCTCATCACGGGCCGCAATTTTGATTGGGAAGCCGCCGAAGTTTTCAGCCGCGACCGCGTTGTCATTCTTTGCGAACCCGACAACGGCATTCCGTTCATCTCACTCGCCTGGGCCAGCATGGCGGGGGTTGTTTCGGGAATGAATCGCTCAGGCATTTCCGCTACCATCAACGGCGCTCCGTCGAGCTTGCCCGGCGAAACGGCTACTCCGGTTGCCATGGTCGCGCGCGATGTCTTGCAAAAAGCAAATAATCTCGACGAAGCATTAAAGATCATCCGGGAGGCTCGCGTTTTCGTTTCCACGCTCTGGCTTATTGGCAGTCGCGCCGATGGAAAGTTCATCGTGATTGAGAAGACGCCACAAACCACGAATGTCCGCGAGCCGGAGGGTGACTTCATCGTTTCGGCAAATCATTTCCAAACGGACAAACTCAAGGACGACTCGCGCAACTTGCGTTACCTCGAGGAGGCCACCTCCACTCCGCGCTACGAACGCATGACCGAGCTGGTTCAAACCAATCGCGGCGGCATCGACGCAACTTCCGCCGCCGAGCTGCTTCGCGACCGGAAGCTGCCCGGTGGCAAGTTCCCGGGCAATGGCCATCGTTCCACTTTGAACGCCCTGATCGCGACCCACGCCACCGTCATGGATTTGACCGAAGGAATCTTTTGGGCCGCATCTCCACCCAATCAACTCGGGCGCTTTGTGGCTTTCGACGTGAACGATTTCGACCGTGAATTGCCCGATCGCGGCGTTCCCGCTGATTCAATGCTTAACTCAGGCGAATACGAAAATGCTCGCCAATCGCGGAAACTGCTCGCTTCCGGCTGGCACGCGATAAAAACTGGCGACGCGCAATCAGCCTTGTCAGATGCCGAGAAGGCTGAGACGCTGAACGCAGGATTTTACCAGAACGCAGCGTTGCGCGGGTGGGCCCTGATGGGCCTGGGACGAAATAGTGAAGCGGTGCAGGCGTTTGAGGCAGCGGTTGCAGCGCAACCGGCGTTTCAATCAGAAAAAAAAGAACTCGAAGATTTGTTGAACCGTGCAAAAGGGCGAAACCAGGGCAATGCTCATTGACGCTCCGACGACGGCGACTCCAACGCCGAAAGTCGTCTGCCTGCCGTCGCATCCACGCGTCACGCCAGGATTGACCTTCGTGCAATGGTGGCTTGGCCTGGGCGCGGCGCTGTGCCTTGCCCTGCCCTATTTGCGGAGAACCATCGGCCTGGAGCGGCTCGACCCCAGGCAGCGCTACCTTTTCGTCGTAAATCACGTCAGCCTGCTGGACACGATTCTGCTCGGCGCACTGTGCTGGCGTTCGAATTGTTATCCCATCCTCGTCCTCGGAGACAAACACGTCTGGCACGCCTCATGGCTGAAGAAACTTCTCAGCAGCCGCATCGGCTTCCTCCTTGAACGCGGCAAGATGAATCCCAATCGCATCGATGAACTCCAGACTTTCGGCCGCGCCGGCCGCGAGTTTCATCTCGTCGTGTTTCCCGAAGGCACGCGCGGTGACGGGGTGAATGTTGCCACCTGTCAGCCCGGCATTTATCACATCGCCCAGGAAGCCCGCTTGCCCATCGTTCCCGTGTTCATGGCGAACATGCAGTTGATCTCCACCAAGACCGGCAGCTTTCATCCCTTTCGTGGCATTCGTAAAGTGGAAGTTCAGTTCGGCAAACCCATCGCACCGGAAAACTATCTCGCCCTGCCGCGTGAAGAGTTCGTTGAGTTCATTCGGCAGAAGATTGCAGACGCGAAGCCGTGACATGCCGTCCTGTTTTACTCTTGGTCAGTATGTCCGCTCCTTGCCGTAATAGACAAGGGCATGGTCCACCAATGCGAGGCAAGGCCACCTGTGTCTTGGTTGGCGCGCCCGGTTCAAACTGATACGCGCTCTTAGATTAGTCTTTGTCGACGTAACCTGGTTTCCGCGGTTCTAAGAGAAGACCATCGATATCCCCATCAATGAGCCGCTTCCAGAGTTCAAGGACTCGATCTTTCGGAACTGGTATCATGTGCCGGGCGTTTTTTCCGCGTGTCCCAAGCTGCTCAAAAACTAATCGTCCATCCCTATGTGCCGACATACTCCAGCCAGTGTCATCACTTATCACAGCAACATCTCGGTGTTCCTGGTCGGCGGTTAATAGTTCATCGTACAAGGTCGACAAACTCTCCAAGGGAGGATTGTCATCGCCTGACCCGTCCGTATGTAAGACGCCAAACATATTCTACCTTCAGTTTCGTGGAGCTCCATTGGGCACTGCCCATTGCGAATACCCGCCAGCGGGACACCGACGCTAATCCGGCAGGTTCAGACAGCGTTTCCGCAGATACTCCTCGAAACTCGCGGCAATGACTTGCACTGCGCGAGCATCGTGATCTGATATCCAAACCTTTCCCGCCTCATCAAGACCGACCGGATTTCCGGCGTGATCCATCGAGATGACGGCCCACTTTTCCACTGCCGGCCAATGCTGCCGTCGAAAACTTTTTGTCACTTCAACGAAAGATGCCTCGTTCTTTCCCATCGGAACTGCCTTGCGCAGTCCGAAGACACGAAATGACCCAACGATTGCGCCACCATAACGACGAACGAACTCCTTGTAGTCCTCATTGAGCGCGACACCGACCTCTTGCTCGGCGGCGGCGATTTCGTCGTAGTCAACTTCATCGGCCTTCAGGATGGGAGTTGCGGAAAAGAGGTCGTCCAAAGTTTGCCATGTTTCGTCTTTCATAAAGCTTCATTGACCGAGCACACGCCTGGCAGTGAGTTCCTGCGTCGCGCGCCATTGCCAATACTCGGTTCGCCAAGCATTGTAGGCCGCCCGCTGCGCTTCCGTTAAGCCCACCCCGGCGGCGTTTCCAAGCGGGTGTTGAACGGTGTTCCAAATGCTGTGATTGGCCGCCGGCATTTCAACGAGAGGTCCGGCTGCATTCTGGCCTAAATGGTGAAGAACAATGGAGTCGCCGTTCACGGTGGTTGCCGCAAAACCATGCTGCTGCATTGCCTCAAGAGTTCCTTGTTCAAACCGTGCCGCTGGCAGCACCTATGTATCACCAGCGGTGCACTGAATTTGATGGACCAGGCCTTAGTTTAAGTCACTCTCGTTCGTCTTTGAATTTTCCATGTTTGCTCCAGATCAAAAGGCCCAACAAGGCAACTTGTGGAATGATCGCTTCGGGAAGTCGATTCCAGAACACCCCGGTTGTTGCCTGCGGGGATGGATATTCAATTGCTATCATGAACACGCCGAGGCATTGGAGAAAAAACCATCCAACTAAGAATACCCATGCAGCTTTGATCGCCCATAAACTGCCGAAGAGAATGGCAACTCCAATTGAAACCAAAACGCTGACAACAAGCAGGCCTATCACAGTGGCAATGTCAGGATTTGTTATCACATTGATAACATTCAAGGCCAACACGCGAAGGCTTAGAAAAGCAAGCCCGCCTCCGACAAATATTTGAATCCGTGTTTTCATGCTGAATCAAGATTTATTGAAACTGCATGACGAAGCTAACTTCTAATTCTGCTACTTCTCAACTTCAAACACGCGCTTAATGACACCGTTGGTGTAATGACTTTCTCCGCACACCAATTCAAACTTCGCTTCCTCTGCAAGAAGATGGTGCGGCGCATTCGGCGACATAAAATAAACGGTAGCCTCCAACTGACTTGCGCTGCTGACTGGGTCTTTATCTAAGTCCAAGATAAGCGTCCAAGTCTGCTGTCCCCATGTGGCGTCCTTTTCAAAATGGACATGAGCCCAATATCGAAACTGGTCGGGCTTTTTTGACCCGAATGTTGGCAGATTCCAACCTTGCTTCGTATTAACAGCAATTTCTGCTATTGCTCGTATCTCCTTCATACAGTTTAAGGAACTTTCTTGATCGGCGCAGTAAGTGTTAAGAGCCGCAGTGCCGTCGTAAGAAGTGCCGTTTTCTGGCCGAATTGTCATCCGAAATCCGGGTGTGTTTACGATCTCAATGTGGGTGAAGTGCCGTCAGCGCCGTCCTCCCTTTTTCTCAATCCTCGTCA
>DASUGI010000123.1:0-18655 GCA_036274115.1 Verrucomicrobiia bacterium
AGCGGGCCCGCAGGGCTTCCTCAAACCACTTCTCCTTTGCAACAGGACGCGGAGAGAATGAGGGAAGACTTAATCCGTCTGCTTTGAATCGATCGAACAACGTAGTAGCGTCCTCTGGACATTGGCCGGTTAGCTCCAACCGTCGGCTCGGATCGGCAAAGTTGGCGGCGGTTGCTTTTAACGGAATTCCCGATTCGCCATCGTGCAGGGCCGGAATTCCAGTGTGATGCCCATCGGCGGCAAAGGCTACAGCCCACGCCTTCAAAGTAGTTGCGTGTGCGGCGCCCGCCGCCCAGTGATTGATGCCACGGATAGCCGCATTGTGTAGTCTCTGCTGGAAGCGGTCTGCGTACTTGCCCAAGTCGTGCAGCAGCCCTGCAAGTTCAGCTTCGGTAGCCAGACCGAGCGGCTCAGCAAAGCGCTTTGCCAATTTCGCGACATTGCGAAGATGAACAGACAGCAGTTGCCAATACTTTTCTGGCAAACGATTGCCATCGTCATCTTCGGCTGTGTGTGCGTAGTAAATCATCGGGCTATTGTTTTTCAGCTACAGCGCGGTTTAAAAGATGTCCTTCACGCTGGGGATCGGTAAGATTCGACACCTCACCCGGCGCTTGCTGGAAGTCAGTGCGCCGCACCTCATCCGTCCTGCGGACACCTTCTCCCCAGAGCGGAGAAGGAACTCTCCCCCGGTCGAGGCGGAGAGGGTAAGGCCGCGGCCACATCGCCGTGGGCCGGAAATTTCGAGTTGAATCGGATACGGTTTCATAAATCTATTCTTCAGTTTCCCCGGAGCGCCTTTGGAGTTGCGGTCTTTCGTATCTGCCCGATATCGGACTGCCAAGTCAGAGTTGTCAGTACTTGTTCACAGCTTTGGCGCAGAGTCTGGCAGAACTGGTAGGACAAAAACGGTCCAACCTTCAAAGTTTTTTGAGTTACTCACACGCGGTCGTGAATAGAATCGCGCGCTGCTCAGAAGATGGCATTGCGTCCGGGCGGCAAATCAGTTCTGCTGGGTGCGGGATGATTGATTCCATTTCAGAAAGCGCCGGAGCGGTTCCGGATTTGAAGAAGACGCGTCGTCGCAAGTCTGCGGTGGCTGATTTGCACCGGGCGGACCGGTTGCCCCCGCATGCGCCCGAAGCAGAGCAGGGCGTACTGGGTTGCGTGCTGCTCTCGCCCAACGAGTGCATGGGGCAATGCATCGAGAAGCTCAAGTCCGGCGCGGAAGTTTTCTACGACCTGCGGCATCAGACCATCTACACGACGTTGGCGGAGATGTACGACAGTCGCACGCCGATCGACATCATCACGCTCCAGCAACGGCTCAAGGACAAAAAGCTCCTCGATGAGATCGGTGGCATTCCTTACCTGAACGCACTGCAAGACTCCGTGCCGTCGGCGGCGAACCTGACTTACTATCTCGACATCGTTCAAGAGAAAGCGCTCCTGCGGAAGATGATTCACACGTGCACCGACGTCGTGGGTCGCGTGTACGACTACGATGGCGAGGTGGATGCGCTGCTGGACGAAATCGAGCGCGACATTCTGCGCATGAGCGAGTCGCGCGCGGAAGGCGGCATCGAGCCGGTGAAGTCGCTCGTGCATAAAGCGATTGGGCAGGTCGAAAATTATTTCAATCGCCAGGGCGCGTTGGGTGGCCTCGGGACGGGTTTTGCGGATCTGGACAAGATGACGGATGGAATGCACGGCGGAGAAATGATCGTGATCGCGGCGCGTCCTTCAATGGGGAAGACGTCGTTGGCGATGAACATCGCTGAGAGCGTGGTATTGGGCCAGCGGTTGCCGGTGGGGGTGTTCAGTCTGGAAATGACTGCGGAATCACTGGTGTTGCGTATGTTGTGTTCTAATGCGCGGGTGAATTTGCGCAACATCCGGGAAGGTTTCATGACGGAGTCTGACTTTCCAAAACTCACCAGTTCGGCGGGGAAGATGTCGAGTGCGCCGTTGTTTATTGATGACACGCCGGGGCTTTCGATTTTGCAGTTGCGGGCGCGGGCGCGGCGCATGTGGCAGCAGCATGACATCAAGCTTTTTGTGATTGATTACCTGCAGCTTCTCCACTCTACTTCGCGCCGTGCACAGGAGAACCGGCAGCAGGAAATTGCCGAGATTTCCAGCGGCATCAAGGCGCTCGCCAAGGAATTGAATGTTCCCGTGATTGTCCTGGCTCAGTTGAACCGTGAATTGGAGAAGGACAAGAGCCGCAAGCCACGTTTGTCCGACTTGCGTGAGTCCGGCTCGATTGAACAGGATGCCGACCTGGTGGGTCTGCTCTACAAGCCTGCCAGCGACGACGAAGACGCTGCGCCGATGGAAGAGCAGTCCGACGGGTTGCCGGTGAACCTGCTGATTGCCAAACAGCGCAATGGTCCGACGGGCGATGTGCATTTGACCTTTTTGAAACCGTACACACGATTTGAAAGTGCAGCGAAAGTCAGCGACGACGACATTCCGGGGCAATGACAGTTCATTGAGGGCGCTGCTGCTTTTGTTGTTCGGTTTTTATTTTTGGTTTAACAGTCAGCCCACCGTTTGGGCCCAATTGCTGGGCGCCCCGCCCCCGCCGAAAGTTACCCGCATTGATATCAAGCACGTTGGTCCGGCATCGGTCAGCGATGAACTCATTCGCGCCAGCATCCGTTCCAAGGTGGGAGAACCCTATCACATCATCACCGTGGACGATGACGTGCGAAATCTCTACCGCACCGGCCAGTTTTATAACGTCCAGGTCGACCGCGACCTGGTGGACGGCGGCATCGTGCTCACGTACAAAGTTCAGGCCAATCCGCGGTTGACGGATGTCCGGGTCGAGGGCAACTCGCAGATCAGCCTTTCCAAGATCAAAAAGAAGATTACGTCGAAAGTGGGCGAACCGCTTCAGGAGCGAAAGCTGTTCAACGACAGCCTGGCGATTGAAGAGCTGTATAAGAAGTCGGGTTACCCGGCAACGCAGGTCAAATACATTTCGAGCATTGATGAAGCGACCGGACGGGGCACGGCGACGTTCCAGATCAAGGAGAGTCCCAAAATCAAGATCACTGAGTATGAGTTTGTGGGCCGGACGGCGTTTTCGTCGGGCACCTTGAAGACGGAAATGCTGGGATGGTGGCGCAAGAATTTTGCGTGGCTGTTCGGTTACGGAAAATTCAGGGAGGAGAAGTTTGAAGAAGCCCAGGACAAGCTGCAGGATTACTATCGCAGCCACGGCTACATAGATTTTGATATCAAGGATATTGAGTACGTCTATCCCAGCACGAATCGGCTGGTGATCCGGCTGCACCTGTTTGAGGGCAAGCAGTATCACGTCGGCCAGGTGACGTTTGAAGGCACGACCATGTTGCCTACGAATGCCGTCAGTCCTGAATACAAGCCCGGCAAGGCACCCAAACGCGGCCCGGAACGCGCGGCCTGGTCGGAGCGCGGCATATTGAATCGTGATTTCAAAATGAAGGAAGGCGACGTGTTCACGGCGCAGGGGCTGTCCAAGGATACGCAAGCCGTGCAGAATTTTTACGATGGACGGGGCTATATCGATGTGGGGCGCAACCCGGCTCAGTTGCGCGTGCAGACCAAACCCAACCTCGAGAACGCCACGATGGATTTGAACTTCAAAGTGGAAGAAGGCCAGAAATCTTTTATCGAGAAAATTGAAATTCGCGGCAACACGAAAACCAAAGACAAAGTGATTCGGCGTGAATTGGCGGTTTCTCCCGGTGAGACGTTCGACATGGTGCGCGTGCGGGTGAGCAAATATCGTCTGGAAGGTTTGGACTATTTCGCCAAGGTGGATGCGCGGCCGGTGGCCACGGACGTGCGCAATCATGATGACCTGTTGATTGGCGTGGAAGAGAAGAACACGGGGAATCTCAGTTTCGGGGCCGGGTTCAGCTCGGTGGACTCGATTGTGGGTTTTGCGGAGATTACGCAAGGCAACTTTGATTTATTCAATCCGCCTACTTTCACCGGTGGGGGGCAGAAGTTTCGGCTGCGGGTTCAGTTGGGGACGGAGCGTCAGGACGTGATTGTCTCATTCGTCGAGCCGTGGTTTCTGGATCGGAAGCTGGCGTTCAGTACCGAGCTGTATCATCGCCGGCTGGATTTCCAGAGCCTGGACAACATCTACGACGAAATTCGCACCGGCGGTCGAATGGGCCTGGAGCGCGCGTTGTGGAGCGACTTCGTGCGGGGAAGCGTCTTTTACAAACTGGAGAACGTGGGCATCCTGTTGAACCCGGGTTACCATGGCTACGAACTTGATTACGGTGGTTCAGGTCCTCCGACGTTGATTTACCCGACGGCACCCACCAATATTACCAGCCAGGCGGGCTACAGCTTTCTCTCAACGGTTGGGTCAATGTTGGTGTATGACACGCGCAACAACGTGTATTTGCCCAACGCCGGCCAGCGCAGCGAGGTTTCGGCTGAAGTGACCTCTTCTTATCTCGGGAGCGAGTTAAGTTTCTACAAACTCGAACTTCAATCCGCGTGGTATTTCAAAGGTCTGGCCAAGGGGCATGTTTTGGAAGTGGGCGGAAGGATCGGCGTGGCCGGCGGCCTGGAGGGGGATGAAGTTCCCTTCTATGAGCGGTACTATCTGGGCGGTCTTTATTCCCTGCGCGGTTTTGAATACCGCGCCATCAGTCCACGCGAAATCAACTACAATCCAGCCGCCGCCGGCCCGCCGGGCACGACGACTTATTTCTCCGAACCGATCGGTGGTGATACTTATTGGTTTGCCTCGGCGGAATACAGCGTTCCCATCTTCGGCGGCGGCGAAGGCAATCGGGGTATCGGCGCCCGCTTTGCGGTGTTTTTCGACGTGGGCAGCGTCGGGGCGAAAGAGTTTGATTTGAACGCCGATGATTATAGCTCGAATTGGGGTGTCGGCTTACGCTTGAATTTGCCCATTGGTCCGCTGCGACTGGATTACGGTATTCCCATCAAGCACGATCAATTCAGTGACGACAATGGCCGCTTCCAGTTCGGCGTCGGCTGGCAACGGCCTTTTTAATCATGAAACCGCAATCTGCATCTCAAATCGGTTTCCGCGAGGGGACACTCCGCATAACGCTCCTGTTAATGTTCGTGTGGGGCGGGGCGCTCATCTCGCTGGCTGCGACGAGTTCTCTGCCGGGCACCGGTTTGACGGTTTCAGGGCAACTGCCGATCTGCTTTGAAGCAAACCATGGTCAGGTGGAAGTACCCGTCAAGTTCATCGCGCGCGGGCCGGCTTACTATTTCTCGCTCGCGCCGACCGAGGCAACGGTTTCGCTCCGCAAGTTCGGTTCGGCTCCGGCAGGCAAGTCCGCAAAGAACCGCCGTGGTCCAACCGAGGCTCCCATGGAGTTTCGTTCAGTGCGATTGGAATTTCTCGGGGCCAATCCAGGCGCTGCAACAACCGGTGAAAGTGAACTGGCCGGACGGGTCAATTATTTCCTCGGGAGCGACGCGACCAACTGGCGCACGGGCGTTCCGTTATTCGAACGGGTGCGCGTGAAGGAGATGTATCCGGGCATTGATCTGGTGCACTATGGCAATGAGCACTTTCTCGAGTACGATTTTGAAGTGGCGCCCGGTGCCGATCCGGGCGCGATTGCAGTGCGCTTCAGTGGGGCTGATGCCATCGCAATCAGTCGCGAGGGCGAACTGGTGATCAAGCTGGGTGAGGATGAGATTCGACAGCCCAAGCCGGTCATTTATCAGAACGTCGATGGCGTTCGAAAGCCGATTGCGGGCGGCTATGTGCTGACGGATGCGCGCACCGTCAAGTTCTCATGGGATGACTATGACCGGCGATTGCCGCTGGTGATTGATCCGGTGCTGAGCTATTCGAGTTTTTATGGCGGCAGCGGAAAGGACAGTGCCTGGGGCGTGGTGGTGACCGCTGATGGGTCCATCTATGTGGCGGGCGAAACCATGGCGGGGTTGCCCATCACTTCCGGCGCGGCGACGAATCGTTACAACGGCGGCACCAGCGCGCACGGCGACGCGTTCGTGGCAAAGTTTGATAACTCCGGCACAAACGTCATTTACCGGAGCTACATTGGCGGCTCGCTGGATGACGTCGCGCTGGCGCTGGCGGTGGATGCTGACGGTAACGCCTATATCACCGGGTGGACGGATTCGAGCAATTTTCCGAGGACGAATGCCATCTTCAATCAAATCAAAGGCACGCCATACCCGCCGCCCGTCAGCATTTTTCCCGCAGAGGCATTCGTGACCAAACTCGGACCGCTGGGCACGAACCTCATTTATTCCACCTACCTGGGCAGCAGCGGGATTGACGTCGGGAATGGCATTGCGGTGGATGCCAACGGCAACACTTACGTGGCCGGCTACACGCAATCCACGAATTTTCCCACGGCCAACGTCTTTGGTTCGTTCACACATTACAGCGGCGGCTTTCAGGATGATGACGGTTTCGTCACGAAGATTGGGCCGGCAGGGACCAATTTGATTTATTCCATGTACCTGGGCGGAACCAACCTGGACCGCGCCACGGACATCGCGGTGGATGCGGCCGGACTCGCTTACGTCACGGGCTTCACTTCTTCGACGAATTTTCCGGTGACGACGAATGCGACTCAACAATGGCTCGGCGGCGATTACGATGCGTTTGTCACGGTAATCGGTGCGTTTGGCAGTAATCTCGTGACCTCCACCTATATCGGCGGACCGGGAACAAACCGCGCGGAACGGCTCGCGCTGGATGGCGCCTTGAACGTATATGTCACCGGCGCGACCTATGGCGACCCGGCTTATCCGATTTCACCCAGCGCCCTCAATCCGGGCGGCGTGTTCCGCAGCAGCGATGGAGCGTCGAGTTGGAATTCTGCCAGCGCGGGCTTGCAGAGCGTGGAGGTTTTGTCGCTGGCGATGAATCCGGCAAACCCATCGCAAGTGTACGCCGGCACGACGCGTGGCATTGCCCGCAGTGTTGATGGCGGGCTGAACTGGAGCACTTCGATTTCGGTGGCACCCATGGCGCGGATCGCCAGCCAGGGACCGGCGATTGCCATCGGCTCCGTGCTGGCCATTGCGGTTGACCCATTGCAGCCGGCAACAGTTTATGCCGGCACAGCGCAGGGTGTCTTCAAAAGCACCGACGCGGGCGCAAGTTGGTTTCTGAATAATAAGAATCTCAATATCTCGTCCACCCGGACGCTGGCGATTGATCCGGTGAATCCAGGGGTTCTTTATTCGGCAGGCGACGCGGGGGTTTATCGCAGCACCGATGGCGGGACGAATTGGCTTTCCGCCAACAGCGGCCTGGGCAATCTGACCGTGCGTGCTCTGGTGATTGATTTGCAGTCACCTTCCACTCTTTACGCTGCGACCGCGGGCGGGGTTTACCGCAGTGTCAATTTCAGCACCAACTGGAGCGCGATCAATTCCGGTCTCGGCAGCGTGTCCGCGCAGGCGTTGGTGATCAATCCCGTCACACCCGATATCCTTTATGTCGGCACGGCCGCCGGTGTGTTTACCAGCACCAACGGAGGCTCCAATTGGATTTCCGCGAGCGGCGGGTTAACCACATCCAACGTGACTGCGTTGGCGATTAATCCATTCAACCCAACCATTCTCTACGCAGGAACTACGAGCGGTGTGTTTAAGAGCGAAGACGCCGGGGTGAGTTGGGCGGCTCAGTCTGATGGAATTGCGGTCGGAGACATCCGTGCTGTGGCCGTAAACCCGCAGTCACCGGAAATTCTCTATGCGGGCACGCGCGGTGAAAGCTTCTTCGGGGGCGCTGACGTTTTCGTGACGAAGTTGGGCCTCAATGGTTTCTCGGCTGTTTTCGGAGGCACGGGAAGTGAGGAAGGTGGAGATGTAGTCGTTGGGCCATCCGGCAACGTGCACGTTGTGGGAACAACGACTTCACAAGATTTTCCCACGCTCTTCACGGCGGGGCTGTTGCGGGCGACGAATTCGGGGGGCCGGGATGTTTTCCTGTCGCGGCTGAGCGATGATGGGGGTGCGTTGGTGAGTTCCGTCTATATCGGCGGGGCGGGTGACGACTGGGGCAATGCCATCGCCGTCGACGCAGATGAAAACGTTTACATTGTTGGTGAAACCAAATCCGTAAAATTTCCCACCCTGAACGCGTTGCAAGGCGCCAATCGAGGTTCATCCGACGCGTTCCTTTCCACGATTGCGAACGTTTTCATCAATCCCTCGCTCCGCATCCAGCCGTTTGGCAGCGAAGTGCAACTGACGTGGAATGCCTTGGCCTCAGACTATCCGCTTCAGTCCACCACAAACCTTCAAACGACCGCGGCTTGGGAGAATGTCGGAGTTTCTCCGGTGGAATCCAACGGCGTGTTATCGGTCTTTTTACCGGCCACCAACGCGGTGCAATTCTTCCGCCTGGTCGCTCCCTGAAATGAACATCCCGCCCGTTTTGGTTGTCGGAGCCCCATTGGGCCTGTTCCCACTCGCTCCAAAATGAAGTTGGCGAACGGGGCAAATTCTGTTTTCCTGTATGCTTATGAACAAATCGTTTCGGATCGTGGGTTTAGTGATGGCCGCCCTGTTTTTGATGGTAGTCGCAGCCGAGGCGCAGCACCGCATCGCTACCGTGGAATTGACTCAGGTTTTTGAAAAATACTGGAAGACCAAGCGCGCCCGTCTGGCCTTGGCCGACCGCAAGGCGGATTTGAAGAAGGATCTCGAGCAGATGCAGGAAAACCACAAGAAGCTTGTGCAGGCCTATCAGAAGCAATTGGCTGACGCGAACGATCAGGCGGTGTCCCCGGAAGAACGGGAGAAGCGCAAGAAGGCCCTCGAAGGCAAGGTGAAGGAGATTCGGGAGAGTGAAGAGACGGTGAAACAATTTGTGGGTCGCGGCGACGCCGAGTTGGAGCAACAGATGAAGCGAATGATGGACGATGTCATCAAGGATATCCGCGAGGCCGTGGCTGCGAAGGGCAAAGCCGGCGGTTACACCTATGTATTGGATTCGTCGGCGGAATCGCTCAGTAAAGCGCCCATGCTGCTCTACAGCAGCGGCGAGAGTGATTTGACCCAGGTCGTCATCGAACAATTGAATGCCGCCGCACCGCCCGAGCCGGTGGGCGGCTCCGAAAAAGCTGCCGAGAAAAAGCCCTAGCGTTAGCTTTCACTCTGGCGCTTCACGGGTGCTTCAAAAAGCATTCGGTGCGATTCCTCCAACACGGCGGGTATGCGTTCCGCGAACGGGCTCCCCGCAAGCACGGGTGCGAGTTTCATTTCGCCGGTGCGCGCGGCGTTTTCGCCGGGAAACCAATGGTCGGCCTGCCCAAGCAGGTTGTAGCGCATTTTGCCCCACGCTACGAGATCGAGTGATTTGGCGTAAGTCCAGAGTCGCAGAATCTCAGTGATGTTAATCTGCCCCGGCACGTCCGTGTAACTCGGCAAACCTTCGAACCAACGCATGCACCAGTCGGCCCCGAGTGTCTTCTCCATTTCCGCGCGCAACCGCTTTTCAATCGGGGCAACAACTTCGGCGGCCCGATCGTAATGTTCGAGCATTGCGATGTGTGCGTCGAAATCTGATGGCTTCGCCGCGCCGCAGCTCAGCGTGTGCACCTGCGGCCGGGCAAGACAGTAAAGATCGTTGAACACCATGGGCGAGAGTGGCGCGCAGAGTTTCACCAGCTTGTCCGGCGGTTCATAGAGCTTGCCGCCCTTGTCGTTGGGGCTGATGATGAACACGCCCATGTCGCGCTGCGTGGCCGCTTCGATGCAGGACCAATTCAGGTCGTTGACGAAATACCAATGCAGGTTGATGTAGTCGAAATCCCCGCCTGCGATTGTCTCGTGGATGATGTCGGTCGTGGCGTGCGTGGTGAATCCGACGTGCCGGCAGCGACCTTCCTTCTGCAACTGCCGCGCCGCTGCCAGCGCGCCGTTCTTCTTGAGCGACCAGTCGAGCAACTGCCGGTTGTTGATGCCGTGCAAGGAAAGCAGGTCCACGTAATCGAGCTTTAAGTAATTCATCGAGGTGTTAAAGGTCTCGATGAATTCCTTGGCGGTTGCTTTAGGCGCGACCTTGGTCTGCACGATCATCTTTTCGCGTGGCAACTTCGGTAGCACCCAGCCCAGTTGCATTTCGGACGTGCCGTAGCCGCGGGCGGTTTCGATGTGATTGATGCCGAGTTCGAGCGCGCGATGGATGGTGGCCTCGAGATTCGCCTGGCCGTCAGAGGGGATTTCTTTTGGATCAACGTCCTGCCACTTGAACTGGTAACGCATCCCGCCGCAAGAAATGACAGGCATCTGAAGTTCGGTGCGGCCAAAGCGACGGTATTTCATGCGCGGCGAGTATGCCAAAGCGCGGTGGACGTTCAACCGGTTTCAAATGTTTACCAAAATCAAAGGCGGATTGAACTCAGTATCTCGGGCGCGAGGCGTGGTCTTGTAACCAGGCAACGTCGGGATTGTTTGGAGTGGCACCCTGACCAACGAAAATGGAATTGTTCGGACTGAGGGGCGGGGGACCTGATTGGCAGCCGCGCTCTCAAACAGAACGTAGCGTCCGTTATCGGAAATGGGGTGGGAAACGAATCACCTGCGCCACCTCCGGTTCCCGCTGAGTTGAGGCTAACCGGGGTTGTGATCTGGCAGAAGGATCGCGTCGGAACACGTTTATTCTGGAAAATCCGGGAGACGCGAAGGCGTTGCCGGCGTCATTGGTGAGCGACGCGGATTATGTCAGACTAATGCTGAGGTTCAACGCTTTTGAAAAATGCCGGTGTGCAGAGTTTTTTCGTTGACGCTCAAAGAGAAGAGGAGGATAAGCACACTAACGAGATTACCTCTTCATTGTTTTGCTTCGTTTCGCTCGTGAACGTGGTATTTCCGTTAAGGCTTAATCGCTCCGTTTGGCCTCTTTGTTTTCTTGACTGAAAATCAAGGCCAAACGGAGCAAGAATCCGAGAAACTTATGAAACGAATAAAGCTTGCCTCAACGGCTTCGGGGCTTCTCCTATGCATCGCCACATTCAGTAACCAGGCCGTGTCTGCTGCGATAACGAATACTTTGGGCACTTACGATCCTGCGG
The DNA here is from genome assembly GCA_036274115.1 of Verrucomicrobiia bacterium. GTDB lineage: Bacteria > Verrucomicrobiota > Verrucomicrobiia > Limisphaerales > JADLHS01 > JADLHS01. The sequence goes on from DASUGI010000123.1 coordinate 11,067, forward strand.
CCAACCGGGGAGCACCATTGACGCGCCTGCCTGACGGAAAGCGATCAAGCATCGGTTTGCAAACCAACCGCGTCGTCGCGAACGCGACAACACGGCAACGACTATCCCGCCGTGGATTATGTGCTCGCCGGCGCGACCGTGAACAACTGCACGCTCAACATTGACCAAGGAACCGTTCTCGCGTTTGCCACGCCTTACTACGAACTGAATGGCCGGACGGAAGCCACCCGGTATTGGGACCGATATGCGCTGCCGACTTACGAATGGGGCATCCGGTTGAATCCCGGAGGCAGGCTGAACGTGAACGGTGTTCCCACCAACCGAGTGACATTCGCTCGGCTTGAAGCGGTTCAGGAGAATGCGCTTTTCCCAGCGGTATGGGAGGGCGGCTATGTTCCGGTGGTTACTTTCAAAGGGGTAATTACGCCAAACGGCACAATCGTTGAGCCGTTGGCGGAGGCGAAAGTCTGTTATGCCGACTTTCCGACGCTGGCAGGTTGGGTTTCTCATTTCAGCGATTTGTATCCTGACTACACTTACGATTTGGTAAAGAGCTTCGAATTGGAAGGTTGCCATCTGTTCAACGGATTTTTGATCTACGACGTGGGCGGTCCTTCGGGAAGAACAATCATGCTGCGCAACAATGTATTTGAGCGCACCACAGTTGGCATGGGCGACCTTGGCTTCGGCCACGGAGAGGAGGCGGAGAGCATGAGTGTTTACAACAATCTGTTTTACGGCTGCTTGATGGGATTGGGGCCACTGGCAGGCTCCTTTACAGATAACATTTTCGACCATGTTTCGTTCAACAGTTTCGGAGGCCAGATGTTCAATCAAGTTGCCGATAACCACCACAACGCCTACGTAGGCATGAGCACGCGGCTTTCACCGGCGGCACCGACCTCTACGGATCCAAATCTCGCTTCGCTCACGTATCAAACTGGTCCGTTAGGTTCATTTTACCTGCCGTCCAGTGCCTCATTGTTGATCAACCAAGGCTCGCGCACGGCGGGGGCGGCCGGCCTCTATCACTTCACCACTCAAACCAGCAACAGCAAAGAGGCCACAAGTCAGGTTGACATTGGCCCGCATTATCTTTCGTTGTCCTCGAATTTACCCAAAGACTCAAACACCGATGGCGTAGCTGACTTTCTAGCGGATCGAAATGGAAATGGCAGCGAAGGCTCGGATGAAATTCCATGGCTTAGTGGAGTTAGCAGTAGCTTGTCAATTCTCTCACCAACTGACAATTCTACGGTAAGCGGAGTCATAAAAGTGCGAGTCAACTTTGGGAATTTGGGCGCCGGCAGTCCTCAACCACGTCAATTAGGTGTGAGGGTAGATGGTCAGTCGCCTGATTATTCAACGTTCGTTTCGACTCCTGCCGAATCGATTGCGGAAGTGGAGATTGACACACGGTTTTTGGCGAATGGAGAACATACGCTTTCTGCCAAGACCGTGTTTCAAACTGGGAGCGCCGGGACAGCGGGGCAAGAATTTGCTATTTCCACGGAAATTACTGTGGATGTCATCAACGACATTCGCTTCCCAATGTGGGAGGATATGTCTCAGGTCGCACTTAGGGTCAATGTCGAGACACCGAATGTCGCACAGGACCACACTCTGTGGTTTTTTGGCGGCAACTACCCCATCAGTTACGATCCCAGTCCTATTAGCGCTGTCCAAGGCACCTCCTCCGGCAACATCAGCTTCACGGAGACGTTGGCAAATCTTGGTTACGGTGACGGGAGTGTAGATCCGTCTCTGTATTCTGTTACAGAGCTTTCATCGCAGAATACCGCGACAATAAATCCAAGCACACGAAACGACCCAATGTTTCCAGATGTTGGGCATTGGGTTGTTACATACGAAACAGACCCTGTGGATGGAAAGTGGTGGTACTTCGACAATACAAAGACATGGGACGTTCTCTTCAACACGCTCGACCCGTTGGATAGTTTCGATGCAAGATGGATACACGACGTCCAACTGGGTGCTTGGTTTTCTTGCGGAGTTTTATCCGGTGCTCAAGGTTCTCCACTCGTAGCGTTTCCCTTGTCCACAGATATTCCGCAAACATGGCCAATCCGAAACAAGCGGCGTAGCACAATGGACGAGGAACTCGTACGTCATTGGCTTGGACGCCCAGACGTCCGCAATTTCTACGCTTTGGCTCATGGCGGTCTAGACGTACCACTGGGGATCGACGCTACTACTGCTAAGCACCGATTTCGATTTGTGTTCCTAGACGGCTGCGAGTCTTCACATTTCTACAAGTTTACCAGCTTTGGCGCAAGTCTGGCCGAACGTAACTTCCCCAAGACGCTCGGTTATCTGATAGATTTAGGTTTCCCGGGCAACACCGGCCCTATGCAAATATCCTATTACGAAGATTACCTTCGCCCCAGCGCATTCCTTGGCTGGAATGTAAGTTGGCCGATTTCGTTTCCTCTCAGCGTTTATGGTAAGACCGCCCCGCAAGCCGACCCTTGGACAGGGTTGCAGTGTGACCAGCAAATCTACAGTGCGATAGCAAATTGGCACCGCCAAGTAGTCGTTTTTTGGACTCTAAACAACAAGACAATTGTCGAATCCCTCCGCGATGCAACACAATTAGCCTACGTTCCTGGAACAGGTAGCGGGGACCTGCGTGTTTTTTCTCACATCTACGTTGGGCCTCAAGGCTTGATTGGGCCCGATCGTCCCGAGTACTACTTTGACGGACCAAGGGAGAATTTGGTGCTTTACGGGCATGGAGGCTTGAAATTCAACTCGTGGAATCATAGCGCTGACGGCGTGCCAACTGCGCCGTAGATTTTAGCAGGATACGTTTATGATCGACACGAACGCACTGCTTGCTGTCACTTTTTCAGTGATTGCTCAATTCCACACCATTGTAAATGTGCCCTCGCGAGATATTCCACTAGGTCCTGAAAATATTCGACGTGTTGTGGTCGGAAGTCCATTTAGTCCCTTTGGCGTCTACTTGGAAACACTCAAAGGATCATCGTATGAAGTAATTGATGGATCGATCCGTCGGTATGAAACAGCAACCTCTTTCATGAACCTTCAGGATCCGCAACGGCTTCCAGAATTCCTGGGGCCGGCCAGAGTAAGCTCTAATGAAGTATTTCAACTAGCAGTGGCGACTATCCAACGCTTGACCAAACAAGGTAAACCCAAAACAGATGGCTCAATCAAAATTGAGACTGCAGGCAAAGGGCGAGGTGTGCAAATTCCATTCTATTATGTTAACTGGTCTTTAACGAATAGCGTTCAAGGTCATGCTGCAAGTGTTGAGATCGATGCCAGAACTGGGGAAATAACCTATATGCACCTTCCCGACCCGTGCTTTAGGGATTATGCGCTTGCTCAGCAGATCAGCAATCGTGTGTTCACTCCGGCACCTCCGCATGTTTCTCCGCTCGGACACCCAAGTCACCGCGTTTTGCCGTACCCACCTACAAATGAAGTAGAGCAAGTAATTGTTACGCTGGCTGAAGTTTGCGGCAGGCTCGGGATGAGTATCGGCAGCCAAACAAATACTTCAGGTGTGGACTGGGATCGTTCCTACAGTATTACCAATTCGCAACTGTCGGGGAGTGTCCCGGTTTACCAGATAAGGTTTACGAACGGGGCCAATACGGCATCGTTCAGAGGCGCAATCATTGGCTATCAATTGCCGGATGCTTACGGTAACATCGATGCACCGCCGGTGGATCCGAAGCGATTTTCAGGTACTGTAACCAAGTCATGGAAAGACTTGGCCGAAAGTTTTGAGGCTGCGCTCAAGTATCACTTTGGGTTTTCAGAAGACTTCTTCATGAACTCAAAAGCTGTTACCGCATGGGGTAACGCGGATGCGCCGATTGGAAAGGAAACCCACATACCAATAATGGTTATGTGGTTGCCGTATGTTGATCCATCTGCTGGAAATGAGGCAAAGCGATCTGTCATGCAGATGGCCAAACAAGGGCCCAAATTTAACGTCGAGTTCAACCTTCAAACCGGAGAAATAAAGAGCTTCGCGTTCTATCATTCAAACGCTGTTGAAACCTTCGCGCGAAATCAAAGAAGTTGGAAGAGCACAATTCCCAGATAACAGGGCCGTCATCCTAGCCATATCGGCTCTACTTTTCATTGGTTTGCTGTCCCTCGTACCGTTGCGGACAACTGTACAGATCGGTGGGGATGAAGGCTTCGAGTTGGCGAAGGCGACACTTTGCCTCAACGGACACAAGCTTTACTCCGACGTTTGGAACGATCAGCCGCCGTTTCACACGCTCCTGATTACCGCCGCCCTAAAGCACGTTTCGCAATCAATCCTTGTGCCACGTTCGGTCACGATTGGGTTCGCATCGCTATTGTTGGCTTCGGTGTTCATTATCAGTCGGCAAACCGGCAGTTCTTTGACAGCAACCATTGCCGCTCTTTTGCTAATGGTTTCTCCGGGATTTCTTGGCCTGAGCGCGTCGGTTATGCTGGAGATTCCGTCGCTCGCCATGACAATTGCCGGATTGTGCACGCTGATTTGGGGGGCAAAGCAACCTCAGCGTCTCTCTTTTCATTGCACGGTTGCGGGGATTCTCTTTGGCCTCGCCTTGTCGATGAAACTCGTGCCCGTTTACTTGCTACCGCTGGCGGCGTTCATCATTTGGCGGACGAGTTCACTCGCGAAGGATACTTTGAGCGACAAGGTCAAGAGGTGTGTTTTTCGGTTTGCCATTTTCATGGGAACGTCTGCTCTCACGTTTGCAGGGGTGGATTTCGTTATTGAGGGCGGTGCGTACTTGAAACACTTCGGCCAATCGTGGACCTCGCACTTTGCTCCAGCCCAATCCTTCGAGTACGGCTCGGCTGCGGATTATCCTTTTGATTGGGCCATTCTGCTCAAGCATTGGGATACCGTAATTCCGGCTTTGCTCGGCTGTGTCGCAAGTTGGCGTGCCAGGCGAAACCACCCACTGTCATTGCTCCCAGTCGTGTGGTTGGGGTTGGCGCTCGCGGTATTCACCGTCCACAAACCCTGGTGGCCTTATTACTATCCGCATCTGGCCATCCCGCTCTCCCTGTGCGCCGGTATTGGAATCACGGCGGTTTGGTCATCTCTGAAAACGAACTACTCAAATCCGGATGGCTGGCTTCGCTGGAGTCTTCCGGCGCTGTTCGCGCTGTGTGCCGTGGCATGGATCGGTGGGCGGCTTTATTTCCACATCACGGAAATCCGCAATTCACCCCGCACCTTCAGCACGCTTGCGTTGGTAGAAATGGAACGCTACAAGCCGCACGTCGAATGGCTTTACGCGGACGAACCAATCTACTCCTTCCATAGTGGGATTCCGCTGCCGCCGCCACTGGCCGTGGTCATGCTCAAGCGCTTTTGGTCGGGCGAAATGACAAATCAGCGGATCGCGGATGAAGTCCGAAATTACCGGCCCGGATTGGTGCTGCTCAAGAACGACACCAGAGCCGTTCCCTTCAAGGACTTTCTCGAATCCGATTATCAACTGGTGTATTTCGATAGCACCCACCGGCTTTACGCGAGCAAAGCCGTGCTTAATTCATTGCGGAGTCAATAGGCTTCAAGTTTTCGGAATTCAGCGGATCCGGTCCTTCAGAATTCAATTGATTTTTCGAAGAGGATTTTGCACATCCAAGGGTGTCGGAAATAACCTTTAGGTGTTCCGGCAATTATGTCTGAGGCCAAAACGCGGTTTTCACTGGCTTTTCATCCGAAACTTCTCGACACACTGCGCGGTTACACGCGGCAGGATTTCACGGCGGATGCCGTGGCCGGACTCACCGTAGGGATCGTCGCGCTGCCCTTGGCGATGGCGTTTGCCATCGCTTCCGGCGTGAAACCCGAGGCGGGCATCTTCACCGCCGTCATTGCGGGTTTTCTCATTTCCGCGCTGGGCGGGACGAAGGTTAGCATCGGCGGACCGACCGGGGCGTTCATCGTGATTCTCTACGGTATCTACGCAAAATACGGCGCCGAGAACCTGGCCATCTGCACGATGATGGCCGGCGTCATCCTGCTGGTGATGGGACTGACGCGGTTGGGAACGATGATCAAATTCATTCCCTACCCGGTGACGATGGGTTTTACCTCCGGCATCGCGGTCCTGATCTTCAGCACGCAGATCAAGGATTTCTTAGGGTTGTGCGTGGACCAAGTGCCGTCCGAGTTCGTCGAGAAGATGAAAGTGTTGGCGGAGCACGCGGGAACGGTGCAATGGCCGACCGTCGTGCTGGCCGCGGTGTCGCTGGCGATCATTGTATTCTGGCCGAAGTCCTGGCAACGGCGTGTGCCCGGCTCCATTGTCGCGCTGGTGTTGGGCACGGTGGCGGTCGTGACGCTTCCCAACTGGCTTCCCGTGGAAACCATCGGCAGCAAGTTCGGCGGCATCCCGCAAACGTTGCCCACGCCGCAGCTGCCCACGCTGTCCTGGGAGAACATCCGTCACCTGTTCCAACCCGCCACGACGATTGCGTTGCTGGCGGCAATTGAATCGTTGCTCTGCGCGGTGGTTGCCGATGGCATGGTGGACGACCGGCATGACTCGAATCAGGAACTCATGGCGCAAGGCATCGCGAACATTGCGAGCCCGTTGTTCGGCGGCATCGCCGCCACGGGCGCCATCGCTCGCACGGCGACGAATGTAAAATGCGGCGCGCGCACCCCCATCGCGGGAATGATCCACGCCGTGACGTTGCTCATCATCATTCTGGCCGCCGCGCCGCTGGCGAAGTTCATTCCCCTGGCGACGCTCAGCGCGGTGCTCGTCAACGTGGCGCTCAACATGGGCGAGTGGCACAACTTTGGCCGCCTGTCCCGCTGGCCCCGCAGCGACGCGGTGGTTTTCCTGACCGCCTTCGGTCTCACGGTGATTGTGGACCTCACGGTCGCGGTGGAGATCGGCATGGTGCTGGCCGCGGTGCTGTTCATCAAACGCGTGTCCGAGACGACGCAAATCACCGCAGTGGACGAAACCACCGAGACCGAAGGCTCGCAACATTCCCTCGTGGGCAAGGAAATTCCCAAAGGCGTGATGATCTACCGCATCTTCGGGTCGTTCTTCTTCGGCGCGGCGGACAAATTGGAAACCGCGCTCAAACGCGAAGGCCGCGAGCCTCAAGTGCTCATTCTGCGCATGAGAAAAGTCCTCGCCATGGATGCCACGGGGTTGAACGCGTTGGAGGATTTGCATGAGCGATTGCGCTCGCGCGGCAAACACATTGTGCTCAGCGGCCCGCACACGCAGCCGTTGTTCATGATGGACAAGGCGGGTTTCCTAGACCGGCTCGGCAAGGAGAACGTTTGTGCGAACATCGAACTCTCCCTGGCGCGCGCCCGCGAAATCCTCGGCTTGCCGCCCGCGTCGCCGAGCGATCCGCTGCACGCGGAGAAGCAGAAGCTTGACGCCGCGCGGCAGGAATTGGCGAGGGCCCTCGAACGCGCGCACAAGATGTTGAACTCACCCGGAGGGCAATCGAAGTGAACGCTCGGGGTTTTAACTGCCAATGGGCGTCGCGGGTTGTGACGCCCTCGCCCTCACCCCGAGGGAGAAAATTCTGCCAAGGGACTT
>DASUGI010000124.1:0-23509 GCA_036274115.1 Verrucomicrobiia bacterium
ACCTCCCGTAAACGGCTCGCGATTCACCAGCGCGGGATCGTCCACCACCGGTTTGTTGATCGCCAACACTTCGCCAGTCACGGGCGAATAGATATCGCTCGCGGTCTTGACCGATTCCACCACGGCGCACGCTTCGCCGGCCTTTACCTTGCGCCCGACTTCAGGCAATTCGACGAAGACCACGTCGGTCAACTCGTGTTGCGCGTGATCCGTAATCCCAATGGTGGCGGTGTCTCCCTCGACGCGCACCCACTCGTGCGACTTGGCGTATTTCAAATTGGCTGGAACATTGCTCATAGGTTCAATCCTCTAAATCCAACGGCAGGTTAACCGGATTTCCGGGAATGAAAATAAATTTCTGGGACAAGGGTTAAACCTCAATGAGCATCCTTGAGTTCCCACCAAGGAGTTCGAGTCATCGCGGGGATGGAGTTCGTCCACACTTACCGGATGGCTTTTAATCGCTCTGAATGAGCTTATCCGAGGTCTTTCCTCCTTCGGCAAGGTTCTGGCGCGGTTCGGTCTCATGGCGCGACACACCCGACAGCCAGCTGAGCTAAGCAGCAGAATTACACAAAGCGTTGCGTAGAGAGTGAAATAAACCCGCTTATGACGGCTGGCAAGGGCCGCCACGGTAAGAAGCAAATATGCAAGCCAACCAGCGACTAACCAAGAGCGTCCGAGAAGTTCATTTTCGCGTATTCCAAACAGCCTGAATAAGCCTGCCGGGAGCATTTGAGGATAGACAATTCCAGGAAGCGTGAGAATCGCAGTGATTCCCCAAGCTAAGGCTAGCCAAGCAATTCTCCGACGAAGAGAAATCTCTTTTAGATTCTCAGGTTTCATGGATTTCTGTTGCAAGATTATTCAGGAGCGACAGTCGCTTGTCCAGGTTCCAAGTTACGTGAGCCGGTAGGATTGATGGCGTAGGTCAGAAACACCGTTTCTTGTGCAAGGTTTGACTCGATGCGCAGCCAGCCATATCTGCGCGGCTGACCGAATGTGATGTAAAACTGCTTGCTCACTTGCGTACGTGGGTGGAGTTGAACGAGGGCAGCGGCACCCTTCATTCAAGGTTCTTTGCGCGTTCGCCAAAGTCCTCGGACGTGATGTGGGGAGTTTGACGCGGAACCTGCCTTTCCCAAATGAGAACTTCTGAATTCATTTCTCGCTTGTTCATCGCTGCTTCAAGAAAGCGACTCTGAATTGTCTCCAGAAATTGTAATTGCCCGCCTTTCGGCTTTGGCCTAGTTGTCAGGCGTAGTTAAACAACAAACGAAAGGACTACAGTGAGTGGACTCGTCATTGCTTTGATCGCCATAGGCGCCGTCGGGTTGTTCGCCGTGTTGTTTGTGATCGGCAAATACAACGGACTGGTCGCGTTGCGCAATCGTTTCAAAAACGCCTGGGCGCAGATCGACGTCCAGCTCAAACGCCGCTACGACCTGATCCCGAACCTCGTCGAAACGACCAAGGGCTATCTCAAGCACGAACGCGGCACCCTCGAAGCCGTGATCGCCGCGCGCAATTCCGCTTTCTCTGCCAACGGCAAAGTTGCCGCCAATCCCGGCGACCCCGAGGCGATGAAGGCCTTGTCCAGCGCCGAAGGTTCACTCACCGGCGCACTCGGACGGCTCTTCGCCTTGACAGAAGCCTATCCCGATCTAAAGGCGAACACCTCGATGAACCAACTCATGGAGGAACTAACCTCGACTGAAAACAAAGTTTCCTTCGCTCGTCAGGCCTACAACGACAGTGTGATGGCTTACAACACGGGCCGGGAAGTTTTTCCCACCAACATCATCGCCGGCATGTTCAATTTTGGCCCGGCCGAACTGTTCGTGATCGACAAACCCGAAGAACGCGCCGCGCCGAAAGTTTCGTTCACCTAACGCCGGTCCTATCCGTCCTATCGGTTTATGGGTAGGCCGGCACACCTATGGACTTCTTTGAGCGACAGGACAAAGCCCGCCGCAATACCAAGTGGCTGGTTTTTTATTTCATCGCCGCTGTCGTTCTCATAGTCGCCAGCGTCTATCTCGCGCTCTTGTTCATATTCCATAGCGCGAGCAATTTTCAGCATGGAAGCCAGCCGCCTGTTTTCGCGCTGTGGAATCCAAAACTCTTCCTCCTCGCCGCCAGCGGCACACTCGCGATCATCACCTGCGGCAGTTTGTTCAAGACTGCCCAACTCTCCAGTGGCGGCAGTGCCGTCGCTGAATCACTCGGCGGTCGGCTACTGAACACCAACACCAACGACCCCGCCGAGCGCAAGTTGCTCAATGTCGTCGAGGAAATGGCCATCGCCTCGGGCGTGCCGATGCCACAGGTCTATGTAATGGACGACGAGCAAGGCATCAATGCCTTCGCTGCCGGACACACTCTCAATGACGCGGTCATCGGCGTCACGCGCGGTTGCATCACCACCCTCAAACGCGACGAGTTGCAAGGCGTCATCGGCCACGAATTCAGTCACATCCTCAACGGCGACATGCGCCTGAATCTCCGCCTCATGGGCATCATCTTTGGCATTCTGTGCCTCGCGGTCATCGGCCGCATTCTGCTGCACTCACGCGGCAGCAGTCGCGGCAAGAATCCCCTACCCATCATCGGACTCGTGCTCATCCTCTTCGGCTGGATTGGTGTGCTCTTCGGTCGACTCATCCAATCCGCCGTGAGTCGACAACGCGAATTCCTTGCGGATGCATCAGCAGTGCAATTTACCCGCAACCCCGCAGGGCTCTCCGGCGCGTTGCAAAAGATCGGCGCACTTGCCCAAGGTTCACAAATGCAGTCCGAACACGCCGCCGAAGCCAGCCACCTGTTCTTTGGCAATCCCATGACGAGTTCGCTCTTCAACGTCTTCGCCACTCACCCGCCACTGGAAGAACGCATCCGCGCCATCGATCCGGGTTGGGACGGCAAGTTCCCTGACGTTCTCAAAGCCACGCTCGAAGAATCTGAATCCGTCGTCGGCGAGCCAAAGAAACCGCGCTCCGCCTTCCCGCCCATCATTCCCGGTTTTCCTGCTGGCGTGGCCGGTCTCGCCAGCGCCGCCTCCGTCAGCACTGAAAGCATTTTGCCCAGCCTCGGCAACCCAACTCCACAGCACTTGCGTTATGCCGTCGAATTGCGGGATTCGTTGCCGGAGAACATCCGGGCTGCCGCCCACCATCCGCAGCAAGCGTGTGCCCTACTGTTTTCGATGCTGCTTAGCGATGACTCTAACCTGCGCGCCTCCCAGTTGGAGCAACTCGCGCAACGCACGTCTTCAGAAATCTCCAATCAAGCTGCAGCGCTCTGGCCGGAAGTCTCAACGATCCGCCGACGCGCGCGCTTGCCAGTGGTAAACCTCGCGCTACCCGCGTTGGATCGATTGACCGCGGACGAGTTCCGCCGATTCAACGAGGCGCTCACCTGGCTCATCCGGAGCGACCGACGCATTGTGCTGTTCGAGTTCGTCCTCCAGAAGATTATTCAACGCCAGGTCGAGGCGCGCTTCGCGAACCAGAAGCCGACCGCCATACAGTTTTACTCCATTCGCCCGCTCGTGCCGGACTGCGCGGTCCTCTTATCCGCGCTGGCCCATTCAAGTCATCCCGATCCAACCGAAGTTGCAAAAGCGTTTCAAACCGGCGTGCCCTATCTTCGCACCGGCGACGTCGCTCTCCGGATGCTGCCTTCAGACCAAAGCGGCCTGGCTGACGTAAGCAAATCTCTCGACCGCCTTGCCTTGGCCACACCACAGATCAAGAAGAACCTCCTTGATGCCTGCGCCCATGTCGTCGGCGCGGATGGATTGATTCACGAAAACGAGGCAGAACTCCTTCGTGGGATCGCCGAAACTCTGGATTGTCCGATGCCGCCATTCATCCCACCGACGACGTAGAATCTCGGGTTCAACAAGCGCACCCCGAGCTACCTCGACGGCAGTTCAGTGTTCAGGCACAAAAGCTGCCACATTCGGTTCTTACGGCTGAATTCGACAATCCATTAACCGAACCACCAATTGAAAGCGCGCGCATCAAATCCTGAGGCAGACATCGGTGCGGTGCGTCGTGTTTTCGCAACAGCTCTCGGCGTCGTCACAGTTCTCTGCACGCAAATCTGGTTGTTGACCTTCGCCTTCGTTGTGGCGCAAGCCATGGCAGGTGTCCTCGACAGTCCTCTCCTGGTATTCGGGGTGTTTATCCTGACATTTCCGTCCGCCCTTCTCTGCACGATCGTTGCGCTAATCCTGGTTGGCCCTCACCGTTGCAAATTCGCTTGGATTTCCCTTTGCATCTACGTCGCTCCCCTCGTTGTCTCATTCAGCGTGATACTATTGAGTCTTCTTTGGAACACTTTCCAAGGAGTGTTTTAGCCAGCACCAGCCGAGCATTGACCATGAATCAAGTTGTCGCCAGACTCTGGTGTGTCGAGAACCGATTTGCAGATTGAACATGTTACCCACGGCAGCGGAGCGCTCCCGCACAAAGGCCAGACTGTCATCGTCCATTACACCGGCTGCTTCACGGACGGCAAAAAGTTCGACAGCTCCGTGGACCGAAATGAACCATTCAGCTTCGTGCTGGGGCAGGGCGAAGTCATCGCCGGTTGGGACATGGCCGTCGCGCAAATGAAAGTTGGCGACAAGGTCAAACTCACGATTCCGCCCCATCTGGCCTACGGTTCGCAAGGTTATCCCGGCGCGATTCCACCCAATGCCACGCTGGTTTTCGAAGTCGAATTGCTCGGCATCCGGTAGGACGGCGTCGCGCCGGTCTCTTACTGAACCGAAGACTTTTTCTTTTGGAGACAGGCGCGACGCCTGTCCTACGAGGCCTTGGCACACGGTTAGCTTTTCCCGTCGGCAATGCGAGTAATCAGATTTTCTCAGATGGACGACCTCCTCGAGGCGTATTACCTCCCCCTCTTTCAATTCGCCGTGCGCCTGTGCGGAAGCGCCATCAAGGCGTTCGACATGGTGCAACGCGCGTTCAAACTGGCTGCGGACCGCAGCCGGGAATTGCCCGTGCCTGCCGACCTGCGTGCCTGGTTGTTCTCCATCCTCTTTCACGACTTTCTCGGGAGCCGCACAACGCGCCACGCCTGATCTCCGCGAACTGCTGGCTATTTCAGCAGCGCCTCGGCGTGCTGGCGCGCCGCGTCGCTCTGACCGCCGAGCATTCGCGCGAGTTCGGTGACCCGCGCTTTCTTTTCCAGCAACGTGATTTCGGAAATGGTCCGGCCATCCTTCACCTGCTTCGTCACCACGTAATGCGCATCGGCCGGCGCAGCCACCTGCGGGAGATGAGTAATGCACAACACCTGTCGCTTGGCGGCAATCTGTTTCATTTTCTCTCCGACCACATTCGCCGTCTCACCACCCACATTCGCGTCCACCTCGTCAAAAACGAGGACGGGAATCTGATCTTCCGCCGCGAGCACCGTCTTTAGCGCCAACATCACCCGCGCCATTTCACCCGAAGATGCAATGGCTCTCAGCGGCTTGAGCGGCTCACCAACATTGGGCGAGAACTGGAATTCGATCTCGTCAAAGCCATCTTCCCTTCGCGGACTTTGCGACCCTGGCGTGAGGCTGTCGGCCGTTTTGATTTCAACATCAAACTTGCTTTGCTTGAACCCCAGGTCAGCCAATTGTTTGGCTGCCGCTTTCGCCAGCTGCGGAATGACTTTTTTGCGCTCTGCCGAAAGCTTTTTGCCTGCTTTCACCAACTCCACGTCGAGCTTCGTCAACGCCGCATTGATCCGCGCCAGTTCGGCGTCGCGTGATTCCAGCGAGTGCAACTTTGCTTTCGCTGCAACGCCAAAGGCAATCACCTCGGCCAGCGTCGCACCGTATTTGCGCTTGAGCGAGTGAATGAGGTTCAGCCGTTCCTCCAGTTCCGCAAGCCGCGCCGGGTCAACGCTGACCTTGTCCGCATAGCGCGACAATTCCGTCTGCAACTCGCGTAAAGCCGCCACCCCTTGTTCGTGGAGCTCAGTCAGAATTGCCGCTCCTGCGTCCACCCGCTGCAGTTCCTGCAACGTCCGACCCACCACGCCCGCCTGGGTCAGTAATGAGTTTTCGCTTTCACTTAACAAATCCAGCGCCGCCTGACTCAACTGGAGCAGCTTTGCCGCGTTGCTGGCACGATTGAACTCCTGCGTCACCGGCTCCTCCTCGTCCGGTTGGAGTCGGGCCGCTTCGATTTCTTTGACTTGAAAGCGCAACAGGTCGAGTTGTTGCGCGTAGGTCTTTTCGTCGACAACCAGCTCTGACTTTTCAGCCTCCAGCGCAAGGCGCCGCTGAACCAGGTCGCCAAATGCCTCCCGTTCCTTTTCCAATCCGCCGAACGCATCGAGAATCGCCAGTTGCTTCGCGGGATGCAGCAGCGATTGGTGATCGTGCGGCCCGTGCATGTCTACCAGCCATTCGCCAATTGATCCCAGCACATTCAAGGTGGTCGGCGAGCCATTGACGAACTGACGATTGGTTCCCGCACTCGTGAAAGTGCGCTTCAGAACCAATTGATGGTCTTCGCAGGGTTCGAGACCGTTCTCGTCCAGAAACGATTTAAGCGGCGCGCGTAGTTTTGCGACGTCAAACACGGCTTCAACCGAACAGGAATCACTGCCGCTACGGATGAGCGTCCGATCCGCACGCTGGCCCAGCACGAGATTGAGGGCTCCGAGGATAATGGACTTGCCCGCACCCGTTTCCCCGGTGATGACGTTGCAGCCGGGCTGAAGTTCCAGCGTCAGGTCAGCCACCAGGGCGAGGTTTTTGATGCGCAGCGTCGTCAACATGGTTACAGTGCGCGGCCATTAGAGCGATGCAGGCATCGTTCGGCAAAAGAAAATTGCATGGCGTTTGAATTTCTATTTCTCGGCAGTGGCACGTCCGTGGGCGTGCCCATCATCGGCAAGGATTATCCGCCCGAATTCCTGGCGAATCCGAAGAACTGGCGCACCCGCTCGTCAATTTACGTGACGACCGGCGAGGCCGCCCTTCTGCTGGACACCACGCCGGATTTGCGCACCCAATGCCTGCGGGAAAATATCCGCAAGGTGGATGCGGTTGTTTTCACGCATAGCCACGCGGACCACATCATGGGCCTGGACGATTGCCGCCGGTTTTGTGATTTGCGCGGCGGACCGATTCCCATTTACGCCAATGCGGAAACCATGGAGGATTTGCGACGCGTCTTCAAATACGCCTTTCACGGCGGTCCGTGGCCGAAAGGGTATTTCATGCCGGAAGAACGCATTATCACCGGGCCATTTACTTTCGCTGACCTGGAGATCGTTCCTCTCGCGTTGCCCCACGGACGGTTCACCACGAATGGCTACTTGTTTATTCACGGCGGAAAAAAGCGCCTCGCCTACCTGAACGATTGCAAAGAAGTGCCCTCTCCCGTCGTCGACGTGGTGCGCGGGGTGGAAGTCGCCGTGCTGGATGCATTGCGCCACGCCCCTCATCCAACGCACATGTGTCTCGACGAAGCACTCACCGCCGCGCGAAGAATCGGGGCGGACCGCACGTACCTGGCACATTTGACCCACGACTATGACCACGATAAGTCACAAGCCGAATTGCCGCCGGGGGTGTGGTTTTCGTATGACGGCTTGAAAGTTGCCTGCGACACGCGAGAGTAAGCCCCGATGGCAAGGAAACCAAACGCCACAATACAAACGTTGATACTCTGCCTGAGCGCAGCAGTGTTCAACTTCGCCGCAGCGAATCACTGCTTCGCTGGAGGCGAGGAAGTGGTCGTCATTTACAATTCGAATCTCACCGAATCCGAGGCACTGGCCAACTTCTACGCCCGCAAACGCGGCGTTCCCCGGGAACAGGTGCTCGGTTTCAAACTCGCCAACAGCGACACCATTTCTCGAGCCGATTATCGGAATGACCTGCAGCGGCCTTTGGTCAAACAGCTCGAAAGCCTGAAGCTCTGGCGCGTTGGCAGCGGCGAAATTCCCGGCACCAACGGAAAGCCGATTCGCGTCACGCGCAAAGTTGTTGAATCGAAAATCCGCTATGCCGTGCTGTGCTACGGCGTGCCACTCAGAATCCTCAAAGACCCGGACACGCACGAGTCGGCCGAAGACACCATGCGCGCTGAATTGCGCCGTAACGAAGCCGGCATCGACAGTGAACTTGCGTGTTTGCCGCAAACCTACCATGGGTATCCGCTGGTCGGCCCCTTGCCCAATCTGTCGTTTGCAGTCACTAACGCAACGAGGCTCCATCCGACCAATGGCCTGCTGATGGTGGCCCGGCTCGATGGCCCGACGCCGTCGCTGGCCCGCGGACTGGTGGACAAAGCGATTGAAGCCGAAGCAGAGGGTTTATGGGGACGCGCGTATTTTGATTTGCGCAATATCAGCGATCCCAACTACAAGGCGGGAGATGACTGGATTCGGGGGGCGGCACAAATTGCCAAACAACTCGGGTTCGAAACCATCATCGATGAAAATCCGGACGTGTGGCCGGACAGTTTTCCGATGAGTCAAATCGCAATTTACGCGGGCTGGTATCGTGAAAACGTCAGTGGTCCGTTCACGCTGCCGAAGGTTGAATTCATGCCGGGCGCGTTTGCCTATCATCTCCATTCTTTCAGTGCCGCCTCGTTGCGCACGACCAACCATAATTGGGTGGGCCCGTTAATCGCCAAAGGCGTTACTTGCACCATGGGCTGCGTCGATGAGCCCTACCTTGGCGGCACTCCGGAGATCACGGTCTTTATGGGCCGCTGGTTGTATTTCGGATTCACCTTTGGTGAAGCTGCCTATGCCGGCCAGTCCGTTCTGTCATGGCAAACGACGGTTGTTGGCGATCCGTTGTATCGTCCCTTTGGGAAGAATCTGGTTGAGCAACACAATGAACTGGAAGCAGGCAAAAGCAAATGGCTCGAGTGGTCGAACCTGCGCCTTCTCAACCTCGCCCGGCTGCGGGGAATGACCCTGGCTCAGGCAACAACCGCTCTCGAAGACACGCCCATCACGAAAGAGAGCGCCGTACTCACCGAAAAGCTCGCCGACCTTTACAGCGAACTGGGAAAGCCCTCGTCCGCCATTTCCGCGTACGAAAAAGCGCTGACGTTGAACCCTTCGCCCCAGCAACGCATTCGCCTTCGGCTCACGCTTGGCGAAAAGCTCATCGCCGCCAAACGTAGTGACGAGGCGCGGACGAACTATCAGAAGCTATTGCAGGAAGCGCCGGACTATCCGGATGCAGTTGGTATTGGCCACAAGCTCGCCGAGCTGGCAGAGGCCGCCAAATAGACCATGCTGCCTCGCCGACTACGCCCCCATGCCCTCTTCAAACGAACCGCCCGCCAACGGGAAACAGAGTGTGTCGCGCACGTATTGGATGCCATTGGCACTCGTCGCATCCAGATCCCGATAGGCACTCTCCGCTTCCACCACCAGCGGAGCGGTCTTCGTGCCCATCACGTCGCAGTAGCGTCGTGGGTAACCAATGTTGATGAGCAGTTCAGCATAGCGCGTCATGTTGAGATCGCCGCTGGGAATGTCCACGAACTGCATCGCCCGATCCGGCCAATCCGGCGCCATCATGCGAACCGGCAGGCCACGGCGAATCACAAAGTTCTTCACGTGGGCCGCATAAACGCGCGGTCCAACCTTGCGGAAGCGCGTTTCAAAATCTTCCCCTTCCCAGCAGTGAGACGGGTCCGCATTCACGGCGAGGCATTTGTCGCCGCCGCAGATCTGCACCAGCATGTTGAAATCATCTGCCGTCATCGCGGCCGTGCCACCATGGATTTCATGCGCGAGGTAGAGACCCAGCTTGCGCGCGTGCGTCCGGAGTTTGCCGGTCTTTTTCACAAACCGGTCCTGACCTTCCTTAAGCAAATCGTAGTCGCCGCCCTTCCAAAAACCCCATGGATAGCCGGTGGCCAGTTCCCACCCAAACGCCACACCCCAGAACATCGGAATGATCTTGATGCCCAGCTCCGCACAGAGATCCAGCAAGCGCAGGCAATAATCCTCCGCCCACCGCTCAATGTCCCCCACGGACTTCTTCGCGACGTCCGCCGGAATGAATGGGCGTACGGTCGGGCTGCCGGTCCACGCGGTCGTATGAACCCAGAACGGACAATGCGCGGAAATGCCGTCCAGCCTCAGCTTCGCCTTGGCGAAAGCGTCTTTGATTTCCTTGGCGCTCTTGAACTTGTCGCCGTCCTGCAACATGAAGTTCGACGGCTGGGCGCCGGTCGCACCGGATTTCTTCGCGTAATCCAGAAACTGGGCCAAAGTTTTCGCGCCATGTTGCGCGCCTTCGATACTCGGATGATAGCAAGGTTGTGCCATGTGTCAGAATGGTTGTTTGTTTGTCCCGCAGAGTAATCAGCATCCGGCCCAATTCAATGCAAATTGCTGTCATCAGAATATCTTGGCGAAAATTGAACTTAAGCTTAAAGTCCCGGTGGTCCAGCAAGCTAAAAGCATGAATCTGTTACCGTCAATGCAGCCGGTTTGTCCGACCCGCCCCAGACAAGCCTTCACATTGATTGAATTGCTCGTGGTCATTGCCATCATTGCCATCCTGGCGGCGCTGTTGTTGCCAGCACTCACCAGGTCGAAGGACAAAGCCCACGCCGTCGCCTGCCTGAACCATTTGAAGCAATTGCAGGTATGCTGGACGATGTACTCGACCGATCATTCCGACCGCGTTCCCCCTAACAACTCGGTTTATGACATCAGCACGGGCCAGCCAATTCCGGGGCTCGACTTAACTGAAACCTGGTGCCCGGGCAACGCCCGCGCGGACACCAACACCGCGAGCATCGAGATGGGCCATCTCTTTCCTTACAATCGCAACGCCGGCATTTACCGTTGTCCAGCGGACCGTGCCCCCGTTGAACCCCTGAGCGGCGGAACGCTCAGCATCCCACGCACGCGCAGTTTCAACATGAGTCAGTCGATCAACGGTCTCGGCGGTCCTGCTTCAAGCACCTCTTGGATTCCGAGTTATCAGCGCACCGCCGACATTAGAACACCCACCAGAACTTTTGTTTTTGGCGAAGTTCACGAAGGTGGAATTCTCGATTCCCTGTTTGGTGTACCACCGCCCGGCAGCTCCTGGGATGGCTACTGGTTCGATTTGCCCGCCGGTCGCCACAATCAAGGCGGCAATTTCTCTTTTGCTGATGGTCACGTTGAGCGATGGAAATGGGTGGCCCCGAAAATCTTCCGCACGCTCGGGCAGCGAGTGGACCCCGCCGAGTTTCCGGATTACCGCCGACTCCAGGATGCCATCCGCACGAAGTGGGACTAGCCGGGCTTGATTCAGCTTGCCCCGAAGCGTTCGGTCGTTAACCTCTCCGCCGCTTCTTATGAATTATAGGATTTCGCAAAGGGCTGCTTCACTTGCTCCGTCGCTCACTTTGGCCATCGATTCCAAAGCCAAGCAGATGAAAGCAGAAGGGTTGGATGTGGTCGGCTTCGGGGCCGGGGAACCGGACTTCGACACGCCCCAGCACATCAAGGACGCTTGCTCGAAGGCTTTGGCCGATGGCTTCACCAAATACACGCCCGCCGCCGGCATTCCGGAATTGCGCCAGGCCATCGCCGACAAACACAAACGCGAAAATGGTCTCACTTACAAGCCGTCGCAAATCATCGTCTCTTGCGGCGGCAAACACTCGTGCTACAACGTCATCTTTGCCACCTGTCAGGAAGGGGATGAAGTCATCATTCCCGCGCCGTACTGGCTGAGCTATCCAGAAATGGCCAAGCTCGCCGGGGCAAAGCCAGTCATCATTGAAACGACAGACCAAACGGAGTTCAAAGTAACGCCCGTCCAACTTCGCGCCGCCATCACGCCGCGCACCCGCTTGTTCGTGTTGAACTCGCCAAGCAATCCAACCGGTTCGGTTTACACGCCGGATGAAATCAAAGCGCTCGGCGACATCTGCGTCGAGAAAGGCGTGCTCATCATGAGCGACGAGATTTACGAACACTTGCTCTACGATGGGGCGACGGTGAAAAGTGTGGCGAGTTTCTCGCCGGCGCATTTTGAACACACCATTGTCGTCCACGGATTTGCCAAAGCCTGGAGCATGACTGGTTGGCGACTCGGTTGGTGTGCCGCGCCCGAGCCAATTGCCAAGGCCATCGACGCCGTCCAGAGTCATAGCACGAGCAACCCGACCTCGTTTGCACAAAAAGGCGCGGTCGCTGCCTTGAACGGCCCGCAGGATCACTTGCCCAGGTGGCTGGCAGAGTTTTCCAAGCGCCGCACCTACGCCTTCAACAAGCTGAACAGCATTCCCGGCCTGTCCTGCGTGAATGCCAAAGGCGCGTTTTATCTGTTCCCGAACATCTCCAAAACTGGACTCAAGTCCTCGGAGTTTTGCTCCCGGTTGCTGGAGCAGGAAAAAGTCGCCGCTGTCCCCGGCATTGCCTTTGGTGCGGACGACTACATTCGCCTGAGCTACGCGACGAGCATGGCGAACATCGAAAAGGGCCTCGCGCGAATCGAGAATTTCTGCAAAAGCCTGAAAGGATGACCATGAAGCGGCCCGCCACCAAGCCTCGAGCCGTTTACGCGGGCAGCTTTGATCCGTTGACGGTTGGTCACCTTTGGATGATCGAGGAAGGTGTGCGGCTCTTCCATCACCTGACCGTGGCAATTGGCGTCAATCCCGCCAAGCATCCGACCTTCAGCATCGAGGATCGGCTCGAAATGTTGCGCGCTTCCACGCGCCACCTGCGCGCCATTCACTTGACCACCTTCAACAATCGGTTCCTGATCGATTACGCGAAGGAAATCGGCGCCACGCACATTCTCCGCGGCATTCGTTCGCCCGCCGACTACGAGTTCGAGCGCGTCATGCGCAACATCAATGGCGACCTGGATTCACACATTACGACGGTCTTTCTCATGCCACCGCGCGATATCGCCGAAGTCAGTTCGAGCATGGTGCGCGGCTTAATTGGACCGAAGGGTTGGAAAACCGTGGTCCGCGAATATGTTCCTGCGTCGGTTTATACTCGCTTGCTGAAAACCTTCAATGGCCGCGGCGAACGAAAACCAGTGGCGTGAGTTCTGGCAACGGCTGGGTGCACGCGGCGATGCGTTGCCCACGTGGCGGGAGTTGGAGACGACCCACTCTGAGTCCGGGCGCGCCTATCACAATCTCCACCACATCGGCCATTGCCTCGACGAGTTCGCCAGGGTTTGCCAACTCGCCGATGATCCAGTTGCCGTCGAAGCCGCCATTTGGTTTCACGATGTTATTTACGATACGCACCGAAAGGACAACGAGGAGCGCAGCGCTGAGTTTGCGTCCACTGCGCTCGCCAAGGCTGGCAAACCGGACACCTTCTGCACAAGCGTCCACACCTTGATTCTCGCAACCAAACACAACTCCCTTCCGACTTCCAACGACGCCAGTCTGCTGACAGACATCGATCTATCCATCCTTGGCCAAAACCCCGAGCGTTACACCGAGTTCGAGCAGCAAATTCGTCGCGAGTATGCGTGGGTGACCGACAAGGACTACGCCGCCGGAAGATCGTCCGTCCTTAACGGATTTCTTCAACGCGAGCGAATCTTCAACACGCCGGCATTTGCCCAACGCTTCGAAGAACAAGCCCGGATCAACCTGGCTTGGGCGATCAAACAATTGGCCACTTGACCTCTCGCTCGCGTTGGCGCGTGACCTGCGAGAATCTTCCTTGTCCAACTTTTGTGAAGATTCTTTTGTCCACTTCGAACCTTTCGTTCGACTAACCCAATAGCAACGGATGGACGCGCCAACAGCGAACCACTTGGCCGAAGCGGCCCGCCGCGGGGATAAAGCGGCGGCCACGCGTCTCATCGAGCTATTTTATGAACGCATTTATGCCTTTCTCCGCCGACTCACCGGCAACGACGCCGACGCTGCCGATCTTACCCAGCGCACATTCAGTCGAGTGTGGCAAGCCTTGCCGACGTTCGCCGGGCGCTCCACGTTTAGTTCGTGGATTCACGGCATCGCCCACCACGTCTACGTGGACTGGCGACGCGCCAATCGCCACGAACCGCGTTCTGAGGAATGGTGGAACGCTCGAGTCGCAACTCAACCAGCGCCTGACGAAACCGCGGTTCACAACGACCTCGCCGCTGCGCTCTTTGCGTCGGTTGACACACTCGATCATGACCTGCGCGAAGCCGTTCACTTGCACTACTACCAGGATCTCAGTCTTCAGGAAACTGCCGAAGCCCTTGGAGTCGCCACCAGCACCGTCAAATACCGGCTCCGGCACGCATTGGCCCAATTGCAATGGCAGTTCGACCATGATCGCCAGACTCTAAAGTCGCCCTACCCCGCCAAAGCCACATGAAACCCAGCGAACAGGAAATCGAAAATCTTCTTCGACGCGCTCCCCGGCCGGCGCCACCACCGGCATTGAAACAACAACTCGCTGATCAAATGAACCTCACCTCCACCACAACCGCACCGCACTCCGCTTTGTTCGATCAAATGCCCCTCGCCTGGTGGCGACGTTGGTGGCCGGCGCTCGCACCCGCCGCCGTCTCAGTCGCTTGCGCCGTGGTCATCACAGTTCAGCAAGCGGAAATCAGCCGGCTCAAGGAAGCAGGCCATACTGCTACCAGTGCCGCTCCAACTGCCACCACTCCGTTGATCACGCCAACAACCTACGAAGGTGCGAACGCCACTGCGATTGATCCCAGCGCGGCTGAGCAGGACGAAATTACGCGATTAAGAGAGCGGGTCAAACAACTCACCGCTGAAATCTCCCAGTTGGAACAAACGCAGAAAGAGAATGAGGAGCTACGCCGGCAGGTCGCCGCTCCGCCGACATTGACGCAGGAAGAAATCGACGCGCTGACCAAGGCCAAGGAGCAAGCCCTCTCCATTCGTTGTATCAACAACCTGAAACAATTCGGCTTGGCAGTTCGCATATGGATGCTGGATAACAACGAAGTTCTTCCTCCCGACACTCTTTCGATGAGCAACGAGTTGAGCACGCCAAAGATCCTCGTTTGTCCGGCAGATACGAATCGGCCTGCGGCCAGGGATTGGGCAAGTTTCACAACGGTCAATTTGTCATACGAGTATCTAGCTCCATCCGCCAGGAATGCCGATCACGAGCCTACGCGTGTGCTCAGTCGCTGCCCCATCCATGGCCACGTCGGACTTTGTGACGGCAGTGTGCACGGCCAGGTTGCTAGAAGCCACCCCGAGTGGTTGATCGAGCGGGATGGGAAGCTCTACATGGAAAACGATCCCCAGTCTGGGCAATCAACTCGCCGCCCAAGATGAGAACCCTCATTATCATTGTCTGCGTCATTGTGAGTGTCATTGTTCTGACCGGCACCTTCGCACAACGGCGCGCATTGGTTTCGCTGAGACTGGAAGAAAACAAACTGAACCAGCATGCAACCGAGACGGCTGAGTCTGTCGGTCAGCCAGTCGCCAGCGCTGCGGCTCCACCAGCACAGCATTCTCCCTCCGTCGAGTTGCTCCGATTGCGAGGCGAGGTCGGTCAACTGGAACGGCGCAAGCGCGAACTAAGTAATTTGCGATCTGAAAACGGAATCCTTCGCACTCAAGTTGCGATCAAGGGCACGAATGCCCCTGGAGTGTTCATTCTCCCGGCTGACTACATCAAGAAGTCAGCGGCCAAGTTTGCAGGTTACGGCACGCCTGAAGATACCGTGCAGTCCCTGCTGGCGGCCATTCAGAACCGCGACGTCAACGCCTTTGTGGAGGCGTTCAGCCCCGAAGAGGCAGAAAGGGTGGCCGCGCGAATCCAGAGCGGCAGCTCTCCCGATGAATTCTTCAAAGAAGCGGACATAATCCCCGGCTTGCGCATTGTCAAGAAGGACAAGGATGCGGATGACACCGTTACATTGACAGTCGAGCTTCTGCCCGGAGAAGCAGACCAAACAGAACTCCAACTCAAACAGTTCGATGGTCAGTGGAAGCTGATTTCAGGATTCTGATAATCCTCGCTCAACTAAGCCAAAGCGAAACCAGGCTGAATCTCTTCGTCGTAAGAGTTTCCCGGGGAACCGTTCAATAATTTCCGCTCCGCTAGAATACCCACCATGGCTGCATTGTCGGTGCAAAGGCTGCCTTCAGCCAATCGCAACTCGAAACCGCGCTTTTGACACGCCTCACTCAACGCGCGACGCAAGGCGCGATTGCACGTGACGCCTCCCGACGCCGTGACACACGTCACTCCCACTCGCTTCGCCGCGCGAATCGTTTTACTCACCAACACTTCAACAATCGCAGCCTGCACACTGGCACAGAGGTCGCGCACGGCTTGCTCGCTCTTCAGCAAATCCGGATGATCGCGGAGAAAGTAACGCACCGAAGTCTTCAGTCCGCTAAAGCTGAAATCATCATTGGGATCGTTTAACAGCGGGCGGGGGAAATCGTAGGCCTTCGGATTCCCCTGCTCTGCCAGGCGATCAATGACCGGTCCCGCCGGATATGCCAACCCCATCAACTTGCCGGCCTTGTCGAAGCACTCTCCGGCCGCGTCGTCAATCGTGCCGCCCAGGACGCGATGTTTCAGTTCCGCTTCGACATGCACCAGCATCGTGTGCCCGCCACTAACGATCAAAGACACATTGGGTTCAAATGCTGTGAAATCGGCCTTGGCAGGTGAGCCCGCAATCCACGGCGAATAGAGATGCGCCTCGTGATGATTGATTCCGACAAACGGCTTCCGAAGCGCGAAGGCCATCGCTTGTCCCGCCTTGAATCCCATCAACAGCGCCGTGGGCAATCCCGGCCCTTGCGTGGCCGCAACCGCGTCCAGGCTTCCAGCTTCAATCGCCGCCTCGCGCAAGGCAGTTTCAATGACCGGAGTCAGATTGCGAAGATGTTCCCGGGCCGCCAGTTCCGGCACTACACCGCCATACTCGGCGTGAAGTTTGATTTGGGAAGAAACAACGTTCGAAAGGATCACGCCGTCACGCACCACGGCCGCGCTGGTTTCGTCGCACGACGTTTCGAGCGCGAGCAGGGTCATTTCGCCGCCGCCACTTTACCGCTGCGCACCTTGGGCGTTTCGACTTCGGGCGAGCGTTCCGTAAAGAGTTTGATGCCCTTGAGCACATCCATCGCACGCTCCAATTGAGGATCGCGCGCGTTGCGGACCAGTTCCCGTTCCTGTTCATCCACAATCGCGTCCGCTCCACCCGGGCTGACCTTCAGCCGCGACAACCGCTCTTCTTCGTCCGTCATCGGCACCAGAATGTCCGGTGCGATCCCATGCTCATGAATGACCTTGTGGCTCGGCGTGTAATACTTCGAAGTCGTCAGACGCAAGGCCGCTCCGCCTTCCAGCGGCATAATCTCCTGCACCGAACCTTTGCCAAAGGTCTTCTCGCCGACAATGATGGCCTTGCATTTGCCCAAAGCCGCACAATCCTGCAAGCAGCCAGCGACGATCTCAGATGCGCTGGCACTGCCCAGGTTCACCAACACGGCGACCGGCAGATTACGATACTCGCCATTCCGCCCCGTGACATTGCGCACCGTGCTTTTGGCCGCATTCCGTCCTTCGGTGCTGACCACCAATTGCCCGCGCGGCAAAAACTTTTCGCAGACTTCGACCGCCTGATCCAACAACCCGCCCGGATTGCCGCGCAAATCGAGAATCAATGCTTCCATTCCCTTGCTCTTGAGCTTTTTCAACGCGGCGTCCAGCTCGTCACTCGTCCGTTCACCAAATTGCGTCAGGCGCACGTACCCTATCTTGTCCTCCGAAACCGGAAATTCCTTTCGACCGTTGATATCCTTGGCCATGTCCACCTTGATGATGGCGCGAGTCAAGTTGTGCTCCTTGACCTCACCGGTAGAGGGACGCTGCACGGTGATCGAGACTTCCGTACCCGGTTCACCCCGAAGCAGCTTGACCGCGTCTTCGACGGACATCTTGTCGGCGCTTTCGCCATCGATCTTCACCAGGCGGTCACCCGCCAGAATCCCCGCTCGGAAACCGGGCGTATCCTCAAAGGGTGTCACGACCGTGATAAAACCATCCCGCAACTGAATCACAATGCCCAGTCCCCCAAACTGTCCCTGCGTATCACTCTGAAGCTCCTTGAATTTGTCAGGTTCGAGAAACTCGCTGTGCGGATCCAGCGTGCCGACCATCCCTTTCAGCGCGCCGTAAACCAGCTCCTGGTAGGTGAGGTTCGTGCCGTCCACGTAATCCTTGCGCACCTTCTCCATCACATACGTGAATAATTCCAGGTTGCCGTACGCCGAATCCTTCTCCGCCGCTTCGGCGGTGGTGAAATACACCTTCGCGCCGAAGCCCAGATTCAGCGCCAGGACCACCATCACCAATCCATAAATCAAGCGTCGTTTCATATCAGCAAACTTTCGGTTGCAGGCACAATAGAAGCAGGACCAGCAATTAGCAAGTTGCTCGGTCGCGCGTCAGCCGTTTCCACCCAAATCCAGCAATCTTTGGGCCTGAGCAGCGGGCACTTCAGTCACCGAAATCCGCGACAGCCTCACCATCGGCAAATCTCGCAACACCTTGTCTTGCTTCATCGTTTCCAGACTCACCGGCCGGGCCAACGGCTCGTCCGGCACGAGATCCACACACGACCAATCCCCCTCCTTGGCGGTCGCGTCCGGATACGCTTCCTTCGACACTTTGGCGATACCCACGACCTCTTTGCCGGTGACACTGTGGTAAAAGAACACCGCGTCGCCTTTCTTCATCGCCCGCAGGTTGTTTCGCGCCTGAAAATTACGCACCCCGGTCCACGCCGTTTTGCCGTCTTTCACCAGTTGCGACCACGAGTAAGCCTCGGGTTCCGATTTCACGAGCCAGTAGTTCATGGGGATTTACGAGTTGCCATTTAGGATTTACGATTGCCGCGTGAGTTTGGCCGACAACCTTCATGCGATTCAACAACGGATTCGCGCCGCGTGCGACCGCGTGGACCGGGAGCCAAATTCCATCACCCTGCTCGCGGTCACCAAGACCCATCCCCCCGAGGTCATCAAGACCGCCGTCGAGGCGGGACTGCTCTTCTTCGGTGAAAACAAGGTTCAGGAAGCCAAAGCAAAGATCCCGCTCTGCCCCGGACGAGCTCGCTGGCATTTCATCGGTCATCTGCAATCGAACAAATGCCGGGACGCCGTCGAACTCTTCGAGATGATTGAGAGCGTGGATAGCCTGGCCATTGCCCAGGAAATCAACAAACGCGCCGAGCAAGCCTCCAAAACGATGCCCGTCTTGCTCGAAGTTAATGTGGCCGGTGAAGCCAGCAAGTTTGGCTACAAACCCGAGAAGTTGCTCGCTGAATTGAAGGAACTCAACAAGCTCAACCGCATTGAGATCCATGGTCTGATGGCCGTGCCCCCCTGGTCGCCCGCGCCCGAAAGCTCCCGCCCCCATTTCCAACGACTGCGCGAGTTGAAGGCCCGAGCCGAAACCGAACTCGGCGCGCCTCTGCCCCATCTGAGCATGGGCATGAGCGGCGATTTTGAGGTCGCCATCGAGGAAGGCGCCACGATTATTCGCGTCGGAACAGCTCTCTTCGGTGAACGCCACAGCGCCGTCCGGCGCGACGCAACGTAGCTCATATCGTCCCGGGCGATGTTTCACATGCAAGTGATGCCACTTTGCTTCCCTCTCCTCTCCAAGGGGAGAGGGCCAGGGAGGGGTCCGGAACACAGCCAGACATGATTTCTTCTTTTTCCTTCAAAAGTTGTAATTCCGAGTTACGCTAAGACCAGTGACAGTCGAGACGTTCAAAAAAGAAATCGCCGCCGCCGTCAAGGCCTACGACAAGTTCGTCATGTGCCTCGAGAAGTCGCCCGAGGAATTTGAAGCGTCGATGAACTCCCTGATGCAGAAAGCCATCATCGCGTACGAGAATCGCAGTCCCGGCATGCGACACGGCCTCGCCCTCGACAAACAAGTCACCATCATTCTCAGTCAAAGCGACGGTCCGCGGCCACTCTGCGGTATTTACTTCAATTTGCACTCCCCTTACCAGAAGAACGCCCTGCCCAGCACGGTGAAAGCCATTGGGTCAAAGCCCGCCACCGCGGAAGAAGACTGAAAACCAGTTTTCAGTGGGTTCTAACTTTGTCTCGCATCCGGTGGTTCCGCGCTTCGTACAAACCTCTTTCCGAATTCCGATCACTCGAACGATGCCTCATGCTGTCCCGAAGGGACAAACGACAATAGCCCAGCGTTTCAACGCTGGGTTCGCATCCCGGCTTCGAGTCCCGAAGGGACGGCTGAAAGGCGAACTGGATTGAGTCTCATCCGTCCGTTGGGAACTTGCCCGGCTACTAACGGTCCCGTGTCCCGCCGCGACACCGCCTTCACAGATCCCGCACTTCGTCGCCCTTTTGCGCTTCGCCGGAAATCAAGTCAGCCACCGTGTTCGTGTCGCGCTCCGGTCCCGTGACCTTCACTTCGCCCACTTTCAATCCCTGGCGATAAACAAACAACGTCTGATCTCGCCCGGGCAACTTGCCCACCGGAAAGTCCAGCACCACGAACCGCCCCGCCTCGTTGTAAGTCAGCACCCGGCCCGTCAACGAATTCTCTGGCGTGACAATCAAACGCCCGTTTTCCACCTGAGAAAACACCTCCTGCTTCGGCTTCGACGCGCAGCCACTAACAGCCATCAGGGCCAGAACCAGCACGGGTAACGAACATTTCATCCGCGCAAGTAAAACCAGTGCGTCGCGCAAGGTCAATTCAACCTTTGCACCGGAGGGTGTCACTGACAGTGCCGCGCAGAATCAAATCGTCCTCGTCGTTGTCCTCGTTCTCGTCCTCGAATCGCCTTGAACCAAGCGCGGACGACGAGGACGAGAACGACGACGAAGTGCGAACCCTTCACACGCCGTTCCCACTCCTACTCTCACTCCCACTCACCCGTTTCCGTAATCACCGTATCCGAGTGCTCATAAGCCGGCGCACAACAACACAGCAACCGCAGCGTCTCCGTTCCCGTATTCCAAAGCTTATGCTTCTGCCCGGGCGGAATCGCAATGGCATCGCCGGCTTTAACCTCACGCAACTCACCTTCGATTCTCATCCGCCCCGTCCCATGCGTGATGTAATAAATCTCCTCCGCCTTCGGATGATAATGTTCCTGCGTGCTGCCGCCCACCGGCAGGCGCGCCTCCGCCAGGCTTTGATTGCGAATCACCGAATTGCGATACGCCAACAACTCGCGAATCTCCGATCCGTCTTTCGTAATGAAAGGGGCCACTTGGTCAAGGTTCTTCACGTCCATAAATCTGCATCCTTGTTCTAAAAAGCTTTCGGAGTGCGCCCGTCCCGGGCGCAGCAACTTTCGCCACCCATAACGCGCAACGTCACCAGCAACTTCCACCGTTGCTGTGGCCGAGGACGGCCACACTCCACTACAGTTCAGCCTGTTCAACAACGGCCTTCGACGGCGTTCCGGTCTGGCCAAGAATCACGCCCGTGGCAATCAAAATCATCGCCACCCAAAAGGTCGGACCGACCGCTTCACCGAGGCAAAAGTGCGCCCACGTCAGCGTGCTCACGGGAATGAGATTGTTGAACAACATCACGCGACTGGCGGGCCAGTGGCGCAGGGCATTGTTCCAAAGCGCGAAGGCCGTAACGCCGCCCGCCACGATGCAATAGGATTGCACCCCCAGCAATCGAGGCGTAACCAGGATCTGGTTCTTCACCAGTTCAATGAGCGCCAGCGGCAACAGCCAGATTCCCGCCCGCCACATCGTATGCGCGGAAACTTCAGTTCCACTCAACGTCGCCGACAGTTTGCGGCTTTGCTGGCCGTAATTCATCCAGAGCAAGCCCGCGCTTAGTCCGAGCAACTCGCCTCTCAAATTCAATGAACTCGTTGCCAATGCCGGCCACAACAGAATCACTACTCCACCAAGTGCGATCAACGCCGCCACGTAGCGTCGGGGATTCCGTGCCGCCGGATCAAACCACGCTTCCCACAACAGCGCCCAGATCGGCGACGCCCCCAGATACAACGCCACATGCGACGCCGAGGTGAACTGCAACGCAAAGTTCAGAACGATAATGTAAGCCGCCAGGCTCAACCCGCCGCGCCACCACAAGGCCCGGTTCAATTCCCGCGACGGAACAACGTATTCCCCCAGCCAAGTTGTCCATCGCAGCACCGCCAGCAACAGCAATCCTGCGCAGGCAAAGCGCATGCTCCCGGTCGAAATGGGTGGCCATGATTCCACCAACCATTTCGTTCCCACGTTGTTTCCACCCCACAAAGCCACTGCCAGCACGAGTCCGCTCGCAATGGCTGCGTTATTCTTCGAAGCAAACACGCCCCGGAGTTAGCCAGCCCGCCTTCGCGATTGCCAGAAATCAATTGCGCTCCGGGTTCTGATTTTGAACCCGAATTCCGAAGTGAAAAATCTTGGCTGAAGATTTGTCCCGGAGGACCTTTGAGAATAGCCCGGCGATTCATCGCCGGGACCGCAGGAAAGTAGATCAAGTTCCGAAGGAACGACTGGCCCGGGGCAAGTCAACCGGGGACCAGGACAAACCTTCCCGCTTCCCCGGTGATGAATCGCCGGGCTATCCGGCGGGACGCCAGCGCCCCAGGGAAGCTTCAGGGATGGTTTCGACCGCCAACAGTATCGCGCCTCAAAGCGGGAGCGAAGACTGGTCAGAGGAATGATTGTCAAAGGAATCAATTCCATTCCCCTGACAATTATTCCCCTGACGATTCCGTTCAGGAGAAAGGTCCTGGGGAAAAACGGAAAGGCACAGGAATGAACGGCAAGGGAATGGGGAAACAGGGTTCTTCAGTCCGGGCTTTGATTCCTCTGCCGTTCATTCCCTTGCCTTTTGTTCCCCTGCCCATCCGCCTCATTACTTCGGCGGCTACAGTTTCAGAGCCATTGCTTCAGCTTGTCCTGATACTTCGCGTAGAAGAACCCAAGTGCTACCAGCACAATGCCCAAGGCCATGAAGCTCAGCACCCGATAGAATTGCTCCAACCGCCACACATCGAAGAGGACGACTCGCCCCAACGCCGCCGCCAGTATCCCCAAGCCAACCCAGCGATAGATTTTCTCGTGCAACACCACGCCGATTCCATTCCCCTGACGATTCCGTTCAGGAGAAAGGTCCTGGGGAAAAACGGAAAGGCACAGGAATGAACGGCAAGGGGATGGGGAAACAGGGTTCTTCAGTCCGGGCTTTGATTCCTCTGCCGTTCATTCCCTTGCCTTTTGTTCCCCCTGCCCATCCGCTTCATTACTTCGACGGCTACAGTTTCAGAGCCACTGCCGCAGCTTGTCTTGATACTTGTTGTAAATAAACCCGAGCACCACCAGCACGATACCCAGCGCCACAAAACTCAGCACGCGATAGAACTGCTCCAACCGCCACACATCAAAGAGAACCACGCGCCCCAGCGCCGCCGCCAGGATTCCCAACCCCACCCAGCGATACATTTTCTCGCGCAACACCACGCCGCTGCCAAACAGCAGAAAGGCCAGCGCCGACCAAC
>DASUGI010000125.1:0-19875 GCA_036274115.1 Verrucomicrobiia bacterium
CGCTGACGGGCGGCACCATGAACAATCCGTTTGCGGGACTCGTGCCTTATCCGGAGGGCGTGACGTTTGCCAATCCGCCGCGCGGCATCTCTCTCAACACCGATTCCGTGAATGCCGGCGGCAACGTGCTGGCGACGATCTCGGCGGCGGGCGGCGGGCCGATTGGCGGCATGGTCATAGGCGAGTGGCAGGCCGGTGCGATAATGACGCATGATCCCAGCAGTACGACGGATACCCTGGCCGGTCCCCGACTGGTCTTCTTGAGCGGCAGCCGCGAAGGGAACGGTGTTGACTCGGAAACGGCAGGCATGTTTGACCTCGCGCCCGACGGTGCGCAGATGTTCTTGAATGCCGTTCGCTATGCCGCCAGCCGAAAAGGTCCCGCCGCCGCGGAACCGCTCCTGATCGAAAGCGTGACTGTGGTGGGCGGCAATCAGCTGCAATTGAATGTCACCGGCGGCACGGGTTCGTTCATCGTCCAGATGAAGACTTCATTCAGCGATCCGGATTGGACCAATGTTTCGACCAATTCCGGCAGCAGCGTGCTCGTTCCGATCGGAGCCGGGAACGGTTTCTTCCGGTTGCAAGCGCAGTAGTCGTGCGTCTCCCACATTCTTCCCTCTCCCGCCGGGGAGAGGGAAGAGCATTTGCACGGCTTGAAGCCCATTGCTCGCGACGCCTCAGCACGAAACCGTTGGTGGCCCCGGCGAGAAAAAATACTGCCTCACTGTGACTTCCAACACTTGCCAAAGGCAACCGTGGCGGCTACAGGTTTGTCATGGTCATACCGTCCATTCGCGAGTTCAATCGAACCGTCCCTTTCAAGCCGTACGAGATTCGGATGGCGAGTGGTGAGCGTTACACTGTGTCCCATCCTGACTTTGCCTTCGTGTCGCCAAAAGGCTCCTTCGTCATTGTGTTTGGGAAGGACGAGCATCCTTATCATTTAAGCGCGCTCCTGATCGAAAGCGCTACGCCGCTCAACGGTCACCATCGGCGCAAGTCCAGGAAGCGCTCCTCTCATTGACACACAAGCTTTAGTTGGGTGTTAACGGACCGGTGGACACGAACAACCGTCAGAAATTTTCAAAGCGGGCAGTGGCCCGGAACAACGATGTTTTGGGAGGAAGGCACGAAGCTTGGCAAATGATTTTCAGCGGATCGTCTGGGTCGATGAATTGCGCTGCGACGTCGTCAGTTTGTTACAAATGCGACACCTTCAAAACTGTCCGCGCCATAGCCTGTGACTTCCACATCAAGCTTGCGTCCGGATTCGCAATAGAAGCCGAATGCTGCTACCACAAACTTTTCCTGCTCGGCTAACAGAACCAGCCGTTCTGTGCTGCTCGGTTCATCTTCGTCAGTGTTCGCCAATTGCTGCTTTGCCCAGGTTGGCGTTTCCTTGCCCATTGCTTCGACTATTTCTTCCAGCGTCTCACGATTCCAACCTTGATCCTGCGATCGCTTTCCGTCCGGCTCGACGCGCATAATGGAAGCGGCATCTGAAGTATCGCTGTATTCGATCGAAAGCACCGCCGCACCGCATTTCTTCGCAAGCTCGGCGGCGAATTTTTCGGTCTTCTCCGCGTCCTCGAAACGCAGGCGTGGCGGTGCGACCTGAAAAACATTGCACCAGTTCATGCCGGTGGGCCGAACCACAACGTACGCGTTCTTGCCGGGCAACACGGTTTGTCCATAAACGCTCATCTGAACCTTTCCGTTCACCATCGTTGCCAGGGCTTCCGCGACCTCTTTCACCGACGCTTTCACCAGCACTTCACTGAAATCGTTCCAACTTCCAACACCGGGTTTCAGAGGTGTGGACTTCGCGGGCTTGGGTTTGCCCGCGCCAAGCGCTTTCAAATAGTCTGCAACTTCATATTGCCTGTTCATCTCAGCCGCCGAATATGCATTTTGCATGAACTCGCCGCTGATCTTGACAGCATGAATGTCCGCGCCAGCGGCGATGAGTTTCTTGACGATATCGAGATGGCCGCTGCCCGCTGCGCTGATCAATGGCGTGTCGTCGTTGGTGGATTTGTTTGGGTCCGCTCCCGCGCTGAGAAGTATGTCAACAAGTTCTTCGGATGAAGCCCACATCAAGGGCGTGCTTTCGCCCGGCGCTGGGCAAATATGATTGACGTCTGCGCCCTCTTCAATCGCGCGTCGGACTGCCGCCAGATCCTTGGTTCGCATGGCAGCGAACAATCTTCCTGTCGCTCCGCTGCCTGGTGCGCCAGCATCGCAAAGGAGTTTGATAAATTTCTCGCTCGCCGCCGACCTGCTGCGACCATATTCGAACTCGCAGTAGGAGACAGCGTCATTTCCGTAATTGTCCGCCAGCGACGCATCCGCTCCAAGCTGCAACAACGTGTTTAGCGCTTCTACGCACGCGGATTCAGATTCCGTTCGTTCGATCCACTCCAGCTGATGCGCAAGCATCATCAAAGGCGTACGCCCGATTGCGTCTCGTCCATTGATGTCTGCTCCACATTCTACCAGAGTTTTGATAACGGGTATTTCCGCACCTGATGCCGCATTGTGCAGCGGCGTTACTCCTGATTGTGCTGGATCAGTGGAACGGACATTCACGTCACCGCCGTGCTTAACGAGGAGTCTCAAAATGCCGGGAGCATTTTTTGGTCGAGACGCCAGGTTAAACAACTTGATAGAAATCTCCGGCTTTACCGTGCTCAGGATCGAATCGAGTGCGGTTTCGCGCCCGTCGAACGCCGCCATCTCCATAGCATGTTCGACCGCGGACTCAGACGCCTGCTTCAGCCTGTAGAGGCGTTCCAACACTTTTCCTTGCTCATATCTCGCGGCGACACTGAAAGGCGTGTCGTCGGGAAAAGCATTTCGCTTTTCAGCAATCGCGCCCGCCTCGAACAACGCTTCCAAAACCTGGTCAGCCCCTTTCTCGCATGCGTAGAGCAAAGGCGCTCTCGCGCCTGGAAGTTTTCGATTGATGTCTTTGACGTGCTTGACCGCTTTGCGAACGGCTTCAGGATCGTTCGCTTCGATGGCCGCCTTAAGTGCTTTCGACATGAATTTGCCCTACCTGGTTAACGCCGTCGCCAGATTGTCTTCCCAACACCTTCGATTTGCCTGATCGCGGTTCAGCTTCGTTCGCGCTGGAGACGTTTTCCAATACACGGATTGGCTCGTAGAAGGTATTCCGTTGCACGGGAGTGCGGCCGACTTCGCTGTGGCTTTGATCATGTCACACTTATTTTTGGGGCCGGTTCACGCGAATCAACTGACCGTTCAACGAACTTTGCTCGCCGATGGCCTTGTGAATCCGCTGCGCCTGTCCCGCAAAATCCGCGTCGAACGTGCAGACGATGATCCCCGCGTGCTGCGCATTCTCGCGATGCAGCCGGATAAAGTGTCGTCGGTTCAGGGTGAGCGCAATTCTCGCTGCTGGCAAACTTCAACACTTCAGAGTCGGGCACGGCTTGATCGGCTTTGCCGGTTTCGTGAGTGGTGAGCACATTGTGACCAAGGGTACGGAGATGCTCAACGACGGGCAGCGGAAAGTTTTCGTTGGAATAGAGCCGCGCCATCAGTCGGCTTCGTTTTCCTCGATCTGGCGGTTGATCTCGTCGCGGTGCGAGCGCACGTAGGCCCAGGCGTTGGCGAGGTCTTCCGCACGCAAGGTCGGATAGGAGTGTAGAAGGTCCGCCTCGGAAACTCCCTGCCGACGGGCCTGTTCGAGCACCCAAAGCGGAATCCGTGTGCGCACGATGCAGGGTTCGCCGCCGCAAATACCCGGCCGGCTCTCGATGCCGGGGAAAGCGTCGCTCAAATCGTTCGCCGCCCAGCGGAGCAACTGTGCTTTTTCCGCGCGCGAGAGTTTCGCGAGGATTTCTTCGGCAGCTTCCAGTGCGCTCATAGAACGCTCAAACTGTATGAGTGAACGGCGTTTTCTGCAAGGCCGCTCACGCCGTCGCCAAATTATCCTGCAACACCTTCGATCTGCCTGACGGAGGTTCAGATTCGTTCTCAGTAGCCGTCTGCGAAGACTCCAGCACCCGGATCGGCTCGTAGAACGTATTCCGCTGCACCGGCGTGCGGCCGACTTCGCGGATGGCCTTGATCATGTCCGCTTCGGTCTGCAATTGCGGCGAGGTCGCGCCGGCCATGTGGAAGATGTGTTCTTCGATGATGGTCCCGTGCAGGTCGTCCGCCCCGTAGCTCAACGCCACTTGCGCCAGCTTCATGCCCATGCCCACCCAATACGCGGTGATGTGATCGAAGTTGTCGAGGTAGATGCGGCTCACCGCAATGGTGCGCAACGCGTCGAAACCCGTGGGCGGCGTCTTCACCGGGATGTCATTGTTCTCCGGCATATACGGCAATGGCACGAAGCCGACGAAACCGCCATAGTTTGGAGTTCCGCCTTTAGGCGGCTCGGAGCCGGCTGAAGCCGGAACTCCAAACCCATTGGCGCGTGCTTCATCCTGCAAGGCGCGCAATTGCCGCAGATGATCGACGCGGTCGGCCAGCGATTCGACGTGACCGAACAACATCGTGCAGGTGCTGCGTCCGCCCAGCTTGTGCCACGTGCGGTGGACATCGAGGTATTCTTCGGCGGATTCCTTGCCCTTGGCGATAGCGCTGCGGACTTCCTTCCGGAAAATTTCCGCGCCACCGCCGGTGAGCGATTCGAGTCCCGCTTCTTTCAATTCAATTAACGTCTGCTCCACGGATTTCTTCGCGAGCCAGGCGAGGTGGAGGATTTCAATCGCAGTAAAGCATTTGAGTTGCAATCGAGGTTGAGAGTTGAGAGTTAAGAGTTGAGAGGAGCTGTTTTGCGCGGAATCAGCTTGGATTTCGGATTGCGGATTTCGGATTGCGGATTTGAGCGCGGAAAGCGCGCGGAGCATGTCCGTGTAGTAACTGAACGGCAGCGAGGGATGCAGTCCGCCGACGATGTGCAATTCCGTGATGCCGAGCTTCAACGCTTCGCGCGCCTTCTCGACCATCTGGGGGATGGTTAGCTCGAAACCATCGGCATCACGCTTTTTGCGCGCGAACGAGCAGAACTGGCAGCTCAAGATGCAATAGTTCGAGTAGTTGAGGTAGCGGTTGACAATGTAACTGGCGTGATTGCCGACTTTCTTCTGCCGCGCCAGATCGGCGATGGCGCCCAGCGCGTTGAGGTCCTTGGATTCAAACAATCGCAGCGCATCGGCTTCGGAAATGCGTTCGCCCGCGGCGACCTTGTCGTAGAGGTCGCGCAATTCGCTGCGTTGGACAAAGAAATTCATTTTGGGTTAAGTTCGTTCATTCACCGGCCAGGCGGAAGGCTTCCGCCTTCACATTTTCCGAAACTCGGAAGCCAGCTTCGGTTTCGAGTCGGGCCA
Organism: Verrucomicrobiia bacterium; assembly: GCA_036274115.1. Lineage (GTDB taxonomy): Bacteria > Verrucomicrobiota > Verrucomicrobiia > Limisphaerales > JADLHS01 > JADLHS01. Next base: position 5,370 of record DASUGI010000125.1, read on the forward strand.
CCAACTCACGCACTGAGGAGATAATTTTCCGATGTTTGGCGTCAACCGCAAGACCGATCAGGCCGGTGATGTGCAGTCCCTCGCGCAAGGCGATCTGGCGTCCCAGCTTTTCGTCAATCAGCAGCAGGTCCGCATTTGTTTCCTTGGCGAGCACAATGGCTTCGGCTTCGCCCGGATCGAGTTCGGCCGTCAGTTGTTTTACCAAGGCACGGTTGGCGGCGGATTTTACCTCGAGGAACGCGGGGATTTGCGGGTGAGTGCGGAGCAACTCCACGTGCACCGCAGAGGGAATCAGCACCTGTCCGTAGAGCTGTTGGAGCAATGTGGCTCGTCCGATCTGAATCAGGGAGGTGATGGCGGACGTGTCGCTGACGACGATCATTTTTCCCGGAGTGCCGCCAGCGTGCGCACGTCAGCTTGAAGATCGTCCAAGTCGTAATGCAACGGAATGCCGCGCCGACCGAGTTCCTGTTGAAAACTCAACTGGGGGAGCCCGGCAATCTCCGCAGCGCGACCGAGCGTGACGCGCCGTTCTGTGAACAGACCGACGGCCAGATCAAGCAGAGCTTGCGGTTGGGTCAGATTCAACCCGCGCAAGACTTCATCCTGAACTTCAATCGTCATGGTCGCACTTTAACAGCAGCCCACGCCAACAGCAAGCTTGCCCGCGGCGACCTTGTCGTAGAGATCGCGCAATTCGCTGCGTTGAACGAAAAAATTCATCTCGCACAGTGTAGGACACGTCGCGCCTGCCTCAAATCGGAATAAAGAATCGTTTTGAGCAAAATTGAAATTTGAGACGGATGAGACGCGCGAGCCATGGTAGCAGTCACCGCGCGTCGGCTTCGGCCGTGTTTTTGCCGCAGGCGGCATTCATCGGAGTTGACAGGGTTTCGATGCTTCGTCTCACTGGGATGACCAATGAGTGTTGATGACCGTAAAGCTGCCAAGGACCACAAATTTGGCACGTTCGCCGGAGTGTTCACGCCTTGCACGCTGACGATTTTTGGCGTGATCATGTTCCTGCGCTTTGGCCAGGTAGTGGGGCAGGCGGGCGCGATCTCGGCGTTGATGATTCTCGTGTGTGCGAAGGCCATCACGACCCTCACGGCTTTTTCGCTTTCGGCCAATGCGACGAACATGCGGGTAAAAGGCGGCGGGGCGTATTATTTGATCAGCCGCAGTCTGGGCGTGGAATTTGGCGGGGCCATTGGGGTATTTTTCTTCCTCGCCCAGGCGGTCTCGGTGGCGTTGTACGTGATTGGTTTTACGGAAGCGTTTTTGGCGGCGTTTCCGGACTCTGGGTGGTCGGCTCGCGATGTGGCCACGGCGATAAACATCGTGACGTTCCTCTGTGTTTTCATGGGCGCTGGTTGGACGATCAAGGTGCAGTACGTGATTCTCGGAATTCTTGGGCTTTCACTGCTTTCCTTTTTTGCCGGCGCCATTCCGGATCTTTCGCTGGAAAACTATAAAGCAAACGCGCGGCCCGCCTACCTCGAAGGGCAATCGTTTTTCACGATGTTCGCGCTGTTTTTCCCGGCGGTGACTGGAATCATGGCGGGGGCGAACATGTCCGGCGATCTCCGGGACCCGGCCCGGTCCATCCCCGCCGGCACGCTGTGGGCGATTGCGGCCACAGGCGTGATCTATGCGCTGATGCTGCTGGCGCTGGCTGGAAGCCGTTCGCAGGCGGAACTGATTGCCGATCCGTTCGTGGTCAAAAGCATTGGCTGGTCACCCATGCTGATTAACGCGGGCGTCTTTGCCGCGACGCTTTCTTCGGCGTTGGGAAGCATGATGGGTGCGCCGCGGATTTTGCAGGCGTTTGCGCGGGATGACATTTTCCGCTGGCTGCGTTTTTTTGGCCGCGGCAGTGGTCGCTCCGGCGAACCGCGCGCGGCGACGGTGGTTACTTTTCTGATTGCACAAGCCGCCATCATGCTGGGGGATCTCGATGTGATGGCGCCCGTCATCACGATGTTTTTTATGATCACTTATGGAACGCTGAACCTCGCGTGCTTTTACGAAGGCATCACGCGCAATCCGAGTTACCGGCCCAAATTCCGGTTCAGTCACTGGTCCATGGCACTGCTGGGCGCGGTGGCCTGCGTGGTGATCATGTTTCTCATTAATCCACTGTGGGCGTTGATCGCTGTTCTGGGAATGGGCGGCTTGTATTCGGTGATCAGCCGGGTGGAAGTGAAGGCGCGTTGGGGCGACGTGACGAGCGGTGTGGCGTATGAACGGGCCCGCAAGGCCTTGCTCAAACTGGAAGAGGAAAAATATCATCCGAAAAACTGGCGACCTGCCATCCTCGCCTTGAGTGGCAGCGCGTATAACCGTTTTCACCTGGCCGAATACGCCTATTGGCTCGGTGCCGGACGAGGGCTCGTTTCCTTGGGCCAGATCATCACCGGTGAGGTTGCGAACCTGCTGGAGCGGCGCGAACAGGCGGAAAAGCTTTTGCGGAAATTCATTCGCGACGAAAAACTCGCCGCCTTCCCCGTTGTGGTCGTGGAAGAAGATCTTACCAAAGGCGTGAAAACTCTCCTCCAATGCCATGGCATCGGCGGCGCCCGACCCAACACGCTGATGTTCGGCTGGAGCGACGATCCCGCCCGGCTGCCAGCCTTTACCGAATCCCTGCGGCTCGCCAAACAATTCGGGCGCAGCGTGCTCCTTGTCAGCGGTGGCAGGAAGGACGAAGAACGATGGGTCGCGCCTCGGGGGATGATCAATATTTGGTGGGGCGGCGCCAAGCGGTCCGGTCTCAAGTTGCTTCTGGCGTATCTCCTCAAACAAAACCATGAGTGGCGCAATCATCCCTTGCGAATCCTGCGCCCGGTTCCCGTGAAGGCGGCCCGGGCCAACGCCGCCCGGGAAATCCGCGAAACACTCGACCTGGCCCGCATCGAGGCGGAAGTATTGGTTCTGGAAACCGACAAACCACTGGATGCCCTGCGCGGTGAACTTGGAGATTCCGCGTTGCTCTTCGCCGATTTCGAACCGCCGGCCCCGGGTGAGGAATGGTCCACGATGGAAACCCTTCGCCAGATCATCAATTTGCCGGGCGACGTAATCCTGGTTTACAACGCCGGCCACGTTTCACTGGAAGCGTGACCGCCGCTGGCGACCTGCGGCAGGGTTGCTTTGCATCCCTCGGTCAACCACGTTAATTTTTGGCGCGTGAACTATGATCGCTCCGCTTGCCGGTAGAATCGAAATGCAAGTTCATTGGGCGCTCCCTAAGTACTCACGATGCTGCTTCGTGTTGCAGCGGAGCGCTGTTTCACGGGAAATACGGCGATACAGCGATACGGCAGATTTAAATATTAAATGCCCATTTGGTTGTGCCTTCGTCACGTTTCAGGTCGCGCAATTCGCGGCGTTAGACAAAGAATTCATCCCGCAGAGTAAGGCAGCCTTCCGCAGACAACGCAAACGCGGTAGGTCCCGTGGACGCGCTTAGGGATTGCCGGGCGGCAACACCGTTGGTGCGTTGCTTGGCACGAGTGAAATTGTAACAGATGTGTCCCGTGACGTCGCCACTGCGGTTCACTCTGGCCGGAATAATTCTGCTGCTCTCTTGCGCAGGCGCCCTTCAAGTCGCGGGCCAACGGGCCAAGCCAGGCACTAACTCACCTCAGATGCTGATGAATCCAGGAACTACTGTCGAGCGGGCGTGGCAGGCGGCGCGATTTTGCCCAGCCAAGCACCCTGATCCTCCAAAGCGATGATTGCGTCATGGGTGAACACTGCGTGGGCCGCGCGATCCGCCTCGGCGCGAATGGCACTTAGGGCAGCACTTCGTTCGTCCCGGCTCAGTCGATAGTCCTGTAACACGGGCGTAGCTTGCGCCTCGGCAGCTTTCTTTATTTCGAAGATCTTGTTGGCTGCTTCTCGGTTGAGACCGTTTTCTTCCGCTATGCGATAAGCGGCTTGATAACCCGAATCCTGTGAACGGGCATACTCCGCATAGCGAGCGTCTCCCAGTACGCCTTTGAGCCTTTCTTCCAGGCTGGTGCCTGCCTGGAGCTGACTTCGAATCTTATAGATTTCCAGGAATTCCTGCTCAGTGGGGTCGAATGTTTCCAATTCAGATGACATCCTGACTGCATCTGGTGATCGGCGGAGCTGGTAGGCTTCAAGTTCTTCCGGAGTTAGCAAAGCGGCAACGGAAGTGTCGTGCTCCTTTTTAAGTTCGTCCAATTTGCGTGGTGCCGCGTTTCCGTCTCTCATGCCCCATACGGCCTTCATTCTTCTCGCAGCGTGTTGCTGCTCCAACTCAAGGACGGCGGTTCGCTTTTTTGGATCGAGAAAATCAAGCTGCTTGTCCCACTCCAACTCGAACGGCTGTTCAGGCTTTTCTTCCCAATCAATGCCGAGCAGCTCTTTCAATACTGCTTGCTTGTCACGCGCCAGTTGCTGCTGTTGCTTGAGCCAGCCTTCGTCCATCGCGAGCGCGTTTCGCTTCGCCCAGGATTTCCAGTAGGCATAACGATTGGTGTTTTCACCCATCAAGCTCTGTCGCCGATCCTCGAATAACTTATTTACGTCGGCAATGATGATGTCGCGAATGGTTTGCTCCGGACAACCAAAGGCGCGGAGGTTGGCGATGTATTTGCGATAGTCTTCGGATTCCACGAAGCGCCAGTCGAATGGCTGAATTGAAACTGCGGGAGCGTGGCCGTCAGGAATGTTTGTTCCAGAATGAGTCTGCTGGACAGCAGCCGATTGCTGGACACGCGGAAACAATCGCCAGGCGAACATCCCGACCACCAGCGCACCCGCAGCCAGCCCCAAGACGAAGGATTTCAGCTGAGGACTCATACCTTCTTCAGACAACAGAAGGCGCGGAACGTTGAACGAAGAACTTCACTCCGACAGTGTAGGACAGTCGCCGCGCATGTCTCAAACGGAAATCCACAGCTTCTCCAGCCAAGAATGAAGATGGAGACAGACTGAAATTACGGTCCTGCGGACAACTGCCGCCCGCGCCCGATTTGCTATGGCGTCATTGTGCGGTACTACTTGTTTTGTTCAGATTCGTAGTCCGCTTTGGTTGCTCGCACGCAGAACCGAAAATAGTTGGAATATACAGAACCCACGGCGGGCGTGGTGGTGATGACATTCGAGGGTATGGAGTAAACTCTGAGAAACTCTCTGCTAGGCATGCCCCAGCCGTGAACGTATGCAGAAAGCAGTAGCGCCAGCGACGCCAGATAAATAAATGGCAGCAGAAAGAGGCCGGTGAAGATGCAGAACGCCGGTGTCCTACGCGGTCGTGACCTCTCGGGTGGCTTAGGCATGATTGACGCGTCGTCGAGAACGTTTCAACAATCTGGAAGCCACCCAAAGAAGCACCAGCGTGATTAACACGTCAGACAAAAAGATAAGCCAGCCTCTCGTAGTGGTAACGACGTAAAGAATACTGCCGTCTGGTCTGCTGATGGCGTAGCGACCGTCTGTGAGGTAAAAGAGCCAATAGCTCACCGCGCCAAACATGAGTGCGAGTAACGCCGAGGTCACGGCGAGTAATTTCCTGAACGCGCCAATCGGGCTCGCGTTCTTGAACGCGGTCGCCAACTGCTTGCGGTTGCCACACCGCTGCACAGCGGCTTGGAAGGCCTGTTGCTTTGACAACCCGGTTTCAACCAACGTATGAACGGAATCGCGAAGATGTGATTCGAGTTCATCCAGGTTTTCGCGGCTGAACGCAGGCGATTTGGCAAGGCTTTCGCGCCACTCTTGAATGGAGTGGTTGAGATCGAAAGGAGAGGGTTCTTTCATAGGCCAAATCATGCTTTTGCGATCCGCAGTCGTCTCCGAGCCAGAATCAGGGTGAGAAGAATGAATCCTCCGGTTTGGGTGATCCACCAGAACATGTTTGAGTAGGTCTGGGAGCGCGTGATTTCGCCGAGTGTTCGAGGGTCCATAAATTTGGCCTGCAATACAACAGAACCGTAGCTGACAACAGAACCCGTTAACAATATCAGGCAAAGCGCGCCGCAAATCAGCACCAGACCTATCCAGCCATGGAGAAATGGCTCGATCCGAGAAGCGAAGCTCTGACCTTTTCGGACAAAAAGCCACCAGCAGAAAACCAGACAACCGGCAACGGTCAGCAGATGTACCGCCGCAAACAGGATCGTTGGAATCGTCAGGCCATGCCTAAAAAAATCGAAACGGCCACCCGTCAATCCCAGGGCTACGACGCTCTTGGAGATTGCGCCAACCGGGCTCACAATCAATTGCCAAACCTGAAGTCCAATCAACATCCACAACGCGCGGTCGAGCCACACCGTGCTTCGGTTCACTTTTCCGAATTCTGTCTCCAGCAAAGCCACGTTGCCCATGCGGCGGGAAGCGACCAGGAACGCCTCTGCACCGGACAACCCACGCGCCTCCAACGCGGCGACGGAATCCCGCAAATGCGATTCCAACTCCGCCAGGTTTTCACCGCGGAGAGCGGGTGATTGGGCAAAATTCTCACGCCAGCGTTGAATCGCCTGGTTCAGGTCAAACGGGGTTGTTGTTTCCATAGCTTGGTGAGTGTTTCGTGAACCGACATCCACTGTTGTTTCTCCTCCTGCAACGCTTTGCGGCCTTCTTTGCGCAACCGATAATACTTCCGCTTCCGCCCGGTCTCAGCCTCGCGCCATTCGGACTCGATCAATTCCTCTTTCTCCATCCAGTGCAGCACGGGATAGAGCATGCCTTCAGTCCATTCAATCCTGCCACCGGATAGCTCACGCACGCGTTGAATGAGGGCGTAACCGTAGTTCTCGCCTTCAGTCAAAACGGACAACACCAGCGGCACCGTCGAGGCCGCAACCAGTTCCTTCGTAAGCATGGCAGTGTTATGCCTTGCGCTGCGAGGTATGTCAAGAGACTTTTCTCGAACGTTGCAGTGACGGGGAGATCCCGGAGCACATTACGGTCGGCTGGTGAGCAGGCCGTCAATCTGCTTGATCAGATCTTCGCGCAAGGTTGCGGAGTAGCCGACATGACGTCCTCGAACCGTGCCTTGCTGATCAATCACGATCATGGTGGGGAAGCCTTGAACGCCGTATTTCTCCGGTAACCCCTCGGCTTTGAGCGTCGCGTAGTTCAGTTTGAGTTTGTCCATCACGAACCGGGCATCCTTTTCGATACGATCCGTGTTCATACCCAGCACCACGACGGGCTTGCCTTCGTAATGCGTCACGACCTCCTTGATCTGCGGCATCGCTTTGATGCACCAGCCGCATCCCCGATACCAGAAATCAAGCACAACCACCTTGCCCCGATAACCGGCGAGCGAATGCTTATTACCGTCTATGTCCACCGTGCTCCAATCAGCCGCCACCTTGTTAAGCACGTCGTTCTCCCGCTTCTTCTCTTCGGCCTGGTATGAGGCGGAACTTTTGAACTGCTCAAGCTGAGCATTAAACTGAGCCACCACGATCGGCAGTTTTACTTTTTCCCGGCCGTCCCGCAGCATCTTCTCGGTAGCGGCCACGTTCTTGTCACCATCGTTGCCTTGCTGGACAGCCTTCAGGGCATCGCGTGTGGCCGCCTTGGCTTTTAAGAGAATGTCCGTTTCCGATGCGAGCTGAGCGATCCATTGGGGGTCTTTCCGGGCGGCGGACTTGAGTTCCAGGATTCCCTTGCCCTTGCCATTGAAGCCATAACCTTGCGTGTATTCGGACTCAACCCTCGTGATCAAACCGCGGTTTCCGTCAAAGTGAATGACGGCCTTCGACGTGGAAAGGTAAACTTCGTTGAACAATCCTTGATCGGTTCGTTCAAACACCCACTTGCCCGATTCAGGGTCATTTTGCTTCGCAAGCAGATAGAGCGACTTATCGCCGGCTTCCTTTTCCTGCTGCCAACCACGTTGCGCGCTGGCGAAATCGGCGGGCATGGGAAAGAAGATGTCTGGCAGGCCTTTCTCGCGAAAGCCCTGGGGCGGGTTGGCAACCCGTCCGTCAGGATAAAGATCGAAGGCGTCGAAGATTTCCTCGGCCCGCCCCGGTGGTATTGGCTCATCGGATTTGCCGTGGACCTGACCGAAGGTGTTTTCATTGCGAGCGATGATCCGCCAACTGCCGTCGCCGTTCTGGCTTGCCACCCAGAAGGTCATCTTGTCGGTGGTGCCGTGAGCGCCGTTCTCGTAATGGAATCGGGACGAGCCTTCGTAAGTGAGTTGCTGGCCAACTTGAAGGCGATAGCGAGGGGCTTTTGGTGACTCGGCGGCGTGCGCCGGAACTGTGAGCCAGGCCAGTAAGCCCAGCGACAGCGAGCAAAAAGCGATGGGTTTCATAGTTGAAGTAAGTTGTCAGTTTTGCACATCACGGATCTGCGAGAATAGCGTAACCAATCAGGGCCTGGTTCATTCGACAAGCCAGGAACCGAAAGCTCACGGGTGACCCGCAGCCCCGGATTGCGGAATATCAGGCTTCCACATCAGAAGAAAATCGGGCAACCTGTCGCCGTTACATGAAACGTTTTCGAATCCTGCTTTTTGCCGCACTGCTGCTACCGGGAGGCGCTTGCCTGTTGCACGCCGAAGAGCCGCGCGTGCTGGTCTATACCCGCAACCACGTCACCAACGGCAAGGGCTACGTTCACGACAACATTGCCGCCAGTGTGGCGATGATCCGGCAGCTGGCGTCCACAAATGGTTTCCTGGTGGACGCTTCGGATAACGCTTCTGTGTTCACGCCGGAGAATCTGAAGAAGTATCGCGCATTGATTTTCAGCAACTCCAACAATGAGGCGTTCGAGAACGATGAACAGCGGGAAGCTTTCAAAAAGTTCATCCAGGGTGGCGGCGGGTTTGTGGGAATTCATTCGGCGTCGGGCAGTGAGCGGCAATGGCCGTATTACTGGCAGGTGCTCGGCGGCAAGTTCAAACGTCATCCGCCATTGCAACCGTTCCGTATCGAGGTGCTCGACAAAAAGCATCCGGCCACGGCGCATCTCGGCGCGACCTGGCAATGGGAAGATGAGTTTTATTACCTCGATAATCTCAATCCGCGCATGCACGTTTTGCTGGCGGGCGATGTCGCGGGCTTGAAAGACAGCGCCAAAACGAATTATCCCGGGACGATCTTTGGTGATCTGTTTCCCCTATCCTGGTGTCAGGAGTTTGACGGGGGACGCCAGTTTTACACGGCGCTGGGTCACAAGATCGAGTATTACAACAAGCCCGATTTTCAGAGGCATGTGCTGGGAGGAATTCTCTGGGTGCTCGGACGTGAAGTGCCAAAACCCTGAAGGTTCGTCCGGACCAGCCCTCACTCAATGACGCGGCGAAACCCACCGCGCAAGATTACCTCCACCACGACGACTACCAGAAAAACCATGCTCACCATGGCGTTGAGCCGGAAGAAGGCGATGTTGATCCAATTCAAGCTGCGGCGGCGGGCAATCCAGTGTTCGACCAACAGGCAGACGAGAATGATCAGCCAGCCGATGAAATAGGCGAAGCGAAAACGGCAGAGGAATCCGAACAACGCCAGCAAACCACACGTCTGCATGTGCGCGAGAAAGGCCGCTTGCAGCGCGTTTTTCGGTCCCCACGCCACCACGAGCGAGCGCAGTCCCTGCGATTTGTCGAATTCGTAATCCTGCAACGCGTAGATGATGTCGAAGCCCACCAGCCAAAGAACCACCGCCGCCGAAAGCGTAAGCATCTGTGCCGTCTCCAGCAGGGTGAGGTGCGTCCCCTTCACCGCCAGCCAGGCACCGACGGGCGCCAAAGCCAGAGCGATCCCCAGGTAGACGTGGGTGTAATCCGTGAACCGCTTGGTCAGGGAGTAGAAACAAATGACAATCAATGCCACCGGTGAAAGCCAGAAACACAGGGAGTTTAGAAAAAAGCTGGCTGCCACCAGCCCCGCGCCGGACAACACCCACAATGCAATGGCACTCGGAAGAGACACCTGCCCGGTCGGCAGATGACGATTGGCCGTCCGCGGATTGAGCGCGTCGAATTTGCGGTCCACAATTCGATTAAACGCCATGGCACAGGTCCGCGCGCACACCATGGCTATGAGGATCAATCCAAACGTCCGCCAACCCGGCCAACCATGGTCCTCGCGCGCGGCCACCGCCATCGCGGCGAGCGCGAAAGGCAGCGCGAAGATCGTGTGCGAGAAGCGCACGAACGAAGCCCATTTTTTAAGTGTGGAAAACATCGAACATCCAACATCGAACATTCAACATCCAATGGTCAGCCGGCGTCGCTGGGAGGGTGGTGAGTTGACTGCGGCGGCTTTCGTCTCGCGGCGAGGTCGTTGTGCTTTGCGGTCTGAATACTCGCATAGAATATGCGGATCAATTCGTCTGCCTCACTAAGAACAAAGTTCAAGACGTCTTGGTTTGAGATCCAGTCTTTTCGTTTGATAAGCCGTGCCCAACGACGCGTCTCCCGCAATTCCTTCGGGCAAATTTTCATTTTGTGAACAAAATCGTCCCTCGACTCAGCCTCTTCAGCCTCGCCGTGATTCGGATAGGGTGACGTCCCGGAACGCAGGATCTGGTTGGCGACATGATTGCCGGATCGCGCGGTTGGCAACGCTTCCGCCAAATCAATCACCGCCGACGCGAATTCCAGCAAGCGTTCCTCCAAGTCGTATTTCCGGGATTCCTTCCCTCCTTCATTGAATTCCCAGACCCGACTCTCCGCTTGATTGGGTGTTGGATGTTGGAGGTTGGAGGTTGGATGTTGATTCCGTTTCACGGTCACTCCTTTTCCTCCGCCCACCGCGGCGCCAACCGGTTCGCCACGCCCAGATGATCCAGCACCCGCGCCACCACCGTGTCGGCAAGCTGCTCCACGGTTTTGGCTCCGGAATAGAAGCTTGGGTTCGCCGGCAATATCGTCGCCCCGGCGAGCAGCAGCAGCTCGAAGTTCTTTACATGAACGAGGCTCAAAGGCGTTTCCCGGGGAACGAGGATGAGCTTTTTCTTTTCCTTCAACACGACATCAGCGGCGCGCAGCAGCACGTCTTCGCTGTAACCGTGCGCGATGCGGCCCAACGTGCCCATGGTGCACGGAATCACCACCATGGCGTCCGGCGGATTCGAACCGCTGGCAAACGGCGCATTCATGCTTTTCAAACCGTGCGGCTTCACGCCTGCCGGCAGCTTCAAGCCATCGGGCAATTCCTCGCTGATCACCTGTTGTGCGTAGTTGCTGAGCACCACGTGAATTTCGTGCGCGGACGGGTCGAGGTTATCGAGCAAGCGCTGCGCGTACAGCGCGCCGCTGGCTCCGGTGATGGCGACAAGGATTTTCAAATCGTCGGTTCGTTCGCTGCCAGTATGGGTGAGAGCCGGAGGGCAAACAAGTTTTCGCCTTTCGGCAAAACATCTTGAGTCGGTCACTTCGATTCGCACAATGGCGGCGTGTTAAAAACGGTTTTCCTGCTTTTGAGCGCGCTGCTTCTGGTGGCAGGTTGTGTCTCCAGTCCCGTCAAGCATGACCCCAACAAGCCGTTGCCGGAGAATTGGGACTCGGACCTCGGCCACCAGCCGCGAGCCGAGCCGGAGATTCCGTTGCCGTCGCGACCGCAGCCACAACAAACGCAGTCGACCTCCGCACCGCCCGTATTCTCTCAGCCGCCAGTCACTCCGACCGCGACTAACATTGCCGCGCCAAAACCACCCGCGCCGCTAACCACCGCTGAGTCAGGCATGGTGTCGCTCAATCGTTGGGCGACGCAGAATGGGTTGCGTGACTTGCGCACCATTCCGCTTTCGCCATCACCGGCCTACGCGGTCGTGACGTCGAGAGGCAATTTCGCCGTGCAGGTCGGGAAACTGGCCGCGTTCTGGGACGGACTGGAAGTGCGACTGGGTTTTCCACCGCAGCAGATCGGTGATCAGATTTTTCTGAATGCCCTCGACATTAAGAAAGTCCTCGAGCCACTGGCGCACGGAACGCCGCTGGTGACGCGTTCAAATCGTTTGGTCGTTCTCGATCCTGGTCACGGCGCCAGCAATCTCGGAACGCGCAGCACGGCGGATGGCAGGTATGAAAAGGAGCTAACGCTTGATTGGGCGCGCCGGTTGGCGCCGTTACTGGAACGCAACGGCTGGCGCGTGTTGCTGACGCGCACCAACGATGTCGAAATGTCACTGGCGGAACGCACCGCGTTTGCCGAGGCGAATCGGGCTGACCTGTTTTTGAGTCTGCATTTCAATTCATCAGGCGGCATCAGTGAACCGGCGGGAGTGGAAACGTATTGCCTGACGCCCACCGGAATGCCTTCAAGCGTCACGCGCGGTTACACTGATGACGTGCGTGAGGTGTATCCGAACAACGCCTTCGATGCCGCCAACCTCCAGTATGCCGTGCGTTTGCATCGCGCCATGCTCTCGGTGAGCGGCACAGCCGATCGCGGAGTGCGTCGGGCGCGTTATCAAACGGTGCTGTGCGGCCAGAACCGCCCCGCGGTGCTGATTGAAGCCGGCTATCTTTCCAATCCCAGCGAGGCGAAGCGAATTGCGAATCCCGAGTATCGCCAAAAGCTCGCTGAAGCTATTGCGAAGGCTTTGCCTTAAAAGCTGGAGGATGGAAGATGGAGAATTGAGGATGGCAAAGAACCGTCATTGGGACGACAACAGGTGAGCTATGGCAATTATCCGGAGTTTTCGTGACCTGAAAGTTTATCAACAGTCGCGCGAACAGGCAGCGCGCATTTTCAAACTCACTCAAAGTTTTCCGCAGGAGGAGCGCTATTCACTCACCAACCAGATCCGGCGCTCGTCCCGGGCGGTGAAATCCATGATCGCAGAAGCCTGGGCGCACCGTCGCTATCCAGCGTCATTCGTGAGCAAAATGACGGATGCGCTTGGTGAGGCGACCGAAACACAGTCCTGGTTGGACGATGCTTTGGATTGCGGCTACATCAGCGCCGGCCAACATCGGGAGCACGACGACATTTGGCAATCTCTTGGTGGGATGATCAATAACACCATAGAACGCGCCGATGACTTCTGTCGGGTTGCATCAAAATAACATGAGCAATCCTCTATCCTCCATCCTCCATCCTCGCCATGTCCTGGTGACCGGCGGTGCTGGCTTCATCGGCTCGCATCTGGTGGAACGGTTGTTGAATGACGGTAAGACCGTCGTGGTGGTGGACGACCTTTCCACAGGCGACCGCGCAAATCTAAGCGTGGTGGCTCAAAATCCAAATCTGCGTGTCATTGAAGCGAAGATTTCCAGTTGCGCTGAACTGCCTCAACTGGTTGCCGGTGCGGAATCCATTTATCACCTTGCGGCCGCAGTGGGAGTCGACCTGGTAGTTAAATCTCCCATCCACGTGCTTGAGACCAACCTGCACGAGACGGAAGTATTGTTGGAAACTGCCGCCCCGCATCGGGTGCCGCTGCTGATCGCGTCAACTTCTGAAGTGTACGGCAAAAGCGAGAAACCGGCTTTCAGCGAGGAGGACGATTTACTCATCGGCCCGCCACACCATGCGCGGTGGAGCTACGCTTGCTCGAAGTTGATGGATGAGTTTCTAGCGCTGGCGTACGCGAAGGAGAAAGAACTGCCAGTCGTAATCGTGCGTCTGTTCAACACTGTCGGCCCGCGCCAGACTGGCCAGTATGGCATGGTCTTGCCACGTTTTATCACCGCGGCAAAACAAGGCGAATCGTTGCGTGTGTTCGGCGATGGGCAGCAAAGTCGTTGCTTCTGCTATGTGCTCGACACCGTTGAGGCACTGGTGCGGTTGCAGAGTTCCTCGGCGGCCCGCGGAGAGATTTTCAACATTGGCGGCATTGAAGAGGTGACGATTCTGCAACTGGCGCAGCGGGTCATCGAAACACTTGGCTCGCAATCGCAAATCGAGTTTATCCCCTACTCGGAAGCTTATGCGCCGGGATTCGACGACATGCGCCGCCGCAAGCCAGTGGTTGAAAAACTAAAGCGGGTTACTGGCTTTTCCCCGCAAACTTCGTTGGATCAAATCATCCAGCGCACGGCGGAAAGTCTGAATCGGAGCGCCGGTCTCCGACCCGGCGCGAACCACTGAAGGAGCAACGAGCCGGGCCAGAGGCCGGCGCTACACTTATCACATGGCCTCGACCAGCGCTGCGACGCGTTTGGCATCCACCGGATTGGCCAACTTGCCGGCGCGTTTGAGCGACGAGCCAACAATGACGCCATCGGCGAAGCGCAGATAACTCCTGGCATTCTCCGCCGTTACGCCACTGCCGAGCAACAACCTGGCTTTGGGGCAGGCACGCCGAACGCGTTCCACATCTTCCAGGTCCGCGGGCTGACCGGTGCCGACGCCGGAAATAATCAGCGCGTCAGCCAGGCCGCGTTCGGCGGTATCGTGCGCGGAGTCTTCGAGTGACGGATTTCCCAGGGGCACGGCATGCTTGACATGAACGTCGGCAAAGATCTGTGCTTTGGATTGCAAATGTTCGCGATAGCGAAGCGTGTTGTAGGCGTCGCCTTCAATCAGCCCTTGATCGGTCAGCATCGCGCCGGAGT
>DASUGI010000126.1:0-52463 GCA_036274115.1 Verrucomicrobiia bacterium
CACCGTGGTGGCCGTGGTTTCAGTCATTCCTCGGAGCGCATCACGATGAAGGATTCAGCAGCGGAGTCATTCACGTCATGATTGTTTCGGCGCTCGTGGTTTTCGTCGGAGGCGGCCTGGCAATGGCGCTGTATGGATACCTCCAACGCAAGAAAGCGGACGAACCGGATGTGTTGGAGAGGCTGCCGGCCGACGTTTACACGATGCTGCAGAACAAATTCTGGATTGACGAGATTTACGGATGGACCGTCATCCGCTTCAATGCGTGGTTCGCGAGGGCGTGTGCCTTTCTGGATGAATGGATCTGGGGAGGGATGGTGACGTTGGTTTCGTATGCCACCCTGGCGTTGGCGTGGCTGAATCGTGCCTTCGACGAGTGCGTGATCAATCTCGGCTTTGACCAGGGCTGCGATCGCGTTTCAAAGGGTGGCTCGGTGTTGTCGCGATTGCAGGATGGGCGCGTGCAGAATTATTTGCGCGTCATCGGCGTCGCGCTCCTGGTGCTGGTGCTGTTTCTGATTTGGGGGGGTGGGAAGTGAGCGGATTTCCCATCCTTACCATCATCACGTTGCTGCCGTTGCTCGCGGGGATCATCGTCGCGAGTCTTGGTGAACAAAAGCAGTTCGCCCGGAGGCTGGCGCTGATTTCCAGCTTCATTTCTCTGGGCCTGGTGTTGCTGCTGTGGAAGAGCTTCAACGCCACGTCTGGAGCGCTTCAGTTTGAAGAGAAGCACGAGTGGATTCCCACGCTCGGTGTGAATTACTTCGTGGCGGTCGACGGACTCGGGCTGTTGATGCTGTTGCTCACGGCGGTCGTCACGCCCATGGCGATGCTGGCTTCATGGAATCTGGTAAGGACGAGTTCCACCTCGTCCCATTCCGGGAGAGATGGGGACGCGGTGGAACGCGTCCCTGCCAAGCCGGGTGCGCATCTCTACTTTTCTTTGATCTTGTTCCTGCAAGCGGGTTTGTTCGGCACGTTCACGGCGCTCAACTTTTTTCATTGGTTCATCTTCTGGGAACTGAGCCTGATTCCGGCGTTCTTCCTGGTGCGACTGTGGGGTGGATTGAATCGAACACCCGCCGCCACGCATTTCTTTATCTACACCATGGTGGGCAGCGTGGCGATGTTGCTGGCGTTTCTGGCCATCTTCCTTGCGACAGGTGAAATGGATTTTATCGCGCTTGCTAAGATGGGGCGCGAGGGTTCATTGGCTGGCGCGTTATCAAAAAATCTGGGTTGGTATGACATCAATACGCGGCCATTGGCATTGATTATCTTCTGTGGGGCGCTGCTCGGTTTTGCGGTGAAAGTGCCGTTGATGCCGTTTCACACGTGGCTGCCGGCCGCGTATAGCGAGGCGCCGAGCGGGGTGACCATGCTGCTGACTGGGGTGATGTCGAAGATGGGCGTGTATGGCTTCGTTCGCATCCTGCTGCCGATTTTTCCGGTTCAAATCAATTGGGTGCTCACGCCGTTGCTTCTGTTAGCGGTGGTGACGATTGTGTTCTCGGCTTGTGCTGCTTTTGCGCAGAAGGACCTGAAGCGAATTCTGGCGTATTCCTCGATCAACCATCTGGGCTACTGTTTGCTGGCGGTGTTCGCGGTGGCGAAGTTTACCAGCGAACCTCAGTTCGCCACGGAAAAGGCCGCGGCGCTCAATGGCGTATTCCTGCAAATGTTCAATCACGGCCTTACCGCGGCATTGTTGTTCTGGTTCGTGGCCATGATCGAGCAGCGGAGCGGCGGGTTGCGCGGCTTGAATGATTTTGGGGGACTGCGCAAGGTCGCGCCGATCTTCTGCGGGTTGATGGGAATCGCGCTGTTCTCGTCGCTGGGGCTGCCGGGACTCAATGGATTCGTTGGCGAGTTCCTGATTTTCAAAGGTGTGTTCCCGCTCTCGCCCTGGGCGGCGTCACTGTCCGTGATTGGTCTGCTGGTCACGGCGATTTTCATTCTCACGATTTTGCAACGCGTCTTTAACGGACCGCTGAACGAGAGGTGGTCGAGCTTTCCGGATCTGACCGCGGGCGAGATAGGGCTGTTGCTGATTCCGATTGCGTTGATGTTTGTGCTCGGGTTGTACCCGCGCCTCGTGTTGGACGTAATCAATCCAACGGCGGTGCACATGGTGGAGCAGTTGAAACCTTAACCACGGATGAACACGGATAAACACAGATTTGTGTTTGGAGTTCCGCCTTCAAGCGGCAACGAGGTTTTTGCGCGAACGGGCCGCCTGAAGGCGGAACTCCAAACGAACTTGGCTATCGGTAATTGGCTATTGGCATTTTCAACATGTTAGCCTGGACCGTTTACATTTCATTTTTGGGCGTGCTGGTGCTGATGCTCCTGCCAAAGACGGCGCTGCGCGAGGCGCGGGCGGTCGGGTTCCTTTCCGCGCTGGGCGGATTGCTGGTGGCGCTGGTGGGGTTTGTTGAGTTCAAGAAGGGCGAGATTCTTACGGTTTCAAAACTGCCCTGGGTGCCATCATTGGGAATCGAATATCACCTGGCGGCCGATGGCGTGAGCATGACGCTGGTGTTGCTGACGGGTCTGGCGGCGGTGGGCGGAATTCTTTTCTCCTGGAATATCGAGCATCGCGCCAAGGAGTTCTTCGCATTTTATCTCGCGCTCATTGGCGGTGTCTACGGCGTGTTCCTGAGCTTCGACCTGTTCCTCCTGTTCGTATTCTACGAAATCGCCATCGTGCCGAAGTATTTCATCATCGCGATCTGGGGCTCAACGCGGCGCGAGTATGGCGCGATGAAGCTGGCGCTCTACTCGTTCATCGGGAGCGCGATGGTGCTGGTCGGCCTGATTGCGGCGTATGTGGTTTCGGGTGGGCACACAATGAGCGTGCTCGAACTCGCGAAGTATCCGTTCCCGCACGGTTTCCAGATGTGGGCGTTTCCGCTGGTATTCGTGGGATTCGCAATTCTCGCTGGCATGTGGCCGTTTCACACGTGGGCGCCGACCGGTCACGTGGCCGCGCCGACTGCTGCCTCAATGCTGCTCGCTGGTGTGGTAATGAAGCTCGGCGCTTACGGTTGCTTGCGCGTGGCGATGACGCTGTTCCCGGAAGGGTTGGAGGCGTGGAAGATGTGGATCGCTGTGCTCGCGGTAATTGGAATTGTCTATGGCGCCATGGTGGCGCTGGTGCAGAAGGATTTCAAATTTGTCATTGGTTATTCCAGCGTGAGTCATATGGGCTTTGTGGTTCTCGGTCTGGCGACGCTGAACACGATTGGGTTGAGCGGTGCGGTGTTGCAGATGTTCTCACATGGCATCATCGCGGGATTGCTGTTCGCCGTGGTGGGCCGGATGGTTTATGAACGCACGCATACTCGTGAACTGTCGGTGCTGCAGGGGATGAACCTGGTAAGAACGATGCCGTTTGCGGCGGTCACGTTCGTGCTGGCGGGCGCGGCATCGATGGGGCTGCCGGGCTTCAGCGGATTTGTCGCGGAGTTGCAGGTGATCATCGGAGCATGGAAAGCATTCCCAACACTGGCGGTGATCACGGGGATTGGAATTGTTGTCGGCGTGGCTTACACGCTGCGCGCAATTCAGAAGGCGTTTTTCAATGACACGGTAGGGACGAGTTCCACCTCGTCCCATCCTCCAGAAGATCATGGGGACGCGGTGGAACGCGTCCCTACCATTTCGATTCCGGAGCGGCTTGGTGCGGCGCTGTTGCTTGGAGTGTCGTTGCTGATCGGGTTGTATCCGCGGCTGTTGTTGGATGTGATTGTGCCGAGCTTCAATTCGCCATTGTTCGAGTGGGTAAAGAAGGGAGGCCAGCCGTGATTTACGATTTACGATTTACGATTTACGAGTTGGCCGGCGCTACGTCGAAGAGTCAATGTCGCGCCGCGATTGCAGGGAAGGGGAGGTGCGCTTGAATTACTTCGACCTGCTGAAACTTGCAGCGCCGGAAGCCATTGTTGTCATCGCTGCGCTCGCGGCGCTGGTGATCGACCTGACATCGACCCGGGAACTGGAGTTGCGATTGCGCCTCAGCATTGGGGCACTGGTGTCGTGTGTGGGTTGCGTGGCCGCAATCGCGTGGATGATCGTTGTGCCGACGGTGGGAGAAGTGGGGAACGGAATGATGGAGGTCAATGCGCTGACGCAACTGGTGAAGATTGGTGTGGTGGCGTTGACCTTTTTTACTGTGTTGCTGTCGGTGAACAGCGATTTCACTTCGCACGTGGGAGAGTATCTCGCGCTGCTTCTGCTGGCCACAGTCGGGATGATGTTTCTCGTCAGCGCGCGCGATGTGCTGATGATCTTTGTGGCTCTGGAGATGACAAGTCTGTCGCTTTACATCCTGACGGCGTTTAACAAGCGGAATGTGAAGTCCGCCGAGGCGGCGTTGAAGTATTTCCTGTTCGGCGGAATGGCGGCGGCGTTCATGTTGTTTGGCTTGAGTCTGCTTTACGGCTTGTCTGGCTCAACCAATCTGCATGAGATCGCGGTGGGGTTGAAGGGCAGGGGGCTGGACCCGCTGTTGGTGGTCGCGATTGTGGTGACGGTCATTGGCTTTGGGTTCAAGGTGGCTGCCGTGCCGTTCCATCTTTGGGCGCCGGACGCCTATGAAGGTGCGCCCACGCCGAGTGCTGCGTTCATCGCGTCGGGTTCGAAGGTGGCGAGCTTTTTCATCTTTGCGCAGGTGATGGCGATTGGATTCGCGGGGGCGGAAGGCAGTGGAGCATGGCGAGCGTTTGTTTCCGGTTGGATGCCGGCGGTAGCGTTGGTGGCGGCCCTGAGCATGGTGCTGGGGAATCTTGCGGCGCTGGCGCAAAGCAACGTGAAACGGCTGATTGCGTATTCGGCGATTGCGCATGCGGGTTATGCGCTATTGGGGATTCTGGCGAATGACGAGCGTGGGTTGGCGAGTTTAATTTACTACGTGATTACGTACGGATTGACGACGGTGGGTGCGTTTGGCGTGGTGGGAGTGGTTGAGCATCTGAAAGGCAATTCAAACTTGAGCGATTTTGCGGGGCTGAGCAAACGTGCGCCAATACCGGCATTCTGCATGATGATCTTTATGCTCTCACTGGCGGGGATTCCGCCGCTGGCCGGGTTCTTCGGCAAGTTTTATGTGTTCTATGCCGCGATGCAGGCGGGAACACCATCGATGGGATTGCTGTGGCTGGTGATTCTCGCGGTGGCGATGAGTGCGGTGTCGTTTTACTACTACCTCAAGGTGCTCAAGCAGATCTACGTCATCGAGGAGGCGGGTACGACGACGGTGGCATCGAATGTTCCGTTGCTTCAACAAGTGGTGCTTGGCGCGGTCGCGCTTCTCGTGTTGGTCCTGGGATGCTTTCCGAATCTGTTGGTCGGCGCATTGCACCGTTGCTTTACGGGTGGCGGACACTAGGGCTCAGGAATCACTTATTCCAAATTCCCGCAACGGTTTGACTTTTAATCCAGTTTCCGCATAGTTGGCGCGTGCCTCTGACAAAGCTGCGGACCATTTTTGCCGTCGGAGGTTTTCAATGAGGAGCGTAAAAAATCTTGTGACTTCGACTTCTTATCGATTCGCGTATCCGATCATTTTGGCCAGAACCAGTTTGCTGGCGCTCTTGTGGTGCGGCAGCCGCGGGTTCGGGCAAAATGCGACACAACCCTGGGAGAAACTACCGGCGGCAGCCCAAAGCCGTCCGGCAGCGGAACTCTGGGTGAATCCCCAGGCGTTTCAGGCGGTGGCGTTGGATCACGAACGCATGCGGACGGAATTATCGCGCGCGCCGAGAGAGTCCGTGCCCGGAGTTGTGATTAGTGGTGCGGAAATCAGTCTGCCGATGCCGGATGGAACGATGCAAAAATTTCGGATTGTCGAATCTCCAGTTATGGCCCCGGAACTCGCGGCGAAGTACCCGGAGATTAAAACGTATGTGGGGCAGGGCATCGACGACCCAACGGCCACGGCGCGTTTGGATATGACACCTGCGGGATTTCATGCGCAAATCCTCTCGCCGCAAGGGGCAGTTTGTATCGATCCCCATTTACGGGATCGAAGTGTTTACGCGAGCTACTTCAAACGTGATTACCGTCGGGACGCGAAGGATTTTATTTGTCTTGTCGAAGCAGCTCAGTCACCGGCGAATCGGATGGCCACGGAAAATATCCTGGCCCGCTCGGGCAGCAACCTGCGAACGTATCGGCTCGCCTGTGCGGCGAATGGAGAATACACGATTTATCACGGCGGCACTGTGGCGGCGGGATTGGCGGCCGTCGTCACGGCCGTGAACCGGGTGACGGGAGTTTACGAAACGGAGCTCGCAATCCGTTTGGTGCTGGTGGCTGACAACGATCTCATCATTTACACCAGCACCGGCACTGACCCCTACAGCAACAACAGTGGTTCGACGATGCTCTCGCAGAATCAGACCACTCTGGACTCCGTCATCGGCAGTGCGAACTACGACATCGGGCATGTTTTCAGCACGGGCGGCGGTGGCGTGGCCTCGTTGGGCGTGGTTTGTGTGAATGGCAGCAAGGCGCGTGGTGTCACTGGAAGTCCCGATCCCGTGGGTGACGCTTTTTGGATTGATTATGTGGCTCATGAAATGGGGCATCAGTTTGGAGCGGAGCATACCTTTAACAGTTCGACCGGAAGTTGCGGGGGAGGCAATCGCAACGCTTCAACGGCCTATGAAGTTGGGAGTGGCTCAACCATCATGGCCTACGCCGGCATTTGCGGCGCGGATGATTTGCAAGCGCACAGCGATCCCTACTTCCATTCCATCAGCTTCGACGAGATCATTTCGTTCGTCGATGCGGGAGCGGGAAGTTCTTGTGCCGTGCGGACCAGCACTGGCAATACGGTGCCGACCGTCAGCGCCGGCGCCAATTACACCATTCCGGCCAACACTCCTTTCATCCTGACTGCGACGGGTTCGGACGCTGATGGCGACGCGCTCACCTACTCCTGGGAAGAACGCGACCTGGGCGCATCCACCACGCTCGCGGCGCCGGACAATGGCAGCAGCCCGCTGTTTCGTGTTTTCAATCCGACCACGAACACGTGGAGAACCTTCCCGAAGCTCTCCGACATTCTCAACAACACCATCACGCCTGGCGAGAAGCTGCCCACCACGAGTCGCACGATGAACTTCCGCGTCACCGCGCGCGACAACCGCGCTGGCGGAGGCGGCGTCAATACGGATGACATGTCAGCGACCGTCGTTTCCACCGCTGGGCCATTTGTCGTCACGTCGCATGGAAGCGGCGGGACATTTTCAAATTCCACCCTGGTGACCTGGAACGTTGCGGGCACCGCCTCCGCACCCATCAACGCGGCGAATGTAAACATCCTCCTCTCCACGAATGGGGGACAATCCTTTTCCATCGTGCTGGCGGCCAACACGCCCAACGATGGTTCACAGGTGGTGACCCTGCCACTGATTAACACCACCGCCGCTCGATTGAAGGTGCAGGGCGCCAACAACATCTTTTTCGATGTGAACAATGCGAACTTCACCATCATCCCTGGAGTGCCCGCTCCCTCCGTCACTATCGCGTCCACGCAATTGCTGGAAGAACAATGTTCACCCGGCAACAACGCCATTGATCCGGGCGAACAGGTCACCGTAAGCATTGCCCTGCAGAACCTGGGCGCCATTCCAACAAGCAATCTGGTCGCGACATTGTTGGCCAGCGGTGGTGTTACGGCTCCAAGCGGCGCGCAAAATTATGGAGCATTGGCTGCGAGCGGCGCGCCGGTAAGCCGGAACTTCACCTTTACGGCGAATGGTTCGTGCGGTGGAAATCTCGTCATGACATTACAACTACAGGATGGTGCCGCCGGTTTGGGAAATGTGACTGCCGCCTCGGTGTTGGGTGGGTTTGTGACCAATCAGGTTTCGTTCACGAACGCCGCGTCGATCAGCATTCCCGGCTCAGGCACTCGAGGTCAGGCCAGTCCGTACCCCTCGACGATCAACGTCGCCGGACTTCCCGGCACCATCGCCAAAGCCACCGTCACACTGGTCGGAGTGGGGCACAGCTACTGGGACGACCTGGACGTGGTGCTCGTTTCGCCCGACGGTCAGAAAATCATGCTGTTTTCTGACGCCGGCGGCAGTGCCGGGAATTCAGGATTGACCCTGACATTCGACGATGCTGCGGCGAGTGCGTTGGCTGATACCACCGCGCCAGGCAGTGGAACTTTTTTGCCCGTCAACTACGACACCACCACCGATGCCTTTCCTGCGCCCATCCCCGCCGGGACTGTCGGAACAGCGCTCGCCGTGTTGAATGGCCTCAACCCCAATGGCACGTGGTCGCTCTACGCGCAGGACGACGCGCAGCAGGATACGGGGAGCATCAGCCAGGGTTGGAGGCTGAATCTGTGGATGGCTTCGGGCAGTTGCTGCACCGGCACATTGACAAATCATCCGCCCACTTTTTTGCCAATCGCTCAGAAGACCGTGACCGAACTGCAACTTTTGAGTTTTACAAATTCAGCCAGCGACTCTGACGGGAATGCGCTGGTCTACAGTTTTGGCGCGGACGCACCGTCGAACGCCACGCTCAACGCCAGCAGCGGAGTGTTTGCATGGATGCCGACGGAGTCGCAGGGGCCGAGCACGAATGCGATCAGCGTCATCGTTACGGATAATGGCGCGCCGAGTATGAGCACGACCCAAACTTTCACCGCGATCGTTCTGGAAACCAATTCTGCGCCCACCCTGACCGCCATCGCCCATCGCGTCGTGCATGCCGGCACACTGATTGAATTCACCAATACGGCCGCCGATAGCGACTTACCCGCAAACGCACTCACCTTCAACCTGCAAGCTGGAGCACCCGCCGGCGCGACCGTAAACCGGACGAACGGTGTGTTCCTCTGGCTCACCAGCGACACGAATGCCGGTGAGACCAACAACATCACCGTTCTGGCCACCGACAACGGCATCCCGAATCTCAGCGCCAGTCAGACGTTTTCAGCAGCCGTGTTGCCGCGACCAGTCATTCAGTCCATTGAAGTCTCAAACGCAATCGTGACGCTGACCTGGAACGCGATTCCCGCCCAGGCCTACCAGGTCCAAACCACGACGAATCTTCCCGCCGCCGAATGGATGGATCTTGTTCCCGAAGTGATTGCCGCCGGTCCTACTGCGACACAAAGCACTCCCGCTACGGAGCAGGAGCGGTATTTTCGAGTGCGAGTGCTGGGGCCGGACGAGTGGCGGGAGAGGTGACAGGTGACGTGTGCACGTGACACGAGCGGCCCGGGCTCATGTCACCTGTCACCAGTCACTTGTCACCCTCTGGTCGAATGGTTCAAACTATGTCCGATGCATATTGAAAAGCTCCCCCGCTTTCCATTGGCGCAACTGCCAACCCCGGTCGAAAAACTGGAGCGCCTTTCGCGCGAGCTTGGCGGACCGACGCTGCTCATCAAACGCGACGACCAAACCGGCCTGGCGCTCGGCGGCAACAAGACACGCAAGTTGGAATTTCTGCTGGGAGATGCCTTGGCAAAAGGTTGCGACACGCTGGTGACGGTCGGAGCAGCGCAGTCGAATCATTGTCGGCAAACCGCCGCGGCCGCCGCCAAGGCGGGTCTGGGATGTGAATTGTTGCTGAATGGTAAGCGGCCTGAAAAGCTTAATGGAAACCTGTTGCTCAACGAATTGTTTGGAGCGGCGGAGCATTGGATTGAGCGTTCCCAGCGAGCGGAAAGAATTCAGTCATTGTCCGCGGAGCTGGCAGCCAGGGGGCGGAAGCCTTATCCGATAACGGTGGGAGGGTCGAACGGGATCGGGGCCACCGGCTATGTGGTTGCGATGATTGAATTGATGGCACAATTGCGCGCGAGCCAGCAACGAGTGGATCACGTTCTATTTGGCACCAGCTCGGGCGGCACGCAGGCCGGAATCGAGTTGGGTGCGCGCGTTACGGGCTATTCCGGGAAATTGCATGGCTTGTCGATTGACAAGAATGATCCGGAGCATTTGGAGTACGAAACTGAGGTGGCCGAAATCGCCAATGCTTGCGCGGCATACATCGGCGCGGACGTGCGCCTGACCAAGGAAGACATCCACGTGGTTTATGGATATCGGGGAGAAGGTTACGGAGTGGTCGGTGATTTAGAGCGTAGCGCGATTCGTTTGATGGCGCGAACCGAGGGAATCATCCTGGACCCCGTTTATGCCGGGCGTGCTTTCGGTGCCTTGGTCGACCTGCTGCGCAAAGGGGTATTTCAGAAGAACGAGACGGTGTTGTTCTGGCATACCGGCGGCGCGCCCGCGTTATTCGCGTACGCAAAAGAGGTGACGGGTGACATGTGACAAGTGACACGAGTGGCACGATACGCTCGGTCTCGCCTCACTGACACCCTGTCACGTGTCACGGCTCAGTTCTTCAGGGTGGCTGCTATTCCAGTCCCAAAATCTTGCGGCCTTGCTCGGTGATCATCGAGTGGTGCCAGGGGGGATCCCAGACAATTTCCACATGGGCGTCGTCCACCCCGGGAAGATTCAAGAGCTTGATCTGCGCGTCGCCTGCGATGGCCGGCCCCATTCCGCAACCCGGTGCTGTCAGGGTCATTTTCACATCAACCTCCGAACCGCCACTCGGCTTGCGAGTGAGTCTCATGTCATAAACCAAGCCAAGGTCAACGATGTTGACGGGAATCTCCGGGTCAAAGCAGGTTCGCAAGGTGTCCCAAATGAGTTGCTCATTCACCGGGCCGGTCGCAGGCGGCGCGTCAGTGGATTGGGGAACATCGAAGCCCAGCGCGTCGGCATCCTGCGGTGCGATGCGGAACAATCCGCCCGGCGCTTGAACGGTGTAGCTGCCACCGAGTGTTTGCGTGATATGAACGGTGGTGCCTGCCGGCAGTGTCACGCCATAGCCCGCGGGAATTTGCACTGCGGGACAGTCGCGCTTGAGATCCGTTGAACTGGCTTGATTCATCGTGTTTGCGGCAGTCTGGCTGCCATGGCGTCACTCTAAGTCAGTGAAGTGACGACGGCAAAACATTTGCGTGCTTCGGCGTAGTTTGGAGTTCCGCCTTTACGCGGCTACGACCGCCTGAAGTCGGGACTTCTAACGAATGAGGACACTACGGTTTGGTGTGATTGAAAGTAGGTCGCGTATCGCAGCGGCCCCGGAGGGCCGACAGCCTTTGTCCGCGTAAAATCCGAAAGCAAAGGGAACGTTGAAATTGAAACGGCAGACATGGCTGTCCGCGCTCCTATCGAGCCGGATTCAGCACGGAGATTGGCAAAATCAGCGCTACTGACCCTTAGTTCCGGTCGTACCACTATGCTTACGGGCGCTTGCGCCAAACCGATAAAGGCGAATACTATTCGCCATGCCACCACTTCCACGCAGCATGCACTGGCCCGCCGCTGGAGTCCTGCTGGTGCTGGCTCTTGGGATTGGGTGCGCCTTGAACACGGATGCCGCGGTGCTGTGGAGTGATTTGAGGCCGCGAGTCATTCATCGCACACCGGACGGCATGGACATTCTGGGAGGCGCCGTAAAGCGCGATGATACCGCCAGCGACGCGCTCTTTTTCAAGTTTCGCGTCAATCCACTTTCGGACGTTGCCACCGAGCCCTATTATGCCGTGTTTCAATTGTTCGAAGGGGATCAAGGCCGGCTGGCCGTGGGTAATGCGCCGGAAGCGTGGGGTTATTCCGCCTGTTATACTTCCGCGACCGGCCCGTCCAACAAGGAGCCGCCGGCGGCCTATGCGGAGGTCGGCGAGTTCAACCTGCAATCCTCGAATCCCGAGGCTGGCGGACTTGGCGCGCTGAAGCCTTATGAGCTGCCGCGCCAGAATCAGGCAAGGACCATTATTTTCAAGGTCCAATATGTTCCCGGCGGCGATGACCTTGTGACCGTCTGGCTGAGTCCCAGGGTAAATCGGGGTGACACCGAGGAAAACCAGCCCGAGATGCTTACCACCAAATTCCCGGCCAACGCGTCCTTTGATCAAATTCGGTTGCGTCATGGCGAGTTGGATCCTGGCAAGCGCGGCAACGGCTGGATCTTCAGCGATATGCAGGTGGCGACCTCGTTCAATGACTTTGTGGTGGTGCGGTTCTGGCAAACCTGGTGGTTTTTGGGTGGCGGTTCGCTGGCGCTTCTGGCCGGTGTCGCGGGCAGTGTGCGCATTGCGGAGCGGCGAAAGTATCAATTGCGTTTGCAGCGGGCCGAACAGGAACGGGCGCTGGAACGCGAACGCGCGCGCATTGCGCGTGATTTGCACGATGACCTCGGCTCATCGCTCGCGCGCATCTCGCTGTTGAGTGAACTGGTCAAGGAAGACAAGGACAACCCGCAGCAAGTGCTCGTGCATGTGAGCAAGATTGCGCAATCCGCCGACGAAACCGTTCGCGCTTTGGAGGAAATTGTCTGGGCGGTGCGTCCGGATAGCGATTCCCTGCAAAGCCTGGTGGAATACATCGCGCACTTCTCGAATGAACTTTTTGACGGCAACAAGACCCGTTGCCGGCTGGATTTGCCGCACGACCTGCCGCCCCTGGTCATTCCGTCGGATGTTCGCCACAACATCTTTCTGGTGGTGAAGGAAGCGTTGACCAATGTGTTCAAGCATGCCAAGGCGGACGAGGTGCGCGTGCAGGCCAAGGTAACCGACGGCAATCTGGAGATTGTGGTGCAGGACAATGGACATGGGTTTAAGGAGAACGGTCCGATAGTCGGCGCCGACGACACACGCAATGGTTTGGGTAACATGCGTCGGCGCGCTGAAACCATCGGGAGCCATTTGACGGTGGAAAGCACTGCTGCCGGGACGACCGTGCGGTTGACGGTGAATACGGATCGGGTGAGAAAGAATGGGGTGGAGCAGTGAAATGCCGCACAATCATGCGGTTGAGCGGCGAGGTGAACTCTGCGAAAACAGGAGCGTGAGCGCCAGCTTGGACCGAGACATGCAAATCAAAGTATCCATCGTTGATGACGACGACGGCATCCGGTCGAGTCTGGCCTCGCTGATCCGGCGCGCACCTTCGCTCAAGCTGATGGGGGACTATGCGGATGCGGAGACGGCGCTCAAAGAGTTGCCCCGCAAGGAGCCGGACGTTGTACTGATGGATATCAACCTGCCGGGGATGAATGGCGTGGAATGTGTGCGCCAGTTGAAGAGCGCGCTTCCAAAGTTGCAGGTGCTCATGTTGACCGTTTATGAAGACAGCGATTCGCTGTTCAAATCCTTTCGGGCGGGGGCGAGCGGATACCTGTTGAAACGCACGGCCTCGGCACGCCTGTTGGAAGCGATCAAAGACGTGCATGAAGGCGGCTCGCCGATGACCCCGCAATTGGCGCGGCGCGTCGTTCAATTTTTTTCCGCGCCAGTGCAGGAGGACTCGCCGTTGTCCAAACTCACGCCGGGCGAACGCGAATTCCTGGATCAACTCGCCAATGGTTACACCTACAAGGAAATCGCCGATCGAATGAAGATCACCATCGACACCGTGCGCAGCTACGTGCGGACGGTCTATGAAAAGCTCCACGTCCACTCCCGGACGGAGGCGGTGGTGAAGTATCTGCGCCGTTGATCACGCGGTTCGAGTGACAAGGTTGAACTTGACGACGCGCCTGCTACGGGTTCTCCTAAGCTCGCTGCACTTGCAGCATATGCTTGCGACGCCAGTTTAGCTCAGTGGTAGAGCAACGGTTTTGTAAACCGTCGGTCGTCGGTTCAAATCCGACAACTGGCTCCAACCTTGTTGAGAGACCGCCGTGAAGCATTTTCCAGCCGTGCTCAAAGCCCGGTTTGTTCGTGCGCACTCCCCGACCTTTTTCCCCTTGGGTTCGACTCAGGGACTACCCCGGGTGTCGCTAATGCAGACGATCGTGGACTGTCTCACTATTCCGGCTATGGATCTTTACGTTTTTCCGTCGGTCAGCCTCAGAAACATCCAGATTGGAGTTGACCGTAAGATGTGGGCGGTAGCTCCCATTGGCGAGCCATACGCGAGTCTGCGTGCTGCAAGGTCACGTGCCATGCCCATCGGCGCAGCCGGTTTGTTTTACTGCTCGGCGCACCCGGAGTTTTTCACCGCCCCGTTTCTCGTCGAGTCACAGCCGGAAGACAGACCGATTGACGGAGTTTGGGACGAGCGCCGGTTCTTGCCGTTCGCCATTCGCCCCCTTGGCGATCCAAGCAGGCTGGTTACGCTGGCTCACGCCTACAAGACCTGGCAGAGACTCAAAGAAGTTGAGATTGTCACCGATGCCATCAACCTTGGGCCGGCGACCGCGTTTGACAGCACATGGTTTCCACGCGTTGACTGGGATCTGATTCTGGAACAGATGCACATCAATTCAGAGGAGTTTGAGGACTTGTTTCAGATGATTGACGCTCTCAATTCCTCGGCTTCGGTTGAGGGTTCATCCCGGGTGGAATGTTAGCACGCGCGTGACCTTCTAAATCCCCCTCAACTTCCTGGCGGCCACACTTCGCGCCCTGTCGCCACCAAATACCGCAGGCGGTCCACCGCGTCGTCACCACCTACACCTTCGTCGTTCGCATCCACCTTCAGCACATCTCCGGACAATGTTGATCATGTTGCAGCGTCGACAACGTTTCCAACAACCGTCCGCACGCCGGTGAATGAACAACCTGGGCGCAACCCATCCGTCATCACGCAATCAATGGGCGAGATGCGTGGCATCGCAATGTCCACTTGCTCAGGCATTGCAAACCTCCACAATGGCGATGCCATGCTCCAACATCGCAAATGCATCCTCCTCGCCGTGGTGTTGTTGGTTGTCGCGCTGAGACTCGTCTCCCTCTTGCTTCCACCGAACGTACCAAAGTATCAAGGCCGTTACCTTAGTGACTGGATGGATGACTATCCGCTTCGAGGCACGAATTTTGCCCAGCACAGCGCGACAAGGGAAGCTGTTCAACAAATCGGGACGAACGCCGTACCCATCTTCGTGAAGTGGCTTGGCACGGAAACCCCTGCCTGGAAAAAGTTCGTGCGGAGAAGAGTCCCAATGCGGTTTCTGCAGTCCGAGGGCTACCTCTCCGATTGGCTCGGCGCTCAGGACGCAAAACGCGTCGGGCTCGGCATGAGCGGGATCTCTATTCTGGGCACTAACTCCGCCAGTGCTGTTCCTGAGCTGGAGCGCCTGTTGCGCAACCGGACCGACCCGTACGCGGTGTTTATGACCATCCATGCGCTCGCCGGGATTGGTGGAGAATCCGTTCCCGTCCTGAAGGCAGCGTTTGCTGATCCGACGCAGCCGCAACGGGCCCCGATTCTTTGGTGCCTTCGCCGACTTTCCTTTAACGGACATTCGAACGAGTGCGTACCTTTTGAAGGCGGCTCTGGAAGATCAGGACATCAAAGTCCGTACAAAGGCCACAAACGTTCTGGAGGCGACCTCCATGAACCAGCTCCTCGGAGTCGATCCTTGGTAGCCGGCTTCACCTCCTCCACATCCATCACATTGGCCGCTGGCGCTGCCAAAGTGGGAGCAGCCCTGGCTCCAACTCCGATGCAGTATCACCACCGAAACGCAATCGCATCGAGATTCACGGCAGGCAAAGTTACACCCGCCACGTTCTGCAAGTAGAAGCCGGTAATCTGTGTCGGTGCAGCGGCTGGGTCCAAGGGAATTCGTATTACGCGCCAGGTGCTGTCAATGGTTGGCAGAGTTACGACGGTTGACGGTCGCACCACCGGCGTCGTAACCTCGGATCGTCACGTTCAAAGTATTGATCGCGCTCCCTTCGGAACGGATGGCGAATTCAAGAAAACCATCCGTTGGTTTTGGAAACTGATAGGTCGGCAGCGAAAAGGAAACGCCGCTAAATGCGGTCAGGTCCGTGAGCCGCAGACTATAGCTGCCCTGGTAAGCGCTGCCCGAGTAGTTTGGGTTGACGCCGACTCCGCCCGACGAGGTTGCGTTCCATGGTGCGCCGAGATGGTTTGTGAATTCTTCGGTATAAACTGGCGGGACAATCCAGATCGGCGATGGCCCTTGATCGGGAAAGGAAGTGAACTGGCCATTCGCCGTGAATCGGCTGCCGTTGGTAAGCGACGTGAGTGAGGGGAACGTGATGATCTCACCAAAGCGGCTGGTGATCCGGCAATTGAACGGAGTCGCCAGGGGCGGGGAGGAGCTGTAAACGAAGCTGTTGTAGGTCGTTCGCGGCAGTTCGATCCAGGGATCGCTGGCCGCGGCTTGCACCTCAAGTTTGCTGACGCCAGCGCGATGGTTGTAAGGGCGAAGCTCCGTATAAAAGCCACCCGAGTTGATGACGCAGAGCATCTTGATGTTTCCCACGACGGGCGCTGGCACTAATCGAAAAGTGACGGGCCCGATGCCGGCCGTGGCTGGAAAAAGGTTCGTGAACGCGGCAATGCCGATGTCGAAGTAAGGTCGGCCCACATCGCAGGTGCCGGGAGGGGAATCGCTGACGGTGTCTGCCACCATGACGGTGGTTTTGCCCTGCGGCCCGACCAATTCGTAGCATTCACCGGCTCCGGCCGCGTTGGCGCCACCACGATTATAAATCGCCGGACACGGCGCGGCGATGTAACCCGCCCGATAGATCTCTGGCATATCGTCGGCCACGATGCCGTAACCGGCGGCGTTTGCGTTTGTGTTGGGTGTGTAATAGGTGACGGTTGCGGTGGTCAATGGTGCCGCTGGCTGAAGCGCGCGAAAGAACTCGGCGTTGGTAAACGGTGGACGAAGCGGAGAAATGAACGCGCCCTGCAGATTCGTGAAGACAAAGGCGCGATTCGTCCAATCGGCAGTGCCTAATGTGTTGAGCGATTCGATCCGCAACTCGCTCGCGCCGGGAAATGCCGGATGCAGATGTAGTCCCTTTGAAACCACCGGCGTGACTGTGGCGACCGAGCCGATCGCGGAAAGCCGATAACTGGCGCTTTCGGGAAACCCGTCCAGCCGGACGGCGTTATTCGTTCCCGTGCCCGCCACCAGGACGCCGGTCGCAATCCAGGTGGATGCATTGGTGGTGTACTCAACTTGATACGTAGCACCGGCCGGCAACGCCGCGTTTAAGATTGGAGTGTTAGCAATACTGAGTGTTCCGCTCGCAGCTTTCGCGAGGTCACCGACAAAAAGAACCGACGCTGTAACCACCAAAACCCACCTTGATTTCATCGGCGCAAACATTATCGCGCGCAGAGGAACACAGCAAGTGCGTAGCGAGCGCCACAAGGTTTCCGGTCTGACTACGCCGTGCGTGCCTGCGCTCGTAGAGCGCGGCTAACAGTTTGGCCGTGCTCTCATGAACACAGCCACAGAACTTTAAGGTCACGCCGGATCTATTCGCGTTCACGGCTGCGCGGTGCGGTAGAAGGATTGGCCGGGCGGCGGAGTGTTTTCGTGATACTCCAGTAGACCAGATGCTGGTGCGGTGTTTGTGGCGATGTTGGACCAAGGACCAAACAAGCTGGCCGCGCGCTGCAAACGGTACGTGACCGTCGGCACGCCGCCATAGCGAATGAAGAAACCACTGCTGGCGTCTGTCGCCAGGGTGAGGCGAACGTTGCCATTGAGGATCACGCCGTTGTTGATGAACGTGCCGTGGAAGTTGGTCGTGCCGCCGTTGATGAGGAAAAGCCTTCCGTTGTTTACGAACGTGTCGAAGGTTTCCAAAACCGTACCATCCACCACCATCGAACCATAGTTGGTGATCGCGGAATTGAACACGAGATTCGTGCAATCAGCATGCACTGCTCCGCCAGCCTCAGCCACGACACTTCCATTGATCGTCCCGCAACCGCTGAGGAATGAGTTGGTGCGAATGCGCAGCCCGTCCTGGAATGAGTGAACTCCGCCGCGGAGGTGAAAGTTTCCGCTCGCGATACCGTTGCCGACGATACAGGGTTGGGTATTGGAGATGACCGTGCCTTTGCTGTGGAGCGTGCCGCTGTTGAATTCCAGAATGCTGTTGACTCCCCTCGTCAGCCAGAGCTGATCGACGCTGATGGTTCCGCCATCAAAAGTCAGTGCGCCGCGCTGGACATTGAGGAAGCCCGTTGCCGAGAGATTCGTGACGGTCAGGTTTCCGCCGGAAACGTGCAGGAGGCTGTTGCTGCTGATTGCAGTGAAACCAACATACGCGTTGGAAGCCACCACCGAACCGCCATCGGCGATGGTCAGCCGGTTGTTGGAGGCGTCGGTGCCGGCCTGAACACCGAAACCGACATACAGCGTACGGGTGTTCTCCCAGCGCGAACCATTGCCTGTGATCAGCACGCTGTTACTGCGCGCAGTTCCATAGTAGCCGAGACGGCCTTCGGTGCTAAGCACGGCGCCCCCGTTTGAAACGATCAGCATGTTTCCGTCGCGAAAGCCGACGGTCATGTTGCCGTCACATTGCCAAACCGAGCCTGAACCTGTCACCAGCGCGATGTTGCTCTGGCCGCCAAAATTACCGCCCACATAGCCCCCGTTTCCGCAGAAGACCGCACCACCGTTGCTGACCACGAGACTGCAGTACGCTCCCCCATCGCCCACATAAAGACTATTCCAATTGGTAAGGACCGAGCCGCTGCCGGTTATCAATATGCTGTTGGAAATCGAACCGCTCTGACTCGCCGCGACTGTGTCGCCAAAAGCCATCGCCTTGCCGCCGTCGCTAATCACGAGACGGTTGGCCGAACCAGAGTAGCCGACGTAAAGATGTCCAATGTTTGTCCATGTTGAACCGCTACCCGAAACCACCGCCAGATTGCTGACGCCACCCGGCCGATAACCAATGTAACCCCACTGGTTGGACAGGGACCCGCCGTTGAGAATGAACAGCGCATCGGAGATGTGATTCGACCCAACGTAATAATTGGTGGGCCAATTGACGGCGGTCCCGTTAATGATGTTGGTCTGATTGTCGGCGGCAAATTGCGCGTGGCCTGACAGCGTGGAGCAGAGCATCGCGGCGCAGAGGGTTGTGGCCCGGCTGAATTGAGTCGGGCGCGCTGAAAAGAGTCGTTCTGGTTTCATGGCGTTGCTGTCGTCTTAGGGCTCAATACGACTGTGCGCGATAGAAGCGGTGCGGGTGATTCACCGAATCTGGATCAATAAAATTGGTGGAGAGCGCCGATAGAGTTCCGGTCCAGACGGGTCGCCAATTCACCAGATTGGTACTGGCCTCGACGACGATGGTTTGATTGGTCACGCCAGTAATCGTGAAACCGAAACCGCCCTGTTTCGCGCCCGTGCTCGCAGCGGCGACTTGCGGCGCCGGTGCGCCGAGCATCACGGTGGGCAAGCCGCCATAGGTCAGCCCCCAACCGATGGTGCCGTAGTAATAATACACCGTCGCGCCCGCGCCGAGGAGGTAGAACACGGCGCCTTCCAAGGACGGCCGATTGCCTGCAAAGGTGAAGCTCGTCAGACTGGGGCAGACGGCAAACGCAAACACCTTGATGCTGGTGATGCTGTTGGGAATCGTCACGCTCGTCAGGCTGGGGCATTGGTAAAACGAATAAGCCCCGATGGTGGTCACGCCGTTGGGTATGACGTAACTGCCGCCGCGCGTGGCGGGAAATTGAATTAAGGTCGTTTGCGCCTTGTTGAACAAGATCCCGTTGAGACTGCTGTAAGCCGTATTGGCGGAATTTACCGAAATATTCGTTAGGCTGGTGCATTGGAAAAACGCGTAGTCGCCGATGCTGGTCACGCTGTCGCCCAGTGTCACGCTTGCCAAGTTGGTGCAATTGTAAAACGCCGCGTGCGCGAGGTTGGTGACGCTGTCGGAAATGACGAAACTGCCGCCGCGCCCGCAGGGAAATTGAATTAAGGTTGTTTTCGCCTTGTTGAAGAGTGCCCCGTTAAGACTGCTGTAAGTAGAATTGGCCGCCGCCACCGTGATATTCGTCAGGCCGGTGCAGGCGCGAAACGCCTCATCCCCGATGA
The DNA here is from genome assembly GCA_036274115.1 of Verrucomicrobiia bacterium. Classification (GTDB taxonomy): domain Bacteria; phylum Verrucomicrobiota; class Verrucomicrobiia; order Limisphaerales; family JADLHS01; genus JADLHS01. The sequence continues at coordinate 19,903 of DASUGI010000126.1, forward strand.
ACGTGACACTGCTGGGAATCGTCACGCTCGTCAGGCTGGTGCAGTCTTCAAACGCCTCATTCCAGATACTGGCGACGGTATTGGGAATGACGTAGCTACCGCTGCGGCCGTCGGGAAATTCGATCAGGATCGATTGCGCCTTGTCGAACAAGACCCCATTGAGGCTGCTGTAATACGGATTGGCCGCCGCCACCGTAATGTTAGTCAGGCTGGTGCAGCCATTAAACACCGGAAGCCCGATGCTGGTCACGCTGCTGGGAATCGTCACGCTCGTCAGGCTGCTGCAGTAGTAAAACGCATGACCTACGATGGTGCTGACGCCGTTGCCAATCGTCACGCTTCGCAGGTTGGTGCAATTGTAAAACGCCTCCTGCCCGATGACGCCGTTGCCAATCGTCGCATTCGTCAGGCTGGTGCAGTCGCGAAACGCCGCATACGCGAGGTTGGTGACGTTGTTTGGAATCGTCACGCTCCTCAGGCTGGTGCAGAATTCAAACGCCTCCTGCCCGATGCTGGTCACGCTGCTGCCAATCGTCACGTTTGTCAGGCTGGAGCAGGCGAAAAATGTCCCGTCCCCAATGCTGGTGACGCTGTTGGGGATCGTCGCGCTGGTCAGACTCCTGCAGTTGGCAAACGCATTAGCTATGAAGCTGGTGACACTGTTGGGAATGACGTAACTACCGCCGCGCCCGCTGGGGAATTGAATCAAGATCCCCTGCGTCTTGTTGAACAGGATTCCATCAAGGCTGCTGTAAACGGAATTGGCGGAATCCACTGAAATATTCGTCAGGCTTGTGCAGTTGCCAAACGCCGCAAACCCGATCGTGGTGACGCTGTCGGGAATCGTCACGCTCCTCAGGTTGGTGCAGACGGAAAACGCATGCTGCCCGATACTGGCGACGCTGTTGGGAATCGTCACGTTCGTCAGGCTGCGGCAGCCGCTAAATGCTGCAGACTCGATGGTGGTGATGCTGTTGGGAATCGTCACACTCGTGAGGCTGCAGTCGCGAAACGCCAAACCTATGAAGTTGGTGACACTGTTGGGAATGGAGTAACTGCCGCCGCGCCCGCCGGGAAATTGAATCAAGATCGTCTGGGTCTTGTTGAACAGCACTCCATCAAGGCTGCTATAAACCGAATTGGCGGAATCCACTAAGATATTTGTCAGGCTCGTGCAGGAGGAAAATGCCGAAAACCCAATGACGGTGACGCTGCTGGGAATCGTCACGCTCGTGAGGCTGCTGTCGCGAAAGGCTGAAGGCTCGATGTTAGTGATGCTGTTGGGAATCGTCACGCTCGCCAGGTTGGTGCAGCGGTTGAACGCCTGGTTCGCGATGCGGGTGACGGGAAAACCGTTGTAGGTGGCGTCAATGACAATGTTACCAGCGGCGTTTGGACTGCTCGTCACATAAGCCGTGCCGCCGGAGACTGCGTAGTTGACCTGCGCCGTTGCCGAAGTTGCCAGGAGGCCTGCGAAAGTGAGAAAGAGGGCCGGGAGCGTTGCTTTGATTGGTTCGCGGTTATTCGTTTTCACACCAGACAGTGCGAAATCGGAAGGCGAAACCTATCACGGTATGGGTGATTTCCGGCCGAGGACACTGAGATGGCGGAATGGCCTGAGCAACAGAGTTCGCTCAGTCTGCCTCGATAACTTCGACCTTCAAGGGGGGAGCAGTTGTTCCGACAGAGGGGTTGAATTCGGGCCAGTCCCAATCCAATCCCATGGATTTGAGTTCCGAACGGAGGACACCCAAATCCCAACGATGAATCGCCCGGGCATACTCGGCCGCCACGATCAATTGTTTTCCATCGGGAGTGAATTGCATCCAAACGGGAGTATCGCCATGCGGATCCTCCAACCTGGCGACGACCCGGCCGGTTGAAACGTCCATGAGTTGAATCACCGCGGGCGTGGTTTCCAGAGCCATCAACGTCCCGTCTGGCGCAAAGGCAGCGAACCCAGGGTGCAAGCCAGCTTCTCGCGTAATCTGTCGGGTAACCTGCCACGATGTCGTGGAATAAAAAGTAAAGGCGTCTTCATGGGCGACAATCAACTCTCGACCGTCGGGAGTAAAAAAGACGCGGGCACGGCCAGTGTGTTTGTTGAGAACAAGTTCGCCCGTCAGAACATTCCAGACGCGAACCCGTTCTGATCGCCATCCCGCGGTGGCCAGCCACTGAGCATCTGGACTCAACGCACAAATCGTAACGCGATCATGACGAAAGGATGGCTTTCGCATTTGGTAGGTCGGAAGGTCGATTACGCCCACTTCACCCGTGGATTCACTCAGAATTCCCACGGCTGATTGCTTGCCCTGGCTGGTGATGTAAAGCGGCCCGACGGGTGCGGGAAGTTGACTGGGTGGTCCGATTCGAACACGGCCATTCTCCCGGCTCGTAACTGGCCAGGCCTCGAGGTTGGTTATTCCACAGATTACCAGATTCGTTCCGATGAAACGGGCCGCAACCGCGTACCCCGTGGGCAACCAGGCGAGTTCTCGACCGGTTGGTAATTCCCGGAGCGAAACCCCCTTTACCGAACCCAGCGCCAGCAACGTGCCATCAGCACTGATATCGCCTTGATGGAACGCATGTTCAATATCATGTCTGCTTGCAATGAAAGTCTGGTACGCCCGGCTGGGAACCACCTCCAGGAGATGGGCGTCTCCATTTTGAGTCCACATTGCTCCCGCCCAATGGCCATCATCGCTAAACCTCAACGAACTGCGGCCAGCAATAATGCGCAGCCACTCACGCCCCGGCGCGGGATGCCACAATCGTGGCGTTCCGTCCCACGAGGCCGAGACGAGAAAATTTCCTGCGGGATTGAAACTAAGATCGTTGATCGCCTGCGCGTGGCCCTCGAGAGATGCGAGACGCACCTTGGAGATTGTGTCCCAGACTTCGATCTGATGGCCGATGCCGACAGCGAGCAGCTTGCCATCAGGGTGCCACGCCAGCACATGAAAATTACTCGGTGAAATGGGCAACTCGCTCACCGGTTTCGAATCCAGCAGGTTGAAAATTAAGACTGGTCCTTCAGAACGAGCCACTGCCAGTTGAAGGTTATCAGGACTAAAAGCGATGGAAATCGGGGCGCTGGGAACAGCCCATCGCTTCAACTCCTTGCCGCTTTCAAGATCCAGGATAAGAAGTTCCTTCGGACGACCGATCGCCAGATGCTTCGAGTTGTTGGCAAATGACGCAGCAGAGCAGCCATCAGAATCAACGCGCATTACCTCCTGGTCCTCCGGCAACCTGCAGACACGCCAATGGTAACCGAGTTCGAGCCGGGCCAGGTATTGTCCGTCCGGGCTGAACAGGATCGCCCTTTCAGACGAGTCGTTGAGGGGCTGAAGGGGGGAGGTCAGCTGCAGACGCTGCAGTTCGTCGTTGTGGGGGAGGCTGCGGATAGAGATTGAATTCTGTTCCGCGCGGGCGTACCGGCTATAAGTTGAATCAAATGCGACGACGTGTTGGTCCCCAGCAAAGGCCTTCCACGGCGGGCCGAGCGAAATGTCCGGCAAGGCCAACGCGGCGATCGCGATGTCTCGCAAATCTTCGTCCGCACGAAGTCGGGCCGCGTCGGCTATGGCCTTGAGACTTTCCGTACGCTGGCCAATCTGTCGGCTGTTGCGTCGCGCTCGGGCCTGACTTTTCAACGACTTGATAAGTTGATTGCGGGATTCCTGTTCGCTGTTCAAGGCAGCGGCCAGGGCTTTGTCTTTCTGGCCTTGCATGTGGCGGATGCGAGTGTTGCTGACAGCGAGCACTATGATCGTTGATAAGAAGGCCAGCGTGGTGATGCCGGCAGCCACGGCCGCGCCGCGGTGTCGTCTTGCCAGCTTTTGCAAATAATAAAGGTGACTCGGAGGGCGAGCTAAAACCGGTTCGTGATCCAGATGCCGCTGCACGTCCGCAGCGAGACCGTTCGCCGTCTCGTAACGGCGGGCGCGATCTTTCTCCAGGCATTTCATCACGATCCAATCGAGATCGGAGGGAATTGCCGATTGCTGATTTGATTTCGGATCCCGGATCTCGGATCTCGGATTTCGGATTTCGGATTTCGGATTTCGGATCTCGGATTTGGCTGTTTGCGTCAGCCGCGTGCTGGGTTTGACGGGCTCGACTTCGCAGATGGTGCGCCGCATCTCATCGAGGCCTTTCTCCAAAAGTTCCTTGGCATCGAATGGCGTCGTCCCCGTGAGAAGTTCGTAAAGCAGCACACCCAGACTGTAGATGTCGCTGCGCGTGTCGATGTCCTGCAAGGTCAACGCGGCCTGCTCCGGACTCATATACGCCGGTGTGCCGATGAATTGCTCGAACGCGGTATAAACGGTCTGATCCGTCAAACGTCCCTGCGTCGCCTTGGCGATGCCGAAATCAATTACTTTGGGAACGGGCACGCCGTCATCTGAAGCCACCAGCACGTTCGACGGCTTGATGTCACGGTGGATGATGCCCTTCTGATGGGCGTGTTGGATGGCGCGACAGACTTGAATGAAAAGATTGAGGCGTTCGGAGGGTGCCAGGTGGTTCTGCTCGCAATAGTCGGTGATCTTGATGCCGCGAACCAATTCCATGACAAAGTAGGGTCGGCCGGGAGTGAGTTGAGACAGAGAATCGGCGATTAAGCGAGCGGGCGAGTCGCCGGCTCGCCGCTTCTCCGCTTCTCCGGTTCTCGGCGCCGGGGCATCGGTTACTCCGGCATCGTAAATTCTCGCGATGTTGGGGTGGTCCATCATCGCGAGGGCCTGGCGCTCGGCGTCGAAGCGAGCGATCACTTGCCTGGTGTCCATGCCCAGCTTGATGATCTTGAGCGCGACCCGACGACGCACGGGTTCTTCCTGTTCCGCGACGTAAACCACGCCGCACCCACCTTCGCCGATTTGTTCGAGCAGTTTGTAGCGTCCGATCTTATCGCCCGGTTTCTCAATTGGCCGGTGCGTGAGCTGCGAAGGTGATGCGGAGTCGTTCACGGCTGGTTGGTTCATGAAACCACCTGCGCGATCGAAAGCGCCGAGCAACGCGTGCACACGCTGACGCGTTTCGACATCGCCGGCGCAAGCCTGATCGAGAAAAGCACCGCGCTCAGCGGCAGGCAAACGCAGTGCCGCTTCAAATAGTTCTTCCTGACGCTGCCGGGTTTCGCTCACAGGTGTGTCATATCACCATTAGTGCGAGATTCTGGTGAAAATTCTATCGGTCCGGTTGCCTTTTAGGTCGGTCCGCGTTGCTCACGCTCAATTGCTTCGAACAGCCAGGCGCGGCTGAAGTTCCACCAGCGATCTGCGGTGGGAACGGAAATCCCAAGCACCTCAGCTGCTTGCTCAGTGGTCAGCCCGACGAAGTAACGGAGCTTGACCAGTTCAGCTTTCTGCTTTTCCTCTTTTGCGAATGCTTCGAGGACCTCACTTACTGCCAGTAGCTCGTCATCTTGAGCTGCCACGGCGATCTCGATCTTGTGGATGTCCACATGCACCTGGCCACTGCCGTGACGGGCGGCTCTTTTGCGGCGCGCGTTATCGATCAGAATGCGCCGCATCGCTTCAGCCGCTGCGCCAAAGAAGTGCCCCCGGCCGTTCCATAGCTGGTTTTCCTTGCCGGTCAATCGCAGCCACGCTTCGTGGACCAGCGCAGTGGCTTGAAGCGTCTGACCGGGAATTTCATTGGCCATCTTGGCCGTGGCAAGTTTGCGCAACTCGTCATAGACCAGCGGGAGCAGTTGGTCGGCGGCAGCGGGATCGCCGGCTTGCACGCGTTCGAGGATGCGGGTTACATCGCTCACGGGCAGTATTTGGCCGGAATCTGACTGTCACGGCAAGGGCATTTGGGAACACAGCAGACGAAGCTCTCAAGAACTGGCCCGCGAGGGAACGAACGCCTAACCGTTTTGCCTCTTTCGATAACCAATACAATTTTTCAATTTTCGGCCAACCACGTTGCCTGAGACAATTCGGACGATGACTGAGAGCCGAAACGTTTCCCAATCAGCTTTGGCACGTCTACTTCGCCGGTTGCTGGCAATGGGTTTGGTGTTGTATGCGTTGATCTGCATTGGTTGCGCGTCGTTTCAGCGACGCATGCTGTATTTTCCGCCGCACTTTACGTCGCGACAGGTGGACGAGGCGGCCGGGGCTGCCGGACTCAGGCGTTGGACGAACTCTTCTGGCGGAGCCGTTGGCATGAGAATCCCATCGCCCCACCAACCGTCGACGGGTCAAGTGCTGATCCTTTATGGCAATGGCGGTTGGACCGTGGGTTGTGCGAGGTACGCCGAGGTGATTCAAAGCCTTGCCGCAATCGACGTTTTCATTCTGGAATATCCGGGCTATGCGGACCGCCTTGGTTCTCCCAGCCAAAAGAATATCTTCCGCGCTGCTGACGAGGCATTCGAATTGTTGGATAGCCAGAAACCGATTTACATCGTGGGCGAATCACTTGGCAGCGGCGTCGCCGCGTATCTCGCGGGAACGCGCTCCAATCACATCGCTGGCCTCATTCTGCTCTCACCCTACAACCGGATGACTGACGTGGCGCAAGCACACCTGCCGCTCCTGCCCGTGAGACTCATCCTCATTGATCGGTATCCTTCGGTCGATTACTTGAAAAACTACCATGGCCCCGTTGGTGTCATGGTCGACGGACGTGATGAAGTGGTGCCGGAAAAGTTCGGAATCCGGCTCTTCGACGGCTACGCCGGTCCAAAACGGCTCTGGAGATTTCCGGACGGTGGGCATATTGCGATTGAAGACCCGCCTAAGTTCTGGAGCGAAGTCCTCGATTTCTGGCGCGCAAATAAGCCGGAGCACTGATCGGATTTTGTTCTCCACGCATAAACCGGGAATTGTCCTGTCCGGCCCTTGAGACGCTTCTATTCAATCTCAAACTACGCACCTCTATAGAGCGGCCGAAAGCGAATCGCCGGGATTAATCAGTTTGTAACGAATCCTGACTCCCTGTCCATCCGGACTCAGACCAATCATTTGGAGTATTCCCAGCGTTCCTTCAACGGTGCGAAACATGTAGGTATTGGGACGATCAGGTCCCAACACCAGGAGCCTTCGGGGGGAATGTTGCGCGGGAGCCAGCGCGGGGTTGGCAGAAAGAAATTCTTCACTCGTTGCTTCCCAGGATTTCGTATCACCCGCAACCAGGGTCATGTTGTAAGTGACGCAGGCGGCTCCGTCAGGCCAGATCGAGCAGGAGATATCAAGGCGGTTAGAGCGAATCCAGGACATCACAGCGTTTGCTTGCGAGTCAAACTCTTCCAAAGGGGGCTGAAGCATTGCCCGCCCGGTTTCTAAATCCAGTATCTCAAGTTTGTCGACGGTGGCTTCGCTTTTAGTCGTAGGCAGGACGGCTTCGATTGTAGGCCCGAACTTTCCACTCTCTCCGGTCAAGGCAGCCTGGATTAACTCACCGGGTTCAGGTTCGTTGGCGGTGCGTTGCGTTGGCCGGAGGGAGGCCGCAAGCGCCAACATCACGGCGCCCAAAAGGATTATTGCTGTAAACGATTTCATAGTCGCTTCACCCATAAAGCGACGTTTCGATGAGAAAGGTATCAGCCGGGCGCGAAATGCTTGCCTGGCGACTCAAGGATGCAGAGTTAGCGCGCGGCTCGGATCTCTTCGTAAAGCCACGCCCGAGCGAAGGCCCAGTAACGCTTGGCGGTCGGTTCGGAAATGCCCAACACCTCAGCGGCTTGCTCGAACGTCAGGCCGACAAAATAGCGGAGCTTGACCAGTTCGGCGCGCTGCGGATCGAGTTGAACGAACTTCTCCAGTGCTTCACTGACCGCGAGAATGTGGTCGGCCTCCGAATCCGCCGCAGTGGCGCAGTCGTCGAGTTCGACGCGCTGTTGGCCACCGCCATGACGAATGCGCAGCTTGCGCTTTGCGTTGTCGGTGAGAATCCGTCGCATGGCCTCCGCGGCGGCGGCAAAGAAGTGGTTGCGATTGGACCATTGGCGACTTTGTTCTCCACCCAGCTTCAACCAGGCTTCGTGGACGAGCGCAGTCGGTTGAAGCGTTTGGTTTGGATTTTCACTGGCCATCTTGTGCGCGGCGAGTCGGCGCAGTTCAGCATAAACAAGCGGGAGCAGTTGCTCGGTTGTCTGGGCTTCTTGCGGCTGCATTGGATCAACGGTCGGCGCTGGCATGGTCCTGGATTTGGTTCGTAAATCGTGGCCAGGCTGGTTTACCTTTTGGGCCTGCGGCCTGAACCACGGTCAGTTTGGTCCTCCACTCGGCGGCCTTTTCAAACCGAAAGGTATCTTCAAAGAGTTGGACCAAGCTTTGAATCGATTCTTCCAGCACGATGTAACGGTCTCGGATACCGGACTCCCGCTGTCGCATGCCTTCGTAGCCGGAGATGAGCAACGGCTCTGCCTCCTCGTATTTGCGATTGCCCATCAAGGTGGCTCCCAACCGCAGGCGAGTGAAATAGGTGTACCAGGCGTTGGGGCATATGGTTTCGCGCAGGGCGAGGCACTCCCGGAACAAAGGTTCGGCTTCGGAAAACTTTTGTTGACGGCGCAGGGTATTGGCGAGGGCGCTAAGGGTAACGTCCACGTCGTGCTTCGTTTTGCGCCGAATCGCCAGGGATTGCCGGAAGCACGTCTCGGCCTCGACCAGATTGGCTCGATCGTAGAGTTCGATGCCGCGACTGTAAAGTGAATCGCCGTCGGAAGAATCACTCGGCCGATGCCAGCTAAGGGCCTTGAGGGCCTCGCGGTTGATCTTTTCGGCCTCGGCCTGCTTGCCTTCCAATGTCAGGACGCCAGAAAGTTTATTCAGTATCTGAACCGTGGTGGGGTCGTTGTCGCCAAAGAGTTTTTTTCGCGTGTTAAGTGATTTGCGAAACAGATTTTCGGCCTCGGCCAATCTGCCTTGATCCTGAACGATGACTCCGAGTTGGGCGAGCGACTTGGCGATTAGCGGGTCTTTCTTGCCAACGTTGTTCGTCGCCAGACTCAGTCCTTGTCGCGCGATTTGTTCCGCTTCAGCCAGCTTTCCCTGACTCCAAAGGTGATGGGCGAGGTCAAAGTGCGTTTCCGCCAGGTCATCGGGCTGTCCTCGCGGATCACTCTGGCGCAGGGCGAGGGCGTTGCGCGCCATCGCCTCAGCGTTATCAAAATCGCCGAGGGCTGCATAGATATTGCCGAGGGTGTTGGCCAGATGCGCCTCGACGAGAGGCTGGTTGGTGAGGTCGCGAGAGACTCGCGTCGAGGTGCTGTTCAGGATGTCACGAAGCAATGTGGTGTCGCGTTCCTGAGCTATCTTGGGATCGATGCCTCGCAGCATGTCTTCCAGAAAGCGCGCGATCTGAACGCTCTTGGCCGCTTCCATATCCGCGCGTTGGCGCGCTTGCTTTTCCTTGATGAGTGACCACGTGGCAATGCCCAGACCGAGGAACAGTGCCGTCACCACGGCTGCGGCTGCGGCAAATCCCACTTTGTGCCGGCGGACGGTTTTCTGTAAGTCGTACAATCGACTGCGTGGACGCGCGGTCACCGGCTCATTGCTGAGATGCCGCTGAATGTCCATCAACAGCGCGTTTGCCGTTTCGTAACGGCGCGCGCGATCCTTCTCCAGGCATTTCAACACGATCCAGTCCAGATCGGTGGGGAGTTGATGGTTGAGCGTTGAGTGGAACGCGGATTCGTTTCGCCCTTTGGCTCGCGAAAGCTCCTGCGTGAGTCGTGTGCTGGGTTTGACAGGCTCTTTTTCGCGCAGCGTGCGGCGCATTTCATCCAGACCGGCCTGAAGCAGCTCGCTGGCGTCGAACGGAGTCTGGCCCGTGAGCAATTCATAGAGCAGGACACCGAGCGTATAGATGTCGCTGCGGGTGTCGATGTCGACGCTGGTGAGTTCGGCCTGCTCGGGGCTCATGTAGGCCGGCGTGCCCATGAACTGATGGAACGCAGTGAAAACTGTTTTGTCCGTGAGTCGCTCACCCGAAGTGGCTTTCGCGATGCCGAAGTCAATGACCTTGGGCACTGCCACTCCATCGTTCACTGTGACCAGGATGTTGGAGGGTTTGAGGTCGCGGTGGATGATGCCTTTTTGATGCGCGTGCTGCACCGCCTGACATACCTGAGTGAACAGTTCGAGCCGCTTTCCGATGGGAAGTCTTTTCTCGTTGCAATAGTCGGTGATGCGGAGACCGCGCACCAGTTCCATGACGAAGTAAGGCCGACCCGTGGTCGTAGCGCCGGCGTCGTAAACCTTGGCGATGTTGGGATGATCCATCAACGCCAGGGCCTGACGTTCCGCCTCGAACCGCGCGATGACCTGGCGCGTGTCCATGCCGAGCTTGATGACCTTCAACGCCACCTTGCGTCGGATCGGCTCTTCCTGTTCGGCCATGAACACCATGCCGCAGCCGCCTTCGCCGATTTGTTCCAGCAGCTTGTAACGCCCAATGCGGTCACCGGGTTTCTCAATTTCGGGCAGGGCAGGGGCAGGATTGGAGACCGGCCTGAGAAAGTCGGCCTCATTATCGGCAGCGCGCAGCAGGGCGCGGACGCGTTGGAGCAATTGCTTGTCAGTACCGCACTTTTCCGCGAGAAAAGCTTCGCGCTGCTCTGGCGGCAGTGCCAGGGCGGCTTCAAAGACCTCGACCTCGCGTTCGTGCGGATTGGCCATTATCCGGATGTTATCAGATTCACCCCATAAAGCGACATTTCGCGGGGAAAAGTATCAGCCGACTTTGCGGAATTCGTGCTGACTGGATTTGGCGCCAAGCCCGTTTCAGCGGCAATACGGCTGTGTCGGCGCTGTGGCGAGGACCAGGGGGGGTACTGGAGGCCGACAGTAAAGTTCAGCCGTTACGGCGCTTTTTGGCTCAACTCTTTGTCACCCGTAATTTCCTCAAACGGGGGCGCGCGCCAGATGTGAAGCCGGCCTTGGTCATTCAGGCCTACGATCTTGTTGCCGTCAGGCGAGAACGCCAAGCGGTTCATGATCGAGCCTTCGCCGGAAAGGGTGATCAATTCCTGGTGCGTGTGCATGTCCCACAACTTCACGGATTCGTCACCGCCGCCGCCGGTGGCCAATCGACGTCCATCTGGTGAAATGTCGAGGGCATGGATGGAACGAAGATGCCCTTTGAGCGTGGCGATTTCCCGGATGGTGGCAACGTCCCATAACTTCGCTGTGCCTTCTTCACCGCCGGTGGCCAGGACACTCCCGTCGGGCGTAAATGCAACTCCGACCACCATTCGGGAATGGGCTAGAAAGTTCGTTCCGGTTTTGCCCCAGATCGCCACGCGGCCGTCCTCGTGGCCCGTGGCCGTTTTGCCTTTGGGCGAAACGGCGGAAACGGATGCCAGCGCGCCGGACAATCCGGTGGTTTCCTTGAGCTGCTGCTGGTTGAAATCCCAGATCTTGACGTGCGTGGTGCGGAACATTCTCTCCGTCCTGGACCCCTGAACGGTTTCCGTTTTCAAGCCGTGGACGGTGGCGATGAATTCGGTGTCGCCGAGTCGACGCACCGCCACTACATCTTCGTTGTCTCCACCAGCCACAAACTCGCTTAAAGCGTTTTTCTCAAAATCCCAGATCCGCACTTTACCGTTGCGTCCGCCGGCGAGCAATTTCCGGCCATCCTGCGTGAAGTCATAGCCTGCCTGGTAACCGCGCAAAGCGGAGATGGTTTCGAGTTTCTCACCCGTGTTCAGATCCCAAACGACGTAGTCAGCGGCCAGAGTCACGACGCGCCGGCTGTCGGGCGCGATCATGAAGTAGCCGGTCCGCTCGGCCAACACTCGCAACCCGGGTGGGCGCTTCGTGGCCGGCACGTTCCACAAACGCACGGAGCCGTCCTTTGCGCCGCTAATCAGTTTTTTGCCGTCAGTGGAAATGGCCAGGCAATAGATTTCGTCCTCGTGCCCGCGGAGCGCGGCGGTGACCTTGCGCGTTTTCAAATCCCAAAGACGAATCGTTTGGTCGGAACTAGCCGAGGCCAGCTGCGTGCCGTCGGGTGAAAAAGCCACTCCGGAGATCCATGCCTGATGCCCTTGAAGCTCGCCGAGCGCCTCGCCGGTGTCGGCGTTCCAGAGCCTGACCGTCTTGTCCGAGTAACCAGCGCCCGTCGCAATGACGTCAGAGTTTGGCGAGGTTGCAAAAGCAGTGATCCCATCGCCATGAGCGGCAAACTCACGAAGCTTCTGGCCGGTGGCGGAATCATGAATGGACACTTTGCCGCTGCTCCAGCCAATGGCGATACGTTCGCTCGAGCCGAGAAATCCCAGGCCCGCAAAGTGGACTCCGGGATTTCCGCTTTGATGCATGATAGGGATGAAGCTCCAATCGTCGGTGCGCCAGACGCGGACCTCGCCGCCGGCGTGGTAAGCGGCCAGTCGGTGGCCATCGCGGGAGAACGTCATATCCCGCACCGCCGCCGGTACTTGCAGACGCTTGAGGACTTCCATGGTGGCGAAGTCCGTGATGGCGATGTGTCGATTTCCGCCCACCTGACTGCTCGCCAACCAGTGTTTCGTTGGTAGAAAGGCTGAAACGCTTACTGGCGATTCGCTGACCCGGCGCCGATTGATCAGTCGATCCGAGGCGAGGTCGAACAGGAAGCTGCCGCGCTCTTCAGAGCTGAATCCCGTCAGACCTACGGCAACACTGCGATCGTTATCCACGAAGGACAGATGAAACACACCGCCATTGAAGCGCGCGACCTCACCTGCATCATCTCCGCGCGATTGTCCCCACAGATAGCGCCATTCCCAGCCGCGGAAATCTTCTTGCCCCGCTTCGGGCCCGGCGCTGGCGAGCAGGCGGCGCGTTTTGCCCAGGTTGCTTTCGTTCCAGGCCTGGTTGGCGAGATTGATGTTAGCCGCGTAGAGGTGGCGGCGTGCGGTGTCGCGCTCTTTGATGGCTTCGGTTTGTGCATAAGCGGCCGCTTGCCGTGCCTTTTGCTCGGATTCCAACGAGATCTGCTTGGCTCGTTCAGCGCGGCGAGCACGGTGGGCCTGACTCAGGCTAAAGGTTAACCCGGCGCTTAGGAAGAAACTGATCAGAAAAGCGGCCGTCACTAAAGCTTTATGCCGATGCCAGAACTTTTGAAGCTTGTATGCGGAACTCGGCGGTCGAGCGACTACCGGCTCGTTTTCAAGATGGCGTTTGAGGTCTGCCGCCAAACCCGTGGCGGTGTCGTAACGCCGGGTGCGGTCCTTCTCCAGGCACTTCATCACGATCCAGTCGAGATCACCGCGAAGCAGGTTGGCGAGCTTTGAGGATTCCACGGAACGGCGCTTGGCGGTCGTCGTGAGCTCATCTCCCTGCAACGTTGCCAGCCGCGTGCTGGGCCGAACCGGATCTTTTTCGCGGATGGTCTTCCGCATGGCGTCGATGCCTTGAGACATCAACTCCTGCGCATCAAATGGCGTCTTGCCCGTGAGCATTTCGTAGAGCAACACGCCGAGACTGTAGATGTCGCTGCGGGTATCAATGTCCAGCCCGCTCATCTCGGCCTGTTCCGGGCTCATGTAGGCCGGTGTTCCGATGAACTGATGCAATTGAGTGTAAACGGTCGCGTCCGTGAGTTTGCCCTCGGTGGCCTTCGCAATTCCAAAATCAATCACTTTAGGCACCGGCACGCCGTCGTGCAGCGTAACCAGAATGTTTGAGGGCTTGATGTCGCGATGGATGATGCCCTTCTGATGCGCGTGTTGAATGGCGAGGCACACCTTCATGAACAGGTCGAGCCGATCTATAGTGGAAAGATTGTTCTGATCGCAGTACTCCGTGATTTTGATACCTCGGACGAGCTCCATCACGAAGTAGGGCCGCCCTTGCTCGGTGCTGCCTGCGTCGAGGACCTTGGCGATGTTTGGATGATCCATCATGGCCAGCGCCTGCCGCTCGGCTTCGAAGCGAGCAACCACCGCTTTGGTATCCATCCCGAGTTTGATGACCTTGAGCGCCACTCGTCGCCGCACGGGTTCGGTCTGCTCGGCCACATACACCACGCCGCACCCACCTTCGCCGACCTTTTCCAAAATCTTGTAGCGTCCGATTTTCTGTCCAATGGATTCATCCGGCGCGTCAGCGAATTCAATTTTCATCGTCGCTTTAGCAGCAGGCCAAGTTTCCGCCAGTGCGGCGTCTGTTTGCTCGTGCGCGGCGAGCAAGGCTTGGAGACGTTGACGCAACGCCGCATCGCCCTGACAGGCGTTGTCCAGAAAGGATGTCCGGGCTGTGCCTTTCAGTTGGGCGGCGGCTTGAAAAAGGGCCGCTTCGTGTTGGGCATCGGGCTTCATTGTGGGAGAGTGGCCATTCATCTACCAGACCAAGCGGATTTTGTCGGCAAAAAGTATGGGAAAAAGTTTTGGCATACTTTTTCCCGCCAGATTACGCTTACGCCCACAGAAGCCATGAACACCAATGAATTCAAGTTCTACTGCTCGCATTGTGACCAACCCTTGAAGTGCGAGGCCCAATTTGCCGGCCGCCAGATTCAATGTCCCGCCTGCAATCATCTCATCCGAATCCCCAACCCGCCGGCGGGCATGGGCTTTACTCACGTCGCACCGGAATCGGGACAGACCTGGGCGACACACGTTCCGAAGGGTGACAAGTCTTAACGCCAGGCAGAGCAGGGGATTCAGTGCCGGGCATCTTTTGCGGTCTTCTGCGTGTCGGCAATTTCGACTCGCAACCAGGCGCGGGAATAAGACCACCATTCCTTGGCAGTTGGGACGGCGATGCCCAGAACGCCGGCCGCCTCCTCAAAAGTCATTCCGACGAAGTAACGAAGCTTTACCAATTCAGCCTTGCGTGACTCGATGGCAGCGAATTTCTCCAATGCTTCACTGACTGCCAGCAATTGATCGTCCGGTGCGGGTGCTGGCATGTCGAGGTCGTCAGCATCGAGACGCGCTTCACCGGAGCCACGCTTGGCGGCTAATCGGCGGCGCGCCCGATCCACCAGAATCCGGCGCATGGCTTCGGCAGCCGCAGCGAAGAAATGTTCGCGCCCGTTCCAGGTGCGTTGCTCGTTTCCGGCAATTTTAAGCCACGCCTCATGGACCAGCGCAGTGGGTTGAAGTGTGTGTCCGGGGCGTTCTCCCGCGAGTCGGTACGCGGCCAGTCTGCGTAACTCCTCATAAACCAGTGGCAAAAGGTCTTGCGCGGCCTGAGCATCGCCGTGATGAACTCGTTCCAGCAGTAGAGTGACTGCGCTCACGGAGGCAGATTAGCGCAGGCGGGGACGCGTTCGAGCAAGAATTATCGGCCAACCTTGTCATCACCAGGCGCATCTGACAGACGCAGCATGGAAGGGGTTCTCCCTATTGCGGCATTGACAGAGGGTAATAGATTGAATGCGGGCTCGTCCGCGTTGGGACGGACCCGACACGAGCGCCGCAGTTGTCGACGCAGGAAAGGAGCGCAAATGAAAATTACCAGCCATGCATTTAAGGATGGAGGAACAATTCCGGGCAAGTATTCCAAGTACGGCCAGAATCTGGTTCCGCCGCTACATTTTGAAGGGGTACCGGAATCGGCACGCAGTCTTGCCGTGGTGGTGGATGACCCGGATGCGCCCGGCGGGACATTCAATCATTGGATTTTATTCAACATGGATCCGAAGATTCGCGATATTAAGGAGAACTCAGTGCCGGTCATGGCAATGCAGGCGCGAAATGATTATGGCGAGGTGGAATATGGCGGGCCGAAGCCGCCATCAGGCGAGCACCGCTACTACTTTACGGCGTTTGCCCTGGATACCATGCTGCCGCTGAACCGTGGCAGCAAACGCCAGGACTTTGAGCGCGAATCCGAAGGCCACGTGATTGAGCGCGCGACGTTGATGGGCAAGTTCGCTCATTGATCCGCCAGTTCAGGTCAGGCCGCTTGCACGTGAAGGACCGTGGTGCGTTGGCTGTCCAGCAAGGCGAAATACTTCTCGATTTCACGCATTGCGAGTTGGTGATGGACCTTGCAGTAACCGTGGGACAGTTGGCTGGTCGCGGGCCATGGACCGCTGATGTGGGTGCCGCAGACACAGCACACGGTCGTCGTTTCGATCAGTTTGAGCCGATTTTTCATACGCTTTGATTCGTTGTTTCTGGCCCAAAAGAGCGCCGTTCACACGCACGAACCTCGGCAACAACCGCCTCAGCCGCAATAGACCTTTAGTAGTATTCGCCTTGAATCGGATGCACCTTTCGTTCCATTTACCGGCCAGGGGATGCTTCTATTATCCCGCCGCACATGAACAAAAGGATTTCTACTCTCAAGGCAATTGGCTGCGGACTGCTCTTCCTGGCGGGAGATGTTTCGGCGGAGAACTTCAGCATACAAGTCGGCGACACAGTTGCCGATGGCGCGCCTGGAGCAGGTGACGGACGAATCACGGTCAACACGGAAAATGATTATTACACTTTCACTGGCACGGCTGGACAAAATGTTTTTGTTGAAGAGATCAACGCGGCAAGTGCGTTTGCGGGTTGGTTGCGATGGGAATTGAAATCGCCGGGCAACGCGACGGTATTCTCGTCGTATTTGGACAGCAACAATGATGTCGGGCGACGGACCCTGCCTGAAACGGGCACTTACTCATTGCGGGTGTGGGTTGGCGCCGCCAACGCCGCCTACGTTGGGTCGTATTCGTTTCGAGTCCGGGCAATTCCGGCCGATCCCACCATTGCGATTCAGATTGGTGACACGATCACCAATAATGTCCCGGAACCAGGCGCGGGAAATATCGAAGTGCCGGGTGCGTGGGATGTTTACACATTCAATGCCACGAATGGCCAGCTCGCCTACTTCGAAATCCCGGGCGCCGCGAGCTCGTTTCAAGGAAATCTGTATTGCGAGCTGAAATCACCATCAAGCAACACGGTGTTCTCCAGCTATATCACTGCGGGGAATCATCTCGGGCGCAAGGTTCTGAACGAGGCCGGAACGTATCGCATGCGCGTGTTTGCCCAATCCAACAACACCAATCATGTTGGGACGTATTCGATCCGAATTCGCGGGATCGCTCCCGACCAATACTTCTCAATTCAACCCGGAGATACGGTGACGAACAATGTTCCAGCGGCGGGTGCGGGGAACATCGAGATGCCGGGCGCGCAGGACTTTTACACGTTCAACGCAACCGCCGGCCAAAGCCTGTCGTTTGAAGCAATCAGCCGATCAGCAGCCTTCAATGGGTGGTTGCAATGGGAGCTGAGGTCGCCAACGGGAGCGCTGATCTTTGGGAACTATTTTGCCGATGGCGGGCGGAAGACAATGCCCGAGACCGGCCTCTACACAATTCGCGTCTGGGTCGGCGCTAACAATACTTCCTATCTCGGCAACTATGCCTTCCGCATTTACACGCTTCCGGGTGACGTACGCCTCAACATCCAGAAGGGGGAGGTTATTTCCGAGGGCGTGCCCGTGAACGGGGCCGGGCGCATTGACGAGCCGGGCGGTCTGGACACGTACACTTTCGATGGCCTTGCCGGGCAGCGAGTGAACTTCGAGCAACGGTCCGCGGCGCCGCAGTTTGCCGGGTATCTGTTTTGGCAAGTCACGGCGCCGAGCGGCACGAATTGGTTCTCAGGCTATTTTCCGGGAAACGTGAAGCAGCGCCGGACGTTGCCGGAGACTGGCAATTACACCATCCGCATCTACGCGAATTCGCCGAACCCGGAGTACATCGGGGCATATTCTTTCCGCACCTGGTGCGAAGTTGTGGCGAATCACGACCAACTGGCGACGTTGCCGGACACGGCATTAACGGTTCCGTTAAGCAAATTCGCCTGCAATGACACTCTCGAAATCGGCGATGTGCCGACGATCGATCTGACGAACTCTGCGAGCGTTCACGGAGGCACCATCATCGTGACGAACAGCGTACTGGTTTACACCCCGCCGGCTGGTTTCAGTGGCGTGGACAGCTTCACGTATCGGCTTCGCGGAATGTTCGGTGACGACGACTTCACGACGGTCAGTATCCGCGTGGGCGCCGGTGTGCATCAGGGCGCAACGGTGGTAAGCCTCGTGCGTGAGAATCCGACTTCCTTGATGGTCTGTTTGCTGGGCGCGCCGAATCAGAGCTACACGGTGGAACAATCCAGCAACCTCAGCAGCTGGTCCAACATCGGTCAGCTCACCGCGGACGCGACCGGATCGATGACCTACAACTACACGATCGATTTGGCCGTGGACGCGCGGTTCTATCGTTTCCGGAAGCAATAGGCTTTATTGCAACTTTGAAGGCATCTGTTGCACGACCGCGTAAAGGGTCGAAAGCGTGCTGCCCGTATTCTGCTTCCGCACATCCGGCCCGAAATCAAAGGTGGCGGTTGCATCAAAGTTGTGAATCAGTAGACAATAGGTGCTATTAGCCATGATACCCAGCAGTTCGCCCGTCTTACTGAGCACCAGGTCGCCGCGCGACGGATTGAACTTGCCAAACAATCCCCGCAGCATGCTGCGGTCCAGCTTCACGTAAGCTGGAGTTGAAGGATCAATCTCGAACTTGCATTCGCCGTAATAACCCTCGCCGGTCCCAATCAGCACGGCGTCTTGAAACTTGAACGGTGTGTTGGAGATGCGATAAATCTTGGCTCCCAGCTTCTTCGCCTCGGCGCCGCTGACGGGCATAAACACGATCCGCGGGTCCTGCAGGTGGAACGATAAGGCGTGCACGGGCACGTCAGTCAGGCTGCGAGAGAGCGTTCCGGTGAGTGACTCCCACTGGGTGCCGGGGGTCCATAACGCCAGGGGCGTGTCCTCGACATGACAAAGCGCAAAGGTGTTGGTGCCGTCGGTGACGAGCACGGTTCCGGCAACACGGCGTTTGTTGGTATCGAACAAGCCGGAACGAAACGCGGCCAGGTTGGCCTGAACGCGGTTTTCATTGAACTCGTCAAAAATCGTATTGGGTGAGAGGGGACGGTTTTCGCGAATCTCCTGGGCGAGAGTAGTCGAATTGGTGGCCAGAGCTTTGACACCTTCAACCAGTTTCGCTTTTTCCTCCCGCTCGACCTTTACCTGTTCCTTCATTGCCACGACTTGTTCTGTGGCGTGGCGCTTTTCGACTTCGGCAACCTGGAGTTTGGTGGCCAGTTGCTGCTTTTCGCTAAGCACCATCTGGTTGCTTTGCGCGAGATGCGACAGTTGCTTCTGCATCGCCGCCGCTTCTTCGGCGCGTTTTCGCAATTCAGCCTCCATCGCTGCGAGTTTCTCTTTTGAGATGGAAGCGTCACTCACGCTGGCCTGAACCTGTCGACTCAGGACCTCAATGTTGGTTTGAGCTGAAGCGAACTGTTGTTGGAGACTGGCCCGTTGTTGTTCGGTGGCTTCCAGTCTCTGCTGGTAGGCGGCGAGTTGCTTTTCGCGTTCGCCCGCGGATTCCTTGGTTTGCTTCAATTCACTCAGCAACAACTCGCGACGTTTCTGCTCGTCGTCGAGCGCTATCTTCATCACCGCAGCCAGGTCTTTCCCGCTATCCGGCTGGTTGGTGGAAATCTCGAGCCCAACCCTGGGGGCCGGATTGTCCTCGGCCAGCTTGTTGATATCTGCGGACGAAAACGCCAGCAGGCTGACCAGCAGGAAGTCAACGATGACGATGAGGATGCTGCGGTTCATGGTTGCGCGTAGGAAGGTTGCGCCAGCGGTGCGGTCTGGCTGGCGGTCTCGCTTTCCGCCGCAAGCAACAATTTCCGGCGCAGGGGCCGGAGATTAAAGATCTTGAACACCGAGACGAAAATAATGCCGAAGGACGTGGCGGAATAAGCCGCCATGAGACTTGGCTTAACCACGCCCAGGGAGAACAAGACCAATGAGACGATGGTGCCGACCAGGCCCAGGTAGAGACCGGCATCGAACAAATGGTCTTCGTTTTCGAGGAGCTTCAATTTGATGCGCGGACCGACCCGTTGCCGGCGAATCTCAGCGAGTTTGATAAGGCAGGCGACGTAAAGGGATGCCTGCAGCACAAAGAACAATAACAGGGCGATGAGATTGTGTTCGTTGTTCATAATGGGTGGTTTGGCGCCGGTACTTGCCGCTGCAAATGCGCCACCCACCATGGGCAGGCGCAATCGAAAAGGGAAATCCACTTTCTGGCTGCCCTGAGAGAGAAACGGCTCACTCAGCAGCAAAACCACCAGCAGGAATCCCAGCGCAAACAAAACTTCACGAGCGACATGAAAACCGCGGACTTCGAGCGGTTTCTCCAAAACGGTGACACGGCGCGCGTGATGAAGCGCCGTTGCCATGAAAAATCCGCCCAGCAGATAAAGAAACCACTTCGCGCCGAGCGCCTGGGCTGGTTCGCGCAGGGCAAAGTTCGACCCAATCGCCGGCAATGAGTGAGCCCGGAGCGCCGCCACCCGTGCGCACACGGGCGAGTCGCACAAACGCTTCTTGCTTTGCAAAAGGTGGTTTACGCCACCAGCACCATACCGCAAGCTCAGCCGCAAATCGTTCAGGCCGGTTTTGCTGAAGCTGGACAGATACGTGGCAACGCCCGCGCCGTTTCCGGTCATGCACACGGCGGCATAAATCACCGGCACGCTCTCGTTCCGCCGGACCAATGCCGTCAGAATGCGCAACGTCTCGGGGTCATTGATGTTTTCCACGAACGTAGCGAGCTGTCCCCAGTCAAAACGTTGGCCGAGCGACATCAAATCCATCAACGCGTGCTCCACGGGCTGTGGATTTCCGCCTCGATTCGCATCCGTGGCCGCGGTCAGCAACGCTTTGCCAAGGTCTGGAGAAATGTGAGCGTCTTCGTTCAGCAGCCCGGCGATGGCGATGGCAGCATCAAAGGCCTGGCCGGAGGTTGAAGCTGAGGACGGAAAGAGCACCGTGTTGGTGAGCCCGCGCAAACGCATCAGTTCCTGCGTCAGGGGATCGGACGAAGCACGGAGAAGTTCCAGCGCCCTGGTGCGTCGTTCCGTCAGAATGATGAACTCGGCGAACGGCTCCTTCGAAGTGGGTTGCAGCAAATCGCCGAACCGTAGCGACTTTTTGGCGCTCGATTGTCTGGCGCTCAGATTCTGTATTGCGTCGCTGAGCGCCGGGGAATTGCTGATCCAGGCGCTTCGCGCCGCGGCGAGGAAAAGTTGAGCCGCTCCCAGCTGATTGCTGGCCGCCAGCGACGTCCCTTTGTCAACCAATGACGGCGTGTCGCTGCCGGCTTTTCGCAACACGACTCCATCCACGGCTCGCAAATGCACCGGCATCTGCAAGCCGCACCAGAACAGCGCCAAACCGACGATGGCGAAAATAACAAAACTGACCCAGCGCTTCATATGAACTGCATATGGGTATAGCTCAACTCCAGGCTAAGTATCAACAGCCGGCCAGCAAAAGCAACCTCACAGATACAGTTTTTCAGATTCATTCCGACAGGAGTTTATTCACGAGAAGCGCGCGTAAAAAGTTCACGGATGATCAAGGTTCGTCGCGGAAGATTTGCGCACGCAAGCTCTCAAGGTCTGAGGAAGCAAGGTGCGGCTTGGCGTCAGCATCAGGCGCGAGTCCGGTGCCGGACAGCAGGCTCGGACGATTGATCCACGCCGTGTAAAAGCCAAGTTGGCGGGCTGGAACGTGATCGTGATACAAGCTTTGGGCGACGTGGAGAATGCGTTTGGCTGGGACGTTCAGGCGACGTAGTGCCTCGGTGAAATGAGCATGGCCTGGCTTGTAGCTCCTCACCTGCTCGGCGGTGATGATTTCGGTGAATGGAACCTGCAGGTGCTTTTGAGTTTGGCGGAACAGGGAGTCATCCGTGTTGGAAAGGATCACGAGTTGGAAGCGGGTTGAGAGACGCTGCAGCGCCGCAACCGTGTCCGGGAACGGTGGCCAGGACGGGAGTGAATTGGCCAGCGTATCCGCTTCTCCGGCTTCCAGGCGGATGCCAAGGTCTTTGGCAATTCCGAGCAAGACTCCACGCAGCAGATCGCGATAAGGCATCCAGGGCTGACGCTCCAGAGGGCTTCGTGTTGGACGTAACTCCGGAGAATGCTTTCTGGTGAAACTTTAGCCTCAACCCGGGTTAACAAGGGTTGCACGGCATGGAGAATGCCGCGCTCCCAATCAATCAACGTGCCGTAACAATCGAACGTGAGATGTGAGATGCCGTCCAGCGGAATCATATCCGGCTCGCAAACCGATTATGGCTCGCGCAACGCAGTCGCAATCGGAAGCCGTGCCGCGCGGATGGCAGGTAAGAAGCCGCCCAGTAGACCAATCCCCGCAGCCAGGAAGATGGCGGTGATCAGCAAGTGTGGTGTTACCGCAAAGGCAAAGGCAATCTGGCTGAAGGTTTGCCAGTTGATGGTTGCAGCCTTGAAGCCGTCAAATGCAAAGTACGCGACCGCACCTCCCAGAATGCCGCCGGCCAACGCCAGCACGAGCGATTCAATCAGAACCGACAGGATCACCGGACCAGAACCGAAGCCCAGGGCGCGGAGCGTCGCGATTTCGCGCGAGCGGGCGGCGACTGCGCTGTACATCGTGTTCAATGCGCCAAACAAAGCGCCTAGCGCCATCATCCCCGCGATGAAAATTCCGATTTTAGTAATGAAGTCCGTGAGCATGGACGATTGTTCCTGGAGAAACTCGGCTTGCCGCACCACCTTGACTTTAAGGCGCGGGTTGGTCGTCAAGGCGTCTTCGAAATCGCGAAAGTCCTCCGGCGAGTTCAGTTTTGCATAAACCGATTGAAAAGAGTCACCGCGGTTGTAAGCCGGCTGCAGCACCGCTACGTCCGTCCACATCTCGGACTCCGCTGAACCACCGCCCCCGGTGAACATGCCGACGATTTCCCACTCGGTCTGGCCCAGGCGAATCTTGCCACCAACATCCAAACCGGCAAACGCGCGTGCCGCGCCGGCCCCAACGATGATTTCGTTGCGCCCCGACTCAAACCGGCGTCCCTCGACGATTTTGAAATCGTCGCGCACAGCGAATGCGGCCTGTTGAACGCCGCGGAAGGGGACGTTGGCATCTGTGCCAGTGGAACGTTTGGGCAGGTTGATGATGACAAATAGCTCGGCCGACGCGAGCGGGCCATTGGTGTTGCGGGCGATACCGGGAGCATCCGCGATCAGGCGTACCTCTTCACGCGAAAGGCCGCTGGTCATTTCCGTGTCAGCGCCGGTTCGCAGGACCAACGCGATGTCGTCAGCGCCCGATACCGTCATGGCTGCCTGGAAGCCCGCGGCGATCGAGAGCACCCCGACGAAGACGGCGACCACACCGGCAATCCCAACGGCGGCGGTGATGGCCGAACCTTTGCGTTCGGGCAACGAACGAAGATTGAAGAAGGTAACCGAGATAATTTGGGAAAACCAATTGAGCATGTCCTATCCTTCTCGTCGCAACGCACTGGCAATTTGGAGGCGCATGGCTTGAAGCGCGGGAAGAATTCCCGCCACCAGCCCCAGCGCGAAAACGAGCGCCACACCGGCCGCGAGGGCCTGCGCTGGTAAGTAGAAGACTGGCAACATACTGGGAACCGGGCTGCCTCCAGCGGCAATCAACCACGCCACGCCCAATCCCGCGAGCCCCCCCACCGCCGCGAGCAGGCACGATTCCGCCAGCACCATGGCCAGTGCGAGTTCGTTGGTAAAACCCATGGCCTTAAGCACACCGAATTCCTGGGTTCGTTCGCGCACGGATTGCGCCATGGTGTTGCCGGCCACCAGCAGAATGGTGAAGAATACTGCGCTGAGAATGGCAATGAGAATCTTCCCGATGTCGCCAATCTGTTGGGCGAACCCTTGCATAAACGCGCCTTCCGGCTCAGCCTTGGTCTCGTAGGGCGAGTTGGCGAATTCCGCGTCGATGGCGGCAGCGACCTCTGAAGCGCGATCCGGGTCCTTTACACGCACCGCGTACCAACCCGCCATCCCTTCCCCCCGCGCTCGGGCTTCGTCGAAGTAATCGTAGCGAAAATAAAATCCCGAAGTGTCGACGTTCTTCTTGGCGGCGTCGAGAATGCCAACAATCTCGAATTCCCAGGGTTGGTCACCTTTGCGGGGCCAGATGGGTGAAGCCAATTGCACCCGGTCGCCGATCTTCCATCCAAACTCCTTGCGCTCGGACAGGGAACGCCCGACGATGGCGCCCGTGCGCGTTTTTTTGAACGCCTCTTTCTGGTCCTCAGGCATCGTGTATTCGGGATAGATCTCCAGCATCGTGTCCAGATCAGAGATGGGAAAGGAGCCAAAGAAGTTCTTGGGTTCATCCTTGTAAATGCCATTGAACCACGTGAAATGAAGCGCCGAGGCCACGCCGGGGATTTTTTCCATCCGATCCTTGTACGACGCCGGCAAATTCATTATCAACGAAACCTTGTGGCGCACGACGAGACGATCCGCACCGGCCAGCGAAACCCCCGCAGTGAAAGCTTCCTTGATGGTGCAAAGCAAGCCATAGAGCAGGAAGGCAATAAATATGGAAAGCAACGTCAGCGTGGTGCGCAGTTTCTTGCGCTTCAAATTGCACCAGACGAGGTAGAAGAATTTCATTCTGGCTTGGTCGCTGAAAGTTGACCCTTGTCCAAATAGACCGTTCGAGTCGCGCGCGCCGAGGCGTGGGGATCGTGGGTGACCATGATGATGGTTTTGCCGTGCTCGCGGTTGAGGGCCTGCAACAGGCTCAGGATTTCATCTCCGGATTTGCGATCCAAATCGCCGGTGGGTTCGTCGCAGAGCAGGATGGTTGGGTCGGTGACAATGGCACGGGCAATACCGACGCGCTGCTGTTCACCGCCGGAGAGGGTGCGGGGAAAGTGTTTGGCGCGATGGGACAGGCCTACCGCGGCAAGAGCCGTTTCCACGTGCTTTTTACGCTCCGCCTTGGAAAGGTGTGTGAGTAAGAGCGGCAGTTCCACATTCCGCTCGGCATTCAACACCGGAAGCAGATTGTAAAACTGGAACACCAATCCGACGTGGCGAGCGCGCCAGGCGGCAAGCTGCCGGTCGGAGAGTTGATCAATCCGTTCACCGCCGATGGAAACGCTCCCTCGAGTGGCGCGGTCGAGACCCCCAATGAGATTCAACAAGGTGGATTTGCCGGAGCCCGACGGACCCATCAACGCCAGAAATTCGCCGGAGGGAACATGCAGGGTCAGGTTGGACAGCACGTGAATGTCTTCCGAGCCGCGATGGAAAACCTTGTCCACGCCATCCACGCTTACCAGGGTGTTGTTGGTTGGGGTGCTCATTCCAGAGTCGGTATCGTTCCAGGATTCCGGCGGTCGAAGCAATAGCAAAACTTTTGCTTCGGCTCAGTGATTATTGTTTCGCTTCCTTAACCTTAACCCCATCGGCCAGCCCGGCGGGTGAATCGGTGATGACTTTCTCGCCACTGGACACGCCAGCGCCCAGCACCGCTTCGTCCTCGGCAATGTTGTTTACTGACACGGCACGACGCTCGGCCTTGCCATTCTTAACCACCAGGACGATGTCGCGTCCGTCCTGGGAACGAATTGCGCTTTTGGGTACCACCAGGGCCCGGGTTGCGGTTGATGCTGATCCCGCGGATTCGCGAAACGCCACCTTCACGGCCATGTCGGGCAGAATCCGCGGATCGAGTTTGTCGAAGCCGACGCGCACTTTCACCGTGGACTTTTGCCGGTCCGCGGTCGGAATGATGGCAATAACCTTGCAGGGAATCTTCCATTGAGCATACGCATCCAGCGTGGCTTCGACCGGTTGACCGGGTACGACGCGATTAATGAAGCTTTCGTTGACATCGATTTCAATTTCCAACGAGTCCATGTCCACGATGGTGCCAATGCCCGTGCGCGTGAAACCGCCGCCGGCGGAGATGGGCGAAATCATTTCACCGGGTTGCGAATCTTTGGTGGTCACCACGCCGGCGAACGGCGCGCGGATGATGAGGTCATCCAGTTGCTGTTGTGCTTGCGCCACCTGACGTTCGGCTACGACCACATCCTTTTCCTGGCGGGTCAGGCGCGCGCGAAAGGCTTTTGCGTTTGCCTCGGCAGTGTCCAAATCCGCTTGCGAAGCGATTTTCTGTTTGGCGAGCTCGCTGGTGCGTTGGAACTCGAGTTCCGCCTGCTTGAGTTGGGCGCGCGTTTCTTCCAGTGCCGCTTTGGCCGACTCCAACTGGGCCTGCGCTACTTCCAGCGCCGCCTTGACATTGGTGTCGTCCAGACGCGCCAAAATCTGGCCCTCCTTCACGTGCATGCCTTCCTCAATCAAAACCTCCACCACTTTGCCCGTCACCTTGGAGGAAGCCGTGGCCGCCCGTCGCGCCGTGACGTAGCCGGAGGCGTTCAGGACCGTGCGCTCGCCACCATTGCTGGCGACTTCGCGTGCCACCGCGGTGCGCACCTCGATTGCCTTGGGCCGCGTGAGCCACCAGATCACTACGGCTCCCAGCCCCAAAACGCAGACGACGACTGCAATCCAGCCGATGGGAGTTGACTTCGGCCTCTCCGGGCGTTTGATGCGCAAGTCATCGAGCGTTGGTTTGGGCGGCGAATCCATAAGGCCGGCACAGGAGACTGATTTTTGGCGGCAGCGTCAATGTGATTGGTCAGACGCCCGGAAGGTAGCCCGAGTTTGCGGCTGGACCCCGGCGGTTATTCTTGTTGCGCCGGGGCGGCGGCCAGCCTGGCCTTGCCGATAAAGTCTGTCCCTAAATAATTCAGGAGCGTACGCACCAACACAGGTTCGCGCGCGTCTGAAACTTCCTTGCCAACTTCAATGTAGCCGTCCCACGCCGTCTGCAGATTGCCAGCGCGCAGGCTCGCTTGAGGAAATACTTTGAGCCGGATTCCCTTGGTTTCCCACGGCACTTCGACCACGTGTTGGATGCCCAATGGTGATGAGTCGTAATAAGTTCCAACGGGTGTAAGGCGTGGCGGCACGCGGTGCGAGGAATTACCGCCGCCGGGAGCACCAGGAACAATTACCGGCGTGGCTTCCTGGCCCGGGACGACGATTTTTCCGCGCTTCCAGGAAACATCGATCCAGTAAGTGAGTGCGTAGTCTGCCTCCTCGGAGGAAACGAGGTGGAATCCCTTTTGCCGCAGTTCGGACATCAGCGCCTTGCGCAGCGATTGTTCCTCTGGTCCGGGATGGGCGTGATCGGCAATCGTGATTTTGTTGGTCGCGCTGAGTTGGTATTGAGCGTTCTGCCGGGCGATAACGTACGCGCCTGAGGAGCAGCCGGCGAGCAGGCACGCGCCAGCAAGAAGGGCTATGCGAATCATCGAGCTGAGTTGGCGGGAATGACTTTTCTGTTTCGCGCGCGAGCCGCTGATTTCTGATGCGCCCATGGTTTCTCCCCAATGCCGTGATGGTTACTTTGGCAACAATCGAAATGCGCACCAACTCTCCGGGAAGCACGCCAGCTCTGTTGGGCTGCTAACCCGGATCAAGCAAACCGGAGCGGTCACAGCTCAGACTCCTCCTGAGCCTTCAAGCTGGTGACCCGCGACACGCCGGCAACTTCCCGGAGTTCTTTCAGGAGATCGTCGGTGCGTTCGGGGTTGCGCAGGAGCAGACGGTAGGAAAGGTCGGTGCCGCTGTCGATTTCGCTGGAGCGTTGGCTGGCGCAATGCATCACGCGGCTGTGACGTTGCAAAACGCGGCTCATGTAGCCCAGTTCGGTCATCGGCCGGGTCCAATGAAGGTTGACAATAATGTCGAAACGATGCCGGCTGCCAAAGGCGGTGTACCAAAGGAAGAAGATGACGGCAATGAGCGTGGCCGTGGCAATGACGGCCAGGGAGAATCGCTGAGTGCCGCACGCCATTCCGACCACGAGCACGCAGAGAACGTAACTGGTGTCCAACGTATCACGAAGCACGTTGCGAAAACGGACGATGGCAAAGACGGCCATCAAGCCGAAGGCGGTGACCAGATTGTTGTTCAACACCATCATCACAACGGTTACGACCATCGGGATGATGACCAATGCATTCACAAAGGCCCGGGAATAGGACAAGCCACGGTGGGTGACCATGTAGGTGGCGGCTATGGCCATGCCTCCCAGAAAGGCCAGGCACAAACCGAGCAGGAGAGCCGAGATGTTGACGGGTTGCGCTGAATAGTCCGCGCTGAAAAAAGCATTCAGGAGGTCGTCCATACCAGATTGCCGTCGTTCTCAGCGGCGCTTTTGCGACTTTGTCGGGGGTTGCGGTGTTCGCGCAGGAATCTCTCCACGCGGTCAGACGACTCGGGCTGATGGAAGAGGGGATTGAGCCGTTCTTCACCCAGGATGGCCACGCCTTCGGCATACTTGGCCACACCGCACTGCATGACATTGAAGAGGCGGACCATTTCAAAAAACCAGTTCGGGAAGCGACCGGTAAATTTCAATTCCAGGATTACCTGATCACCCCACGGTTTCACCGAATCCTGCATTTGGGTGGTGATCACCGGTTCGGTATGGGGACAACTATACACGTCACGGTCAAACGTCACGCGGACTGAATTATCCTCGACACTCATCCAGGCCTCGCGCTGGTAATAGACATGGGTCTTGGGATGCGCATGGCAATCGTGCATCAGCCGGCAAAAGTTCTGCAAGGCGGTCAGATGTTTGGGGTTGTTGGAGACGAGGTGGCCGGGCTCGGGAAGTTGTCCCGCCAACAAGGTGGCCACAAACTCGCGTCGCACCGCCCCGCGTTCCTTCAAAATGGCATTGTCCGACCGGCGCTTGATCTCGAAAAATACGGGGGCTGCGGGATTGTCATCGTAGAATCGGATTCGGAGCTTGTAACGATTCTTGTTCCCGTTGATGACGTCCCAATACATTTGCAAGTCGTCCGAGTCGAGATAGAGACTGTGATTGGGATAAGCCAGCGTCGGGCTTTTGGAAGCGAACTCATCCGGGACCAGGTAAGACCGAACAAAGTCACGCATGGCCAGGGCAACATCCTCGTTGACCAGATACTTCAGCTCAAAACGTTGTGGTTGTAACTTGTCTTTCTCCATCACCTTGTCCGCACACTCCCCGTCGAAACACGGTTCCCTGGAAGAGGCGACGTGTAGCGCGTAGGGTAGGCTCAGAATCACTCATGTTACAGGAATGTGTCAAGGCGCAGCTTTAGTTGTTCTACGGATGTGCGCCCGGGAAAACCTCGGGTCACAAAGGCCTGGGTCCACCGTCGCCATCAACACTGCTTGTAGAGTTCATAAACTGGATTTGCGAACGGAAGCCGTTCTTGGTCTCCCCAAGTTGCTGGTTGCCGGTTTGATTTGGTTTGATTCAGTTGGATTTGGCATTCACTCACTCGCTTCCTGCAACAGTGACTCTGCATTTTCGAACGCCATGGCCTGGGAAACCATGTCGGGCTGCGCGAACGAATCGACCAGCAACATGCGCTGCATCATGCGGCTGGACAAAGCATGCTTCCGCTGCCATTCCGCTTTGTTCGCTTCCTCGGCGCGTTCTTGCGCCCGATGCTCTCGCGCAATCTGCAACCGGCCGGCCCGGCAATCCTCCCGGCGCAACCGCGAAAGTTCCTGCAACAGCGCTTTTTCCGCCCACGTAGTCTTGGTCAACGTTGGCAATTTTCGTGCGGCTCGTATTGCGCTCAGCTCTTCGTCGCCCGGCAAATCTTCCAATTCCCAATACCAGAGGTGGAGCAGCATGCTTCGCTCGTCTTCGGTTGTTTTGTAATCGGTGTCTCCCAGCTCTTCCCGGATGATATGAATCTGCCGGATTAGTGGGTCAAGATAACGCACGAGCGGAGTGTCGGGCCGGAATCGTGCCGCCTCACTGACATCTGTGGGATAGTCGGCGCCCAGTTCCAGCCTTTTCGCCAGTGCGTTGAATTCCCGCCGATTGTTGGTGTGTCGGTGAGCTAACATCGGCCACCCATGCATTCTTCGCGCTGCGCCGCGGATATGTTCGGGAAATTCATCTGCCAGCCGGGTCAATACTTCGACGCGTTCGTAAGTATCCCAGGCAAATTCGAAAATATAATTGCCTTCCGGATGAAAATTGACGTCCGGTTGATTGTACTCGTCTGGAAACAGCTCTTTGTGATGGCGCAGCACTCGGGCGATGCTACCAGCACGGCCGATAAGCATCTCCCTGATCGATTCAACCAACAGGTCACTGCTCCGGGTCAAATGAAGGCGCCGCCGGACCATCCCCGGCAGTTGGCGCATGACAAGGGCGAGCGCGAAATCCAGTTGTTCCAGAATTCGCTCCAATTCCACTTGCTCGGCGCCATCTTTGACCTTCTTTTGAAATATCGGCCGGTAAAACTGAATCGTGGCGTCGCGAATTAGCTGCAGGACGACCCCACAGACCCTGCAAGCTCTCCGGCCAGCTTGTTGCCCGGCAGTTTCGCCAGCGCCCGGCAATAATCTCCAATCCACGGGCCGGGCAGCGTTTTAAGTTGCTGGGACTGTCCCATCTGTCCTGCCGTTATGGCCAGATGCAAATAAGCGCGAAACTCCTTTACCAAATCCTCGGGCGAGAGCGGTTTTGATTCTTTCATGGTCGGTGCGAATGCAACTCTGCCACCGCTTATAGGACAAATACCGTCCGAGTTGAATTAGAATTTCAACGGGAGTTTGGAGGCCCGCCTTGCCGAGGTATCCCGCGTTTGAAAGGCTTAACCACAACATAGCTGGCGCAGTCGCATCCCTGACTGAAGATGACACGGGCGTGCTGAGTGAAGAACTCCCAACCACGTCCCCGGTTAACCAGGACAACACTCGGTGGTGGGCATGGTGCGGGATGTTTAGTGAGATGTAGGTTGAACTTTCCGCGTTTTGAGCGGGTTCGTAAACCGAGACGCTGCGCCAGTGCAAAACCCCTGGTACGGCTACTGCATTGGTTGGCGTGTCGAGTTCACTTGTAGTGTAAGCACACTCGCCGAAACTTTCAGTTTCTGACTTGGAAGCTTGCCGGATTGATCGCGTGCGGAACGCTCAGCGGCTTCGCCGCCTGGCAATGGCCAGGCCGAGGCCGCCAGTCAGTAACAGGGCCAGGCATCCCGGCTCGGGAACGGGGATAATGTCAGACGCTGCGTAGGTGCCGCTCAAGAAAATTTCCTCCGCCCCATTGCTGAGCTCGCTCATGCTGATGTTAAAGAGGATCACGTCGGAATCATTCAGGCTAAAAGGATTGATACCGGTGAAGATTGCATAGTCGGCAAAACCGGCACCTTGACTGTTGACGGCGAGGTTGACCGGGTACGGGTTCAGCGAGGAGAGCAATGTTCCACCGGTATAGACCTGGTTGATTGCTGCCTGGCTGACGCTGGAAACGTCCCCAAAAGGATTCGGATTACCCTGGATGGTGGTTGGGTTGAGGATGATGTCCAGTTTTCCCAGCGTATTGATGGCCGCTCCGCCACTTGTTTCATTGAGATCCAGAAAGAGCACGAGTTCGGAGATGGTGCCGGGAAGGAAATTCAGATTGTAGAAGGCCTTTAACTCGCCAGCCGTGGTGACGAACGACTCATTAAAAAACATCGTGTCGCCTCCGCCTCCTTGGGGCAGCGTATTGTTCCCATTGTCTCCGTTGAACAACAATCCCGCGCTGTTCGGAATTTCAGCACCGGAGTAGGTGAACATTCGGTTTTCGATGGTGCCATTGCCCGAACCGGCCACACGCTGCGGTATCGGCACGATGTCATTCGTGGTAATGATGTCGGCCTTGGCGCTCATGACGGCTAACACCGATATCGCCAGAGCCAATCTCAGCGAAGCATTCACCCGGGAGTGACCCTTAGAAATGACGGCGTCTCGCATGCCGGTGAAGGCTACAGAAGTGACGGGGGACGGTACAGCTTTCATGAGTTTTTACATTCCGCGACGTTCTTAACTGGGTCTCGCACGAATAGTTATGCCTGCAATCCCAGTGATTTCAATAGGAAAGTTCAACATAGTTGTTCACAGCGCATCCGTAGTTTTACTTTACCGGGAACTCGGCGAGTGACAGCACACCGCGATTCGCGTCCAGAGTTGCGCGAACACCCACCGGCAAAGTCGCGTTGCGCGGAACGTGACCGAATGCCAGGCCGGCGGCAACGGGAACTTTCAAGGCCAGTAGGCGGTCCTTAAGAACTGCATCCAGAGTTTGACGGTACTCTTTGGATGTCTGGGACTTCGGGTCTTCGCAATCGGCATTCACTCCAATGGCGATTCCGCTCACCTGTTGAAGCAACCCGGCGTTAAGCAACTGCGTCAGCATGCGGTCGAAGCGGTAAGGTGGTTCGCCCACGTCTTCCAGAAACAGGAGGCGCCTCTTAAAGTTCGGTTGCCACGGCGTGCCGAGGATGGAACAGAGCAGGGACAGGTTGCCGCCGATCAGCCGCCCGTGCGCGATGCCGCGCCGGAGGATTCTCACCTTATCGTTCTGATGACCGAGAGAGATGTCGAAAGGCAAAGTGGTGTTGGGACGTGGCGCCAATGACAGAGTTCGCCGAAAGCTTTGCACGGTGAAGTCCGGCATTTCGGGGTGCGCAAAATCCGAGTTCAACATCGGTCCGTGAAACGAAATCAATCGGGCCTCGGTGAGGAAGGCGCAGTGCAGGGCGGTGATGTCGCTGTAGCCCACGAAGATTTTCGGGCTCTTCCGAATGAGCTTGTA